>NZ_CP095187.1:615000-922500 GCF_022965755.1 Pseudoxanthomonas sp. F37 | reverse complement strand
TGAAGTTGATATCCGACGGCTTGACCAGCTCGGCGGCCATGATCAGGTCGCCTTCGTTCTCGCGGTCCTCGTCGTCGACGATGACGACCATGCGGCCGTTGCGGATCTCTTCAAGGAGTTCGGGAATCGGGGAAAAAGCCATCTTTCAGCGCTCGGATAATGGAAGAGAAGTCGTCATCCCGGCGAACGCCGGGATCCATCTTGACCTTGATGCTTGGTCTGGCTTGCCAGCGAAACAGCAACGTCAAAGTGGATCCCAGCGTTCGCTGGGATGACGGTGACGGATGACGGTGGGCGTGACGGTGTCCATAGACGGGTCGGACGCCACTCAGCGCGCGCCGAGCAGGCGTTCCACATAGCGCGCGACCAGGTCGATTTCCAGGTTCACCGCGTCGCCGACGGCGGTCTGCGAGAAGGCCGTGTGCGACACGGTGTGCGGGATCAGCGCGACCTCGAAGCCTTCGCCGTCCACCTCGTTGACGGTCAGGCTGACGCCGTCCACGCAGATCGAGCCCTTCCTGGCGATGTACTTCAGCAGCGGCGCCGGCGCGGCGAAGCGCCAGCGCTGCGCGCGCGCGTCCTCGTGCACCGACAGCACGCGACCGACGCCGTCCACGTGGCCGCTGACCAGATGGCCGCCCAGACGGTCGGTCGGGCGCATGGCACGCTCCAGGTTCACCAGTGCGCCTTCGCGCAGACGGCCAAGCGTGGTCAGCGCAAGGGTTTCGTTGGATGCATCGGCCTGGAAGCTGGACGCGTCGAACGCGATCACGGTCAGGCACACGCCATTGACCGCGATGCTCTCGCCCAGCTGCACGGCGTCGAACGGCAGCGTGCCCACGGCAACGGTCAGGCGGATGTCGCCGCCTACGGGCTCCAGCGCGGCGATGCGGCCCACGCCCTCGATGATGCCGGTGAACATCAGCAGGCCTCCAGCGGGAGGACGGGAAAAGCACGGGGAATCGTGGAAGGCATGGCACGTCTCTCGCGGAAGCAAAGCGGAGACGCCCCCGGGGCGCGAAGGCAGGCGCACGACGCCGCGCCTGCGCGCGGTTCGGCGGTGCCGTCTTCTTTCATCCGGACTATGACCGTCGGCTCCGGCATCTGACCGGATCTGCTGACCCTTCGGCGACATTGGAAAGTCCGCACAGGGATGTGCGGGCTCTTGCGAGGGACTCGCATGCCGCCCAAGGCGCTCGCGGGCTCGTCGCTGGGCGACCTACCGCCGGTGGGGAATCGCACCCCGCCCTGAAGACGTCGTTGGTGGTGTGCCGGCGGACCGGCCCGCGCATTCTACACCGCGCCCCGCAGACCAGCAGACCAGCAGACCAGCAGACCAGCAGACGGCGTGAGGATGAACGCGCCGCAGCGCGCCCGGACAGCCCATCACCGGCTGTTTGCCGTTGCCGCCGGGACGCTCCGTTCTACAGCGGCTTGCGGCGCAGGTGCAGGATCAGCGGCCAGCGCATGGTGCGCACCCGCTGCGGATCGCCCCAGACCTCGGCCAGCGCGGGGGTGTGCGCATAAACCGGGTCTTCCCCGGTCGCCGCCCGGTAGCTGCCGGTGGCGGACAGGCTGCCGAAATAGCCCAGCAGCGTGGGCAGGTTCCAGTCGGCGGTCAGCCACAGGCGCGGCGTGGGCAAGGCCTCGAATGGCCAGACATAGTCGCCGTAGCCCATGTCCACGTCGGCGCGCTCCGGCGGCCAGTACGGGTCGATGTCGTCGCGGACCTTCTCGGCCACCTCGGCCAGGTCGTCCTCGAAAATGATGTCCTGGTAGGTCCACGCCGCCAGCACGCCCCCGGGACGCAGCACGCGCTCGCAGGTGGCGAAGAAGCGATAGCGGTCGAACCAGTGCAGCGCCTGCGCCACCGCCACCAGGTCCACGCTGGCGTCGTCCAGGGCGGTGGTTTCGGCGGGTTCGACCGCCAGGCTGACCCTGGCATCGGCCAGGTCCCGCGCCCAGTGGCGCTCGATCTGCGCAGCGCTGGGGTCGGTGGCGTGCACATGGGCGAAACGCGCGGCCAGCCCGCGCGTGGCCTGGCCGCTGCCCGCGCCGGGCTCCCACACGCGGGCAGTGGCGGGCACGACGGCGGCGATCGCGTCGTACAGCGCATCCGGGTAGGTGGGTCGCGAGGCGGCGTAGACGTCGGCGACGCCGGAGAAATGATCCTTGAAAGCCACCATGGCGGGCGGTCAGCGGGCAGGTTGCAGCAGGAGGCGGTGATCTTCGCCAATCATGCGGCTGTCCACAATCTCCAGCTTCAACCGGTCCGCCATGGCCTGGATCCCCAGCCCCCCGAACAGTGGCCGGGCCTGGTCGCCCAGCAGCACCGGCGCGACGTACAGCAGCACCTCGTCCGCCAGCCCCGCCGCGATGAACGCACCGGCCAGCGTGGCCCCGGCCTCGGCGTGCACTTCGTTGATGCCGCGTTCGGCCAGCAGCTCCAGCACCGCCTTCAGGTCGAAATTGCTGCCGGTGGCCGGCGCCACCACCCGCTGCACATCGGTGTCGCGCGGTGGCTTGGCATCGGCAGCGTGTACGTACAGGGTGGGCGCTTCACCCTGGCGCACGTTGCCGCGCGCCACGGTGGCAAGCCCCGGGTCCAGCACCACCCGCAGCGGCGGCTCGAAGGCGGTGTCGTCGCCCAAGCGCACCGTCAGCGACGGATCGTCGGCCAGCACGGTGCCCGCGCCCGTCAGGATGGCCCCGGCACGCGCGCGCCAGCGCATCACGTCGCGGCGCGATGCCTCGCCGCTGATCCACTTGGAATCGCCGTTGGCCATCGCGGTACGGCCATCCAGGCTGGTGGCCAGCTTCACCCGCATCCACGGCCGGCCGCGTTCCACGCGCGACAGGAAACCCCGGTTCAAGCGCCGCGCCTGCGCCTCCATCAACCCGGACTCCACGGCGATGCCCGCCGCCCGCAGTCGGTCGAAGCCGGCGCCATCGACCTGCGCGAACGGGTCTCGCATCGCCGCCACCACGCGCGCCACGCCGGCCGCCACCAGGGCCTCGGCGCAGGGCCCGGTGCGGCCGGTATGGGCGCAGGGCTCCAGAGTGACGTAGGCGGTGGCGCCCCTGGCCCGCTCGCCCGCGGCCTGCAACGCGAACACCTCGGCGTGCGGCTCGCCGGCCTTCTGGTGCCAGCCCTCGCCGACGGTTTGCTCACCCTGCGTGATCACGCAGCCGACCATGGGATTCGGCCGCGTGGTGTAGGCGCCCCGCTCGGCCAGTCGCAGCGCGCGCGCCATGCATTGATGGTCGAAGGCGGTGTAGCGGGTTTCGGTCATGCGTCGTCCACGCGATGCGGCGGGGCGCCAGTATGCGCCACACGCTCCGCGGGCACGATCGACATGATCACCACCGGCGTGCCGTGCAGCGACGTGCGCTCCTCGACCTGCCAGCCCAGCGAAGCGTAGAAGTCCTCGTGCCAGAGGGTGAACAACCGCAGCAGGGCCACGCCCTGGCGCGCGGCATGGGCGACCGCGGCGTCCACGAGGACGCGTCCACCGCCACGACCGCGCGCGGCCGGCAGCACGAACAGGCTGCCCAGCCACGGACTGCCGCGGTCCTGCAGGGCGGGCGCGTCCTCGATCAGCAGGCTGACCGATCCCAACAGGTCCTGGCCATCCACCAGCAGCAGCGTGGTGGGCAATGACGTGCGCGTGGCGTGGTCGGCCAGTTCGGACGCCGCCGCGGCCAACGTCCAGTCGTCGTACAGCGCGCCCCACTCGGCATGGTGCCAGGCAGCAAGCGCGGGGATGTGCCGCGGATGCCGGCCGATCCGGTCGATGCGCATGGCTCAGCGCTTCTTGTTCTTGTCCGCGTGCTTGTCGAACGGCACCACGTCGCCGCCGAGCAGGGACAACTGGCCCGCGCCGGGCGGCAGGTCGCGTTCGAGCTTCTCGATCTCCTCGCGGAAATCGGCCACGTCCTCGAAACTGCGGTAGACCGAGGCGAAGCGCACGTAGCCCACGTGGTCCAGCTTGCGCAGTTCGTTCATGACGAATTCGCCGATCCTGCGCGAAGCGATCTCGCGCTCGCCGCTCATGCGGATGGCATGGATCACCGCACGCACGGCCGCCTCGATCTGTTCTTCCGACACCGGCCGCTTCTGCAGCGCGCGGTCGAAGCCCGCGCGCAGCTTGCGCGCATCGAACGTATCGCGCCTGCCGTCGCTCTTGATGACCGCCGGCAGCTTGATCTCGATGTTCTCCAGCGTGGAGAACCGCTCCCCGCAAGCCTCGCACTCCCGCCGACGGCGGATCGTCGCGCCGTCCTCCGACACGCGCGAATCGATCACGCGGGTATCGGTGTGCTGGCAGAAGGGGCAGTACATGGGATCAGGAACGAGTGGAGAGAAGTGAGGAACGAGTGAAAGCGGTGCTTCCCACTTCTCGATGCGGTGTCGCTTTCACTCGTTCCTCACTCCTCATCGCTCGTTCCTCGCTTTCAGCCGTAGACCGGATACTTCCGGCACTGCGCCGTGACATTCTCGCGCACCTTCGCCAGCACCGCCTCGTCGCTGGGCGCATCCAGCACGTCGCAGATCCAGTTGGCCAGGTCGATGCAGTCCTGTTCGCCGTAGCCGCGCGTGGTGACGGCCGGCGTGCCGATGCGCAGGCCGGAGGTGACGAAGGGCTTGCGCGGGTCGTTGGGCACGGAGTTCTTGTTGACGGTGATGTGCGCCTTGCCCAGCGCTTCTTCCGCATCCTTGCCGCTGACGTCCTTGCCGATCATGTCCACCAGCATCAGGTGGTTCTCGGTACCGCCGGACACGATCTTGTAGCCGCGGGAGATGATGGTCTTCGCCATCGCCTGGGCGTTCTTCACCACCTGCCGCTGATAGGCCTTGAACTCCGGCTCCAGCGCTTCCTTGAAGGCCACGGCCTTGGCCGCGATGACGTGCATCAGCGGACCGCCCTGGATGCCGGGGAAGACGATGCTCTGCAGCTTCTTCTCGATCTCTTCGCCGGCGCCCTTGGCCAGGATGATGCCGCCGCGCGGGCCGCGCAGCGTCTTGTGGGTGGTCGAGGTGACCACGTGGGCATGCGGCAGCGGGCTGGGGTAGACGCCGGCGGCCACCAGGCCTGCCACATGCGCCATGTCCACGAACAAGTAGGCGCCCACCTTGTCGGCGATGGCGCGGAAGCGGGCCCAGTCCACCACCTGCGAATAGGCGGAGAAGCCGGCCACGACCATCTTCGGCTTGTGCTCCAGCGCCAGCCTTTCGACTTCGTCGTAGTCGATCAGGCCCTGGTCGTTCACGCCGTACTGGACGGCGTTGAACAGCTTGCCCGAGGCGTTGACCTTGGCGCCGTGGGTCAGGTGGCCACCGTGGGCCAGGCTCATGCCCAGGATGGTGTCGCCGGGGTTCAGCAGGGCGAAGTACACGGCCTGGTTGGCCTGCGAACCGGAATGCGGCTGCACGTTGGCGTAGTCGGCGCCGAACAGCTGCTTCACGCGGTCGATCGCCAGCTGCTCGGCGATGTCCACGTACTCGCAACCGCCGTAGTAGCGCTTGTGCGGGTAGCCCTCGGCATACTTGTTGGTCAGCACGCTGCCCTGGGCCTCCAGCACGCGGGGGCTGGCGTAGTTCTCGCTGGCGATCAGCTCGACGTGATCCTCCTGCCGGCGCGCCTCGTGGGCGATGGCCTGGGCCAGTTCGGGATCGTAGGTTTCGATGCGGGCGTCGCGC
The DNA here is from genome assembly GCF_022965755.1 of Pseudoxanthomonas sp. F37. Classification (NCBI taxonomy): domain Bacteria; kingdom Pseudomonadati; phylum Pseudomonadota; class Gammaproteobacteria; order Lysobacterales; family Lysobacteraceae; genus Pseudoxanthomonas; species Pseudoxanthomonas sp. F37. The sequence continues at coordinate 916,799 of NZ_CP095187.1, read as the reverse complement.
GGGAACATCGGGTCTCCGGGGGCAAGGGCGGGCGGGATGGCCGATTGTAGCTCGCCCGGCCTCCGCCGACCCGGCCCCGGAAAGCGAAAAGCGCGCCGGAGCGCGCTCTTCGGGGACCTCGGGGCCTGTTCAGTGGTGCAGAAGCAGGTCCGCGATGATGCCGGTGGCGATGGCGACCATCAGCAGGTTGCCGCGGTCGTCGCGGACCCAGTGGTAGCCGCGAGGCGGGCGGCGCACGTGGTAGTGGCCGTAGTCGTTCACCACGTAGACCGGACCGCGGTAGTAGTCGCGATAGCGCTGTCCCACGGCCCAGCGGTGGTAGTGGGGGGCCGGGGGGTAGACCACGCGCGGCGGGACGTAATACCGGCGGTCGTCATAGTAACGGTCGTACCGGCGGTCATCCCGGCGCCCGTCGTGATAGCCATGGCGATAGGCCTGGCGCTGGTCGCGGCGGTCATGGCGGTCGTCCCGGCGATCATCGCGCCAGTCGCGGCGGTCGTCCCTGCGGTCGTCCCGATGGTCGTAGCGGTGCGAGCGGCCCCGGTCGTGGCCGCGATCGTCGCGCGCCAGCACGGGAGCGGTGACGGCGAAGGCCAGGACGGCGCAGGCCATGCCCTGGAAAAGACGCTTGGTGTTCATGGAAAGCCCTCTGTGTGGCACGTGAGCCCATCATGCCGATCGCATCTGAACCGATTCCCGCTGGAAAACGGTTACGACGGCGTAAACGACCGGTTCGCGAAACGTGTTCAGCCGCCGGTCGGCACGGCCGGAGCGGCTATAATCGCCGTCTTCCCTTCTACCCGCCCGCCCGCCGCCGAACCGGCCGGGCGCCGGGACCTGCGTACCGGAGCCTGCATGTCCTCGCAATACATCTACACCATGAACCGGGTCAGCAAGGTGGTCCCGCCCAAGCGGCAGATCATCAAGGACATCTCGCTGTCCTTCTTCCCAGGCGCGAAGATCGGCCTGCTGGGCCTGAACGGCGCCGGCAAGTCCACCGTGCTGAAGATCATGGCGGGCGTGGACAAGGACTTCGAAGGCGAGGCCCGTCCGCAACCCGGCATCAAGGTGGGCTACCTGGCCCAGGAGCCGGAACTGAACCCCGAGCACACCGTCCGCCAGGCCGTCGAGGAAGGCGTGGGCGAAGTGCTGCAGGCGCAGGCCGCGCTGGAGGCGGTCTACGCGGCCTACGCCGAGGAAGGCGCCGACTTCGACGCCCTGGCCAAGGAGCAGGAACGCCTGGAAGCCATCCTGGCCGCCGGGGATGCGCACACGCTGGAGAACCAGCTGGACGTGGCCGCCGACGCGCTGCGCCTGCCGCCGTGGGATGCCGTCATCGGCAAGCTGTCCGGTGGCGAGAAGCGCCGCGTGGCGCTGTGCCGGCTGCTGCTGCAGAAGCCGGACATGCTGCTGCTCGACGAACCGACCAACCATCTGGACGCCGAGTCGGTGGAGTGGCTGGAGCAGTTCCTGGCCCGCTACACCGGCACCGTGGTGGCCGTCACCCACGACCGCTACTTCCTCGACAACGCCGCCGAATGGATCCTCGAACTGGACCGTGGCCGCGGCATCCCGTGGAAGGGCAACTACACCGAGTGGCTGGTGCAGAAGGACGAGCGCCTGAAGCAGGAAGAGAACCAGGAAAAGGCGCGCCAGAAGGCGATCCAGAAGGAACTGGAATGGTCGCGCCAGAATGCCAAGGGCGGCCGCTCCAAGGGCAAGGCCCGCCTGGCCCGCCTGGAAGAACTGCAGTCGGTCGACTACCAGAAGCGCAACGAGACCAACGAGATCTTCATCCCGCCGGGCGAGCGTCTGGGCAATTCGGTGATCGAGTTCAAGAACGTCTCCAAGAAATTCGGCGACCGCCTGCTGATCGACAACCTGAGCTTCCTGGTGCCGGCCGGCGCCATCGTCGGCATCATCGGCCCGAACGGCGCGGGCAAGTCCACGCTGTTCAAGATGATCACCGGGCAGGAGAAGCCGGACGCGGGCGAAATCGTGATCGGCCCCAGCGTGAAGCTGGCCTACGTGGACCAGAGCCGCGACAAGCTGGAGGGCAACCAGACCGTGTTCCAGGAAGTCTCCGGCGGCCTGGACATCCTCAACATCAACGGCGTGGAGATCCAGTCGCGCGCCTACATCGGCCGCTTCAACTTCAAGGGCCAGGACCAGCAGAAGCTGGTGGGTTCGCTGTCCGGCGGCGAGCGCGGGCGCCTGCACATGGCCAAGACGCTGCTGCAGGGCGGCAACGTGCTGCTGCTCGACGAGCCGTCGAACGACCTGGACATCGAAACCCTGCGTGCGCTGGAAGACGCGCTGCTGGAATTCCCCGGCAACACCTTCGTCATCTCGCACGACCGCTGGTTCCTGGACCGCATCGCCACCCACATCCTCGCCTTCGAGGGCGACTCGCACGTGGAGTTCTTCCAGGGCAACTACCGCGAGTACGAGGAAGACAAGAAGCGCCGCCTGGGCGAAGAAGGCGCGCGTCCGCACCGCCTGCGGTTCAAGGCGCTGAAGTGATTCCGGGATCCAGTGCCCCCGCCATTGCGCCGGGCAATCCGTCCCGACAGAAAAGCCCGCCCTAAGCGGGCTTTTCTTTTGCTGCGCACCGACCCATCAACACGACATCAACGCTCGAGCTGTCCGGCTGAGGGACGACAGCCTCAGGCAGGCAAATAGATCCTTCCGCTGGCCACCAGGACGCCAAGCACCATCGCCCCGATGAGCGTAGCCACCATCACCACCACTTGGACGATGGCCCAAGCGGCCGCACCGCGCAAAAAGGCCTTCCATCGCGGATATCCCTGAAAAACCTGAGTCAGCGAAAACAGGTTGAGCAGGGCCGCTACCAACACCATGACCGCCTGCGCGTCCGACCACCATCGTTGAAGCGGCATGAAGATCACCCATACGACAAACAACTGCGCCATCAGGAACGAGGTGATCACCAGCCATTCCGGGTAATTGATCTGCTTGAAGCGTCGGAACGTCAGCTTGAATGCAGCGGCCTGCACCGGCAGCAACAACAAGGTGATCAGGGTCAGGTGTCGATTCATCCAGTCCTTGACCACGGCGAATACTTTCGCCATCTGGGCCATGGCCTCGGCCTGCTTGGCATTCATGCTGCCTTGATGTCCTGCTCCGGCTTCCATGCCAGCCGCAAGGGACGCACCGAGCGCATCGCCATCCAACGCGTAGTGCGCCATCAACGTCGCCGCAGCGCCTGTCATCGTGATCAGCAGCACGGGCTTGACGATGCCCGCGCGTCGCCCTTCGATGTAGTCGCGTATGAGGCGCCCCGGCCGCAGCATCAGCTCCTTCAGCGAGTACAGGATGCCGCGGTCCATGTGGAGCACGCTGTGCTCCAGTTCGTGGCCGAGGAAATGCCAGTCGATGCGGTGCACCGGCGTGGGCTGGCCGCAGGCGGGACAGAACTTCTGCTCGGCATTGGCGACGGCCCGCCCGCAGTTGATGCACATGCTCGCCTCGCCCATTCCGGTCCCCTGTCGGTGGTCGGCGGATTCTAGGGAACCGGTGCGGGCGCGTCCAACCTCACCCTCGGCGGACGCCCCATTGCGGGGAAAGCCTGCACTGCGAAGGTGCCGATTAAAGCGCGTTCGCGCCGCGCCGATAGCGCCTCAACAACGGGACTGACATCGCGCCGCCGTGCGCCTGTCCGCCCCTTCCCCACAAGGAGCCCCATGAACGCCTGTGCTGCCGCCCCCGCGCCCGATGCCGGCATCGACGACCACATCCAGTCCGTATCGGGGCTGTCGGACTCGCTGCTCCGGCAACTGCGGCAGTCGCTGCAGAAGATCGACGAGATCAACCGCATCACCCGCATCATCTCGATGAATGCCCGCATCGAAGCCGTGCGCATCGGCGCGGCGGGCCGCAGCTTCGGCGTGATCGCCGAAGAGATGGACACGCTCTCGCGCCGGGTCAGCGATACCGCGCAGGAGATCGACCGCATGGCGGACCGTACCAGCACCGACCTGCGGGAACGCCTGGAGCGCCTGCAGACCGACGTGCGCCGCACCCGCCTGACCGATCTGGCGCTGGCCAACATCGACCTGATCGACCGCAACCTGTACGAGCGCAGCTGCGACGTACGCTGGTGGGCCACCGACGCGGCCGTGGTGGCCGCGGCGCAGGACCCGCAACCTGCCGCACTCGCCCACGCCAGCCAGCGCCTCGGGCAGATCCTGGACTCCTACACCGTCTACTTCGACCTGGTGCTGGCCGATCTGGACGGCACCGTGATCGCCAACGGCCGGCCGCGGCAGTACCGATCGGTCGGCCAGTCGGTGGCCCAGCAGGCCTGGTTCCAGTCGGCCATGGCCACCGCCAGCGGCGAGGAATTCGGCTTCCAGTCGATGCATGCCAGTTCCCTGGCCGGTGGCGAGCGCGTGCTGGTATACGCCTGCACGGTGCGCCAGGACGGGCGCGTGAATGGTCGTCCGCTGGGCGTGCTGGGCATCGTGTTCCGCTGGGACGCGCTGGCGCAGACCATCGTCGAACGCACGCCGCTGTCCGAGGCGGAATGGCGCCGCAGCCGGGTCTGCATTGTCGACGGTCAAGGTTGGCTGCTGGCCGACACCCAGGCAGGAGGCGCCGCCAGGCTGGACTTTCCCGGACGCGAGGCGCTGTTCGCGCAACCGCGCGGGGCGGTGGAACGGGTCGTGGACGGCCATGCGCAGTGTCTGGCGCAGGCCGCGTCGCCGGGGTACGAGACCTACCGGACCGGCTGGCACTGCGTGATCGTGCAGGGCGTCGGCTGAGGCCGGCAGCCCACGCTCAGGCCAGCCACACCTCGCCGTCGCGCACCTGCACCGGTACGGCGCGCAGGGAGTCGCCGCGACAGGGGCCGGCGACGCAGTCGCCGCGGCCAAGTTCGAACGACGCGCCGTGCGCGGCGCACACCAGGTGCCCGTCCTTGCTCTTCAGGAACTGGCCCGGCGCCCAGTCCAGCCGGCGCCCCGCATGCGGGCAGACATTCAGCCAGGCGCGTGCCTGGCCCCCTTGGCGATGAAGGATCAAAGATTCGGCATCCCCGTCGATCATGGCCTCTACTTCGGCAAACCCGCCGTCGGCGATGTCATTCAGTGCACTGAGTCGCATGGCGCTTAACGAAGTCCTCACACGGTCACACAACCGTCATCCGATACTGCGCGCATCGGCTCCGGCCGCATTCTGTCACGACGCAACGCCATGTACGCACGCCACTTCCAGTTCAACGCCTTCCGCCACGCCTTTGCGCCCCGCAAGCCGCGGCATCCGCTGCTGCGCCTGGGCATCGGCCTGCTGGGACTGGCCGTGCTGGTGGTCCTGGTGTTCTTCAGCGTGTTCGTCGGCGCGGCCATGATCGCCGGTGGCCTGCTGTACAAACTGCTGCGCCAGCGCGGCAAGCCGGTCGCACGCGAGCACGCCATGGAAGGCGAGTACCGGGTGGTCCGCAAGCAGGCCCTGCCGCTGCCGCGCTGACCGCACTGCGCGGGGACGCGGTTCCCGCCTACACTCTGCGGCTTTCCGAGCATTGGATCGCCGCCATGGCCGACATCATCCCCACCCCGCCCGTGCCGCGCGTTCCCGTGCGCGGCGGCGGTACCTTCCCCGTGCGCCGCATCTTCTGCGTGGGCCGCAATTTCGCCGAGCACGCGCGCGAGATGGGCGCGGCCGCACCGGCGTCGAAGACCGAACGCGGCGTGCCCGTGTTCTTCCACAAACCGGCCGATGCCATCGTCACCGGCGGCGCGGACGTACCCTATCCGCCCGGCACGCACGACCTGCACCATGAGGTCGAACTGGTGGTGGCGCTGGGCGCGGATGCGCCGGCCGGCCCGCTGTCGCGCGATGCCGCGCAGGCGCTGGTCATCGCCTATGGCGTGGGCCTGGACCTGACCCGTCGCGACCTGCAGGGCGCGGCCAAGGCGAAGGGCCTGCCGTGGGATACCGGCAAGGGCTTCGATCATTCGGCCCCGGTCAGCGAACTGGTACCCGCCACCGGCATTGGCGCACTGGAGGACCGCACGCTCACCCTGCGCGTGAACGGCGATATCCGCCAGCACGGCGCGCTGCGCGACCTGATCTGGGACGTGCCGGACATCCTGCACGAGCTCTCCAGGCTCTATGCCCTGAAGGCCGGCGACCTGGTCTTCATGGGCACGCCGGCCGGCGTGGCCGCACTGCTGCCGGGCGACGTCTTCCTCGCGGCACTGGACGGCGTGGTGGAACTGGGCGGGCGCATCACCGCCTGACCGCCTTGCTTCGTCGACGCACGCGGTTATAGTCCTTCCCCACAGGCGGATCGGCGCCGTTCACGGAGATCGCGCAATGGGCATGGTCAGCGAGTTCAAGGAATTCATCGCACGCGGCAACGTGGTCGATCTCGCCGTGGGCGTGGTGATCGGCGCCGCGTTCGGCAAGATCGTCACCGCCTTCGTGGACAAGATCATCATGCCGCCCATCGGGCTGCTGGTGGGCGGCGTGGATTTCTCCAAGTGGGTGTGGACATTGAAGGAAGCCACCGTTGACGCCGCCGGCAAGGACGTGCCGGCCGTGGCGATCGGCATCGGCGAATTCCTCAACACCGTCATCCAGTTCGTCATCGTGGCCTTCGCGATCTTCCTGCTGGTCAAGGCGGTGAACCGCCTGCACCGCAAGCCCGAAGCCGCACCGGCCGCGCCGCCGGAGGACGTACTGCTGCTGCGCGAGATCCGCGATGCGCTGAAGAAGTGACGGGACGCGGCGTTCCGGATAGGCAACGCGATCGGCGGAAACACGGGGCCCCGGGCTGCTAAGCTCGGGGCCTTCGTTTTTCCGGGGTTCTCCATGCGTCTTGCTCCGCTGTTGCTCGCTCTGGCCATCACCGCGCCCGCCCACGCCGCCTCCCGCGAAACCCGTATTCCCGATGCCGCCCTCGTCACCGCCGCGCAGCTGCGCGAGCAGGCGCTCGCCGACCGGACCGGCTGGGAGGTGGTCGAATCGCTGACCACCGAAGTGGGGCCGCGCCTGGCCGGCAGCGAGGCCGATGCCAAGGCCGTGGCCTGGGCGCAGGCGAAGTTCAAGGCACTGGGTTTCGACAAGGTATGGACCGAGCCGGTGACGTTTCCGAAGTGGGTGCGCCGCAGCGAACGGGCGGCCGTCGTGGGTCCGCATGCGCAGCCGTTGGCCATCACGGCGTTGGGGGGCAGCCCGGGTGGCACGGTGGCGGCGGAGATCGTCCGCTTCGACGGTCTTGCCGCACTCGAGGCCGCGCCCGAGGGTTCGTTGGCCGGCAAGATCGCGTTCGTCGACTACGGGATGAAGGCCGCGCGCGATGGCAGCGACTACCGCAACGGCGGCGCGATCCGCTCGAAAGGGCCGTCGGCCGCGATCCGCAAGGGCGCCATCGCCTTCCTGATGCGTTCGGCCGGTACCGACAACCACCGCGTCCCGCACACCGGCATCACCCGCTTCGACGAAGGCCTGACGCCGGTGCCGTCCGCCGCACTGAGCATCCCCGATGCCGACCAGCTGGCGCGGCTGCTTGCGCGCGGCCCGGTGCGCGTGTCGCTGGCACTGGATTGCGGGTGGGACGGCCAATACACCTCGCAGAACGTGATCGGCGAAATCACCGGGCGCAGCCTGCCGGAGGAGGTCGTGGTGATCGGCGCGCACCTGGATTCGTGGGACCTGGGCACCGGTGCGATCGACGACGGCGCGGGCATCGGCATCACCATGGCCGCCGGCCACCTGATAGGGCAGCTGAAGCGGGCGCCGAAACGCACCATCCGGGTGATCGCCTTCGCCAACGAAGAGCAGGGCCTGCACGGGGGCAAGGCGTATGCGCAGAAGCATCTGGCCGACATCGCGCGCCATCAGATCGCCGCGGAGAGCGACTTCGGCGCCGGCCGCATCTACGCCTTCAATACCGGCGCACCCGGACACGCGCGCAAGGCCACCGAACAGATCGCGCAGGCGCTGGCGCCACTGGGCATCGAGTACGCGCCCGGCAAGGGCAGCGCGGGGCCCGACATCAGCCCGTTCGCCGCCCGGGGCATGGCGTGGGCGTGGCTGGCGCAGGATGGCAGCGACTACTTCCACCTGCACCACAATGCGGACGATACGCTGGACAAGATCGATCCCGCCGCGCTCGCGCAGAACGTGGCGGCGTATGCCGTGTTCGCATATCTGGCGGCGGAAGCCGAGGGCGATTTCGGCAGCCAACTGAAGGAATAAGCCTCGCGACCCTGCCGGGAAACACCCCCGTCTTTGCAGGCGCGGGCCATGCCCCCGGGTTGTAGGAGCGGGCCATGCCCGCGATGCGCCTCAGGCGTCTGGCCGAAAAGCATCGCGCCCATGGGGCGCTCCTACAGGGCCCCATGGGTTGTAGGAGCGGGCCATGCCCGCGATGCGCTTCAGGTGGCTGGCCGAAAAGCATCGCGCCCAAGGGCGCTCCTACAGGGGCCCACGGTTTGTAGGAGCGGGCCATGCCCGCGATGCGCTTCAGGTGGCTGGCCGAAAAGCATCGCGCCCAAGGGCGCTCCTACAGAGGCCCACGGTTTGTAGGAGCGGGCCATGCCCGCGATGCGCTTCAGGTGGCTGGCCGAAAAGCATCGCGCCCAAGGGCGCTCCTACAGGGCCCCATGGGTTGTAGGAGCGGGCCATGCCCGCGATGCTCTTCAGATGGCTGATCGAAAAGCATCGCGCCCAAGGGCGCTCCTACAGGGGGCCATGGGAGCGGGCTACGCTCTACGAACGCTGCTTCCACTGCGCCAGAAACACCGCCGTGGCCGCGGCGACATTGAGGCTCTCGACCGCGCCGCTGCCGGGAATCGACAGGCGCATGTCGCAGGCCTCGGCCAGGCGCGCATCCATGCCCTCGCCCTCGGCCCCCATCACGTAGACCAACCGCTGCGGCAGCTTCGCCGCGAACAGGTCGTCACCGCCGCGCACCACCGTGGCGGCCAGCGAAAAACCCGCGTTCCGCAATTGGGCCACGGCATTGTCGGCCTGTCCCATGCGCACCAGCGGCACCTGTTCCGCACCGCCTTCGGCCACCCGCGCCGCCGCGCCGGACAACGCCAGGGTGGACTCGCGCGGCAGCAGGATGCCCGCCACGCCGAAATGCGCGGCCGAACGCAGGATCGCGCCGAAGTTGTGCGGATTGCCCACGCCGTCCAGCCACAGCGCTGCGACGGGCTTGCCCTCGGGCAGCGCGCGCAGCCAGTCGGACATGGGCAGCGGCTCGACCTTCAGCACGTCGGCCACCACGCCCTCGTGGTGCGCGCTGGCGGCCAGGCGGTCCAGGTCGCCCTCTTCCACCACGCGATAGCCGACGCGCTGCTTGACGCACCAGGCCAGCAACGGTTTCAGTGCCGGGATGCGCGATTCGGTCAGGTAGACCTTGCGGATGGCCTCGGGGCGGCGCGCGAACACCGCGTGCACGGCGTTGAGCCCATACAGGCGCAGCTCGCTGCGCGCCGTGTTCGCGGGACGCTCGTCCCGCGGCGCCTGCTCGCGCGCGGGGCGCTGGTCCTGCGTGCGCGGCGGTCGCCGCCGATCCGGCGGACCGGGCGGCCGCGGCGGGCGGTTGTTCCAGGGATTGCCCACCTCAGCCCTGCTTCTTCCAGAAGTGGGCGTTGCGGATGCCCAGCGCATCCGGATCGAACACCGGATCCAGGCCCAGCTTCTTCTGCCGCTCGTAGTCGCGCAGCGCGATCAGCGCGGGCTTCTGCAGGATCAGGATGGCGATGACGTTCAGCCATGCCATCAGGCCCACGCCGATGTCGCCCAGCGTCCACGCCATCGCGGCGTTGTGGTACGCGCCGAACACCACCATGCCCACGATGCCCAGACGCAGCAACAGGGTCGCCAGCGGGTGGGTCTTCTTCACCCCGGCCAGGTAGGTCAGGTTGGTCTCGGCCATGTAGTAGTAGGCCATGATGGTGGTGAAGGCGAAGAAGAACAGCGCCAGCGCCACGAAGCCCGCGCCCCAGCCGGGCAGCACCGACTCCACCGCTGCCTGGGTGAACTGCGCGCCTTCGGACGGCTGCAGGCCGGGCACGCCGGAGACGATGGCGACCAGCGTGTCCTTGCCGTTCTCGGTGACGGTCCGGAACGTGTTGTACATGCCCGTGGACAGCAGCAGGAACGCCGTCGAGGTGCACACCAGCATGGTGTCGAAGTAGATGGCGAAGGCCTGCACGTAGCCCTGCTTGGCCGGGTGCGAGACCTCGGCGGCGGCGGCGGCGTGCGGGCCGGTGCCCTGGCCGGCCTCGTTGGCGTAGATGCCGCGCTTCACGCCCCAGGCGATGGCCTGGCCGATGATGGCGCCGAAGGCCGCATGCGCGCCGAACGCGCTGGAGAAGATGTCGGCGAACATCGCCGGCACCTTGCCGGCGTTGGCGATCATCACGATCACCGCCATCAGGATGAAGGCCAGCGCCATGAACGGCACCACGACCTCGGCGAAGGTGGCGATGCGCTTGATGCCGCCGAAGATGATCAGCGCCAGCACCGCCGCCACGCCCAGGCCGATCCACAGCTTCAGCGCGCCCGCGCCGCCGACCGCCTCGCAGGCCCCCGCGCCGCACAGCACGTTGCTGGCGCTGTCGGCAATGGCGTTGGCCTGCACACCCGGCAGCAGCAGGCCGGTGGCGATGACGGTGGCCACGGCGAACGTCACCGCATACCACTTCAGGCCCATCGCCTTCTCGATGTAGTAGGCCGGGCCGCCGCGGTAGCGCCCCTCGGCGTCCTTTTCCTTGTAGATCTGCGCCAGGGTGCACTCGATGTACGAGGTCGATGCCCCCAGGAAGCCCATCACCCACATCCAGAACACCGCACCGGGGCCGCCGTAGGCGATCGCCGTGGCGACGCCGGCGATGTTGCCTATGCCCATGCGTCCGGCCATGGAGATGGCCAGGGCCTGGAACGAGGACACGCCGGCATCCGACTTCTGCCCGGTCACGGTCAGCCGGCACATCTCGGCGAAACCGCGCACCTGCATCACGCGGGTGCGGAGGGTGAACCACAGGCCGGCGCCCAGGCACAGCGCTATCAGCGCGTTGCTCCAGATGATGCCGTTCAACCAGTTGAAAAGGGCTTCCACGGGGATGCGTCTCCGTCGTTCGTGCGTGCGCTGGGATACGGGAAGGCGGCGCGGACGCGCCGCCGGCTCCCTGCAAGATAACCGCAACACGCGCCGCTGCGCAGTCCCCCGCGCACGTCTCAGCCGGGCCAGACCCGTCCGAACAGCCTCAGGTCGTGCAGGCCGTCCGGCTTGCGGATCGCGGCCCGTCGGCGGCCTTCCTCGACGAAACCGCTCTTTTCCAGCACCCGCGCGGAGGCCGGGTTGGTGTCCAGCACGTTCGCCTCGACCCGGACCAGCCCCAGCACGGGAACCACCCAGTCCAGATAGGCCGCGACCACGCGCGTCATTTGGCCTCGGCCCCAGTGCCGCCGCCCGAGCCAGTAGCCCAGTTCGGCACTGTGCGCCTTCTCCCCCGCATGCGGGCGCACCGCGATGCCACCGCAGGCCTCGCCTCCGATCTCGATGGCGAACACGGGGTGACCGAAGTCGACCACGCGGCCGGCGAGGAACGCCTCGCCGTCGGCGCGCGTGTACGGATGCGGGAAGCGGTCGCTCAGCCCACGGGGCACCTGCGGATCGTCCGCGTGGCGCAGCAGCGCCTCCAGGTCTTCCTGCCGCCATGCGCGCAGCAGGAACCCGTCGCCGGCGATGCGCGCGTCCGCATGCGGGCGCGCACCGGCCTCAGCCATGGCCGCCGACGGAGGGCGTTTCCGCCTCCAGCTTGCCCAACTCGTGCGCCACGGCTTCCGGCGAACGCGTGAACGGGGCCAGCAGCGCGTAGAACGCCGGCACCACGTACAGCGAGAGCAGCGTGGAGAAGGTCACGCCGAAAATCACCACGATGCCGATGGTGGCGCGGCTGGCCGATCCCGGCCCGCCGGCCAGCACCAGCGGCACCGCGCCGACGACGGTGGCGACCGAGGTCATCAGGATCGGCCGCAGGCGCACGCGCGCGGACTCGGCGATGGCCTGCACCACGCTGGCGCCGTCGTCGCGCAGCTGGTTGGCGAACTCCACGATCAGGATGCCGTTCTTCGCCGCCAATCCGATCAGCATGACGATGCCGATCTGGCTGAAGAGGTTCAGCGTGCCACCGGTGACCCACAGGCCGATCAGAGCGCCCAGTACCGCCAGCGGGACGGTCAGCATGATCACCAGCGGATGGATGAAGCTCTCGAACTGCGCCGCCAGCACCAGGTAGACGATCAGCAGCGCCAGGGTGAAGGTCAGCAGGATCGCGCCGCCGGCTTCCTGGTACTCGCGCGACTCGCCCTTCCAGTCGATCTGCGCGTAGTCGGGCAGTTCCTCGTCCACCACCTGCCGGGTCCACTCCAGCGCCTCGCCCATCGAATAGCCGGGGGCCAGGCCTGCGCTGATGGTGATGGCGCGCAGCCGGTTGAAGCGGTTGAAGGTGCCGGGCTCGGCGATCTCGCTGAGCGTGACCAGGTTGGACAGGGGGATGAGGGCATCGTCGCGGCCGCGCACGTAGGTGTTCGCCAGGTCCTCGGGGTTGGCCCGCTGCTCGCGCCCGGCCTGCAGCATGACGTCGTATTCCTCGCCGCTGTCCACGTAGGTGGTCACCTGGCGCGACCCCATCATCGTTTCCAGGGTGCGGCCGATCTCCTGCACCGACACGCCCAGGTCGGCGGCTCGGTCGCGGTCGATGTTCACCCGCATCTGCGGACGCGTTTCCTTGTAGTCCGAATCCGGGTCCTGGATGCCGGGATTGGATTCCATCCGCTGCAGGATGCGGTCGCGCCACTGCGCCAGTTCGGCATAGTCCGGGCCGCCCAGCACCAGCTGGTAGCGCTGGCCCCGGCTGCCCACCAGGCCTCCGGGCACGTTGGCGCGGGCCTGCACGCCGGGCAGCTTCGCGAACTCGCTGCGGAGCTGCCCGACCACATCGTCGGTGGCCACGTCGCGCTCGTGCCAGTCGTGCAGGAACACGATCACCTGGCCGGTGTGCATGTCCTCGCTGCCGCCGAAACCGCGCGGCGTGCGCGAGTTGGCACGGTCGACGGGCTTGTCCTTGCCTACCTGGGCCAGCACGATCTTCTCGACCTGCTGCATCTGCCCGACCATGTAGTCGAAGCCAGCGCCTTCGGGGCCATCGACCATCACGAAGAAGCGGCCGCGGTCCTCCGCCGGCGCCAGTTCGCTGGGCACGCGCAGCCCCAGCACGACGATCGCCACGCCGCACAACGCCATCGCCAGCAGCACCAGGCCCAGGATGCGCCTGCCGCTCAGGCCCACCAGGCGCTCCACCTGCCGGCCATAACCGGTGCTGACGCGGTTGAGGGTGCGGTTGGTCCACGCATTCAGTCCACGCGGTTCGGTGTGCGGGCGCACCAGCTTGGACGACATCATCGGCGTCAGCGTCAGGGCGACGAAGGCGGAAATCGCCACCGCCGCCGCCAGCGCGACCGACAGTTCGCGGAACAGGCGGCCGGTGTTGCCCTCCATGAAGCCCACCGGCAGGAACACCGCCACCAGCACCGCGGTGGTCGCGATCACCGCAAACGCCACCTGCGCCGTACCGCGGCGCGCGGCGACCAGCGAGGGCTCGCCCAGGTCGGCGCGCCGCTGCACGTTCTCCAGCACCACGATGGCATCGTCGACCACCAGGCCGATGCACAGCACCAGCGCCAGCAGCGTCAGCAGGTTGATCGAAAAGCCGAACGCATACAGCGCGATGAAGGCCGCCACCAGGCACACCGGCACCGTCACCGCCGGGATCAGCGCCGCGCGCAGGCTGCCGAGGAACAGCCAGATCACCAGGAACACCAGCACCATCGCCTCGCCCAGCGTCCAGTACACGCGCTCGATGGAGGCCTCGATGAAGGTGGTGCTGTCGTAGGCGATGAAGATCTCGGTGCCTTCGGGCAGGGTCTTCTGGATGACCTCCGCCTCGGCGCGCGCCGCGCGCGCGACATCCAGCGCGTTGGCGGTGGACGTGCGCACGATGCCCAGCCCCACGTTGGGAACGCCGTTGCTGCGCAGGTAGGAGCGGCGCTCCTCCGGCCCCAGCTCCACCTGCGCCACGTCGCCCAGGCGCACCACATACCCGTCCGCGCCCTTGCGCAACGGCAGCTGCGCGAACTGCTCCGGCCGCTGGTAACCGCGTTCCACGCGCAGGGTGAAGTCGCGCGTCCTGGACTCGATGCGGCCGGCCGGCAGTTCCACGTTCTGCGCGCGCAGGGCGGCTTCGACGTCGCCGGTGGTCACCCCGCGCGCGGCCATCGCCTCGCGGTCCAGCCAGATGCGCATCGCGTAACGCTGGCCGCCGCCCAGCTGCACGCGCGCCACGCCATCCAGGGCGGACAGGCGGTCCAGCACGTAGCGGTCGGCGTAGTCGGTCAACTCCATCGTGTCCATCACGGTGGAGCGCATGTTCAGCCAGATGATCACGTCCGCGTCGGCTTCGACCTTGGAGATCTCCGGCGGGTCGGCCTCATCGGGCATCCGGTCCATCACCCGGCTGACGCGGTCGCGCACGTCGTTGGCGGCGGCCTCGATGTCGCGGCTGAGGTTGAACTCGATGGTCACGTCGGAGCGGCCGTTGCGGCTGCTCGACTGGATGGTCTTGATGCCCTCGATGCCGGACAGACCGTCCTCGAGGATCTGGGTGATGCGCGTCTCCACCACGGCGGCGGACGCGCCCGGGTAGTTGACCTCCACCGACACGATGGGCGGATCGATGTTGGGCAGCTCGCGCAGCGTCAGGCGCAGGAACGACATCACGCCCAGCACGACCAGCAGCAGGCTGATCACCGCCGCGAAGACGGGACGCTTGATCGACAGGTCGGAGAGTTTCATGGCGCTCAGCCCTGGCCGCCGGCGGGCGGCGCATCCGGCTTCGCCGGGGCCGACGGCGCGGCATCGGCCACCTTCACGCCCGGCCGCAGCTTGCCGGTGCCGTCGATGACGATGCGCTCACCGGCGGCGATGCCCTCGACGATCTCGGCCTGCCCGTCGCGGCGCACGCCCACGCGCACCGGCGCCTGTTCCACGCTGCCGTCGGCCTTCACCCGGTACACGAACGAATCGCGCCCCACCTGCACCACCGCGATCTCCGGGATCACCAGCGCCTGCCGCTCGGGACGGAACAGGCGCACGTCCATCAGCATGCCCGGGCGCAGCCTGCGCTCGTCGTTGGGGAACACCGCGCGTACGGTCACCGCGCGGGTGGCAGGGTCGATGCGCGCATCGATCGTCTCGACCTCGCCCTGGAAGGTCTCGCCCGGGTAGGCGGTGGCCGTGGCGGTGACGGCATTGCCGGTGGCGACGGAGGCGAGGGCCGCCTCCGGCACCTGGAAGTCCACGTACATGCGCGAGACGTCATCCAGCGTGGCGATGGTGCTGTTGGCGGTGATCAGCGAACCGGGGCTGACCTGGCGGATGCCCAGCACGCCGGCGAAAGGCGCACGCACGCTGCGGTCGCCGATGTCGGCGCGCGCCTGGCGCACGCGCGCAGCGGCGGCGTCGCGCAGCGCCAGCTGGGTGTCCAACTGCGAGCGTGCGATCAGCTGCTGGTCGGCCAGCTCCTTCTGCCGGCGGTAGAGACGCTCGGCTTCGGCATAGGTCGCCTCGGCCTGCACCAGCGCGGCCTGGGCGGCATCGCCCTTCAGCGTGACCAGCACCTGGCCCGCCCGCACCTGCTGGCCGCTGTCGAAGTGCACGTCCTGCACGATCTCGCTGACCTTGGCGGTCAGGGTGACGGATTCACGCGCCTTCGCGGTACCCAGCGCTTGCAGCGTGTCGTTCCACGCCGACGGCTGCACCACGCGCGTGGTCACCGGAATCGGGCGCTCGGCCGCATTGCCGTTCGCCTTCGCCTGCGGCTCCTTCCCGCCGCACGCGGCGAGCAACAGGAACGGCAGGCAGGCTGCGAAGCAGCGGAATCCGGATCGGCTGAGCATGCATCATCCCGTAATCTTCGTTATCCACGCAGTTTAGCGAGCCTACGCAGCCCGCGCTGGTGCGGATGCGGCGGTTCGTGCTGGAAACGCGCCGAAGGGCGCGCGGTGGACACGCCTGACCATGACCAATGACCCTTGCGGGCCTGCGCGGTCAGTCCAGTCCCAGATGGGCCAGCACCTGCAACGCCATCGTCTCGGGATCGCCCGCGCCGGCATCCAGGTGCAGTTCGGGATGTTCCGGGGCTTCGTACGGGGAATCGATGCCGGTGAAGTTGGGAATCAGGCCCGCCCTCGCCTTCCTGTACAGGCCCTTCACGTCGCGGGCTTCGGCCACGGCCAGCGGTACGTCCACGAAGACCTCGACGAACTCGCCCGCATCGAACCGCGCGCGCGCCATCCGGCGCTCCGCGCGGAACGGGGAAATGAAGCTGACCAGCACGATCAGGCCGGCGTCGGTCATCAACTTGGCCACTTCGGCCACGCGGCGGATGTTCTCCACGCGATCCTCGTCGGTGAAGCCCAGGTCGCGGTTCAGCCCGTGGCGGACGTTGTCGCCGTCGAGCAGGAAGCTGTGGTAACCCAGCGCATGCAGGCGCTTGTCGACCAGGTTGGCGATGGTGGACTTGCCCGCGCCGGACAGGCCGGTGAACCACAGGACCTTCGGCACCTGCCCCTTCTGGCGCGCACGCGCGGCCTTGTCCACATCGACATGCTGCCAGTGCACGTTGCCGGCGCGCCGCAATGCGAAGTCCAGCGTCCCCGCGGCGGCGGTGCCGTTGTCGTAGCGGTCGATCAGGATGAAGCCCCCCAGCGTGCGGTTGCGCGCATAGGCTTCGAAGGGAATGGGCTCGTCCAGGCTGAGGTTGCAGTAGCCCACCTCGTTGAGCTCCAGCCGCTTGGCGGCCAGGTGCTCCTGCGTGTTCACGTCGATGCGGTGCTTGATCTCGGTGACCGTGGCCGACACGGTGCGCGCGCCGATCTTCAGCCAGTAGGGCCGCCCCGGCAGCAGCGGCGCGTCGGACATCCACAGCAGGTGCGCGGCGAACTGGTCGGCCACTTCGGGCGGATCGCCTGCGGCGGCGATCACATCGCCGCGGCTGATGTCGATCTCGTCGACCAGGGTCAGCGTCACCGCCTGGCCAGCCGTCGCGATCGCAACCTCGCCGTCGGCATCGAGTACCCGGCTCACGCGCGAACGGCGCGCCGACGGCAGCACGATGACCTCGTCGCCCGGCTTCACCTGGCCGGCCGCGAGGGTGCCGGCATAGCCGCGGAAATTCTGGTGCGGCCGGTTCACCCACTGCACGGGCAGGCGCAGGCTGCCACCGCCCTCCTGCGCGTCCACCTGCACCTGCTCCAGATGCTCCAGCAGGGCGGGGCCGCGGTACCACGGCGTGCGCGCGGAGCGCGAGGACAGGTTGTCGCCTTCCAGCGCCGACAGCGGGATGCAGGCGACCTCGGCGATGCCCAACCGCCGGGCCAGCGCCCGGTAGTCGGCGGCGATGCGCGCGAACACCGCTTCGTCGAAGTCCACCAGGTCCATCTTGTTCACCGCCAGCACCACGTGGCGGATGCCGAGCAGCGAGACGATGTAGCTGTGCCGGTGCGTCTGCGTCAGCAGGCCCTTGCGCGCATCCACCAGCACCACCGCCAGGTCCGCGGTGGAGGCGCCGGTGGCCATGTTGCGCGTGTACTGCTCGTGGCCCGGGCAGTCGGCGACGATGAACTTGCGCTTGTCCGTGTCGAAGTAGCGGTAGGCCACGTCGATGGTGATGCCCTGCTCGCGCTCGGCGGCCAGGCCGTCCAGCAGCAGTGCGTAATCGATGCGCTCGCCCTGGGTGCCGTGCCTGCGGCTGTCCTGCTCCAGCGCGGCCAGCTGGTCGTCGAACAGGCGCTTGCTGTCGTACAGCAGACGGCCGATCAGCGTGCTCTTGCCATCGTCCACGCTGCCGCAGGTGATGAAGCGCAGCAGCGGCTTGGCTTCGTGCTGCTTGAGGTAGGTGGCGATGTCGCGCGTGGTATTCATGCAGCCGCCACCGACATCATCTTCATCCGCGTAGACTCCAAACCCGTTTCGTCATCCCAGCGAACGCTGGGATCCATCTTGCTGTTGCTTCGCTTCTCCGCGCCAGACATGGATCGCGCGAACGTCAACATGGGTCCCAGCGTGCGCTGGGACGACGGCAGAGGGATGCCCATCAGAAATACCCCTCCAGCTTCTTCTTCTCCATCGATGCGCCCGGATCGTGGTCGATCACCCGGCCCTGGCGCTCGGAGCTGGTGGCCACCAGCATCTCGGCGATGATCTTCTCCAGCGAATCGGCCTGGGACTCGATGGCGCCGGTCAGGGGATAGCAGCCCAACGTGCGGAAACGCACGCGGCGCTGCTGCGGCACCTCCCCCTCGCGCAGCGGCAGGCGCTCGTCGTCGACCATCAGCAGGGCGCCGTCGCGTTCCACCACCGGCCGCTCGGCGGCGAAGTACAGCGGCACCACCGGGATGCGTTCGCGGTAGATGTAGAGCCAGATGTCCAGCTCGGTCCAGTTGGACAGCGGGAACACGCGCACGCTCTCGCCGGTGTTGATGCGGGCGTTGTAGAGGTTCCACAGCTCCGGGCGCTGGTTCTTCGGGTCCCAGCGGTGCTTGTCGTTGCGGAACGAGAACACGCGCTCCTTGGCGCGCGACTTCTCCTCGTCGCGACGGGCGCCGCCGATGGCCGCATCGAAGCGGTAATGGTCCAGCGCCTGTTTCAGGCCCTGGGTCTTCATCACGTCGGTGTGTACGGTGGCGCCGTGGGTGATCGGGCCTATGCCGCGGGCGACGCCTTCCGGGTTGATGTGCACGCGCAGGTCCACGCCGGTCTCGGCCGCGCGCCGGTCGCGGAAGGCGATCATCTCGCGGAACTTCCAGCGCGTGTCCACGTGCAGCAGGGGGATGGGCGGCCGGGCCGGCGCGAACGCCTTCAGCAGCAGGTGCAGCAGCACCGAACTGTCCTTGCCCACCGAGTACAGCAGCACCGGGTTGCGGAATTCGGCGGCGACCTCTCTCAGGATATGGATGCTTTCCGCTTCCAGGCGATCGAGGTGGGACAGGGTCGGAGCGGCGGTCATCAAGGCAGGGGACGGAAAGGGGCGAATCCGGAGCCGATAGCCTAACAGGGCGTCACGCGGGGTCCGGGAAGAGCGCGCAGTATTCGCCTGCCGGCTCATGCCGGCGAAATAAGCGCAGGACATAAGCCCATAACCATGCGTCCTTTCTGCTCGCGGGAACGGCTTCCTAACATCGATCGTCCCAGTCGCGCCCACGGGCCATGCCGATGTCCGCCACCCAGCCTGTCCTCGCCCCCATCCCCCTCGCGGAGGAGCGGCGGGCGCTGCTGGCCCAGGCCGTGGCCGGCCTGGACGGCGCCAGCCTGTGGTGGGTCTCCGGCTATGCTGCCGGTCTTGCGCAGTCCCTGCTGGCGCCGCCGGCCCCGTCCACCGCCGTGCCATCGCGGACGATCGTTGCCGCCCCCGCCACCCAGACCGCGCAGCGGCTGACCATCGTCTACGGCAGCCAGACCGGCAATGCCCGCCGCGCCGCCGAAACGCTGGCCCAGCAGGCCGAAGCCGCCGGCCTGTCGGTCCGCCTGCTGCGCGCCGACGCCTATCCGCAACGCGAACTGGCCAGCGAGCGCCTGCTCTACTTCGTCATCAGCACCCAGGGCGAGGGCGACCCGCCGGACGACAGCATCGGCCTGGTCGAGTTCCTCCGCGGCAAGCGCGCGCCCAGGCTGCCGGAACTGAAATACGCCGTGCTCGGCCTGGGGGATTCCAGCTACGCCGACTTCTGCGGCATCGCGACGCGGCTGGACGCGCGACTGGCCGAGCTGGGCGGCAGCCGCCTGTTCGCTGCCGGCCTGGCCGACCTGGACATCGACACCGTCGCCACGCCGTGGCGCGAGCAGGCCCTGAACCACGCCCGTGACCTGCTGAAGACACCGGCCGCCGCCCCGGCCGCGTTGGCGACCGTCACCCCGCTGCGCCCGGGCCATGCCGGCGCGTGGTCGCACGAACACCCGTTCCCGGCCGAACTGCTGCTCAACCAGCGCATCAGCGGCCGCGACTTCAAGGGCCCGCGCTTCGGCCAGCACGGCACCGCCGACAAGGACGTACGCCATATCGAGCTGTCGCTGGAAGGCAGCGGCCTGCACTACGAACCCGGCGACGCGCTGGGCGTGCGCCACCGCAATCCCGCCGCGCTGGTCGACGGCGTGCTGGAGGCCCTGCGGCTGGACGGCGAGGCCGCCGTCAGCGATGGCGGCGAAACGCTGCCGCTGCGCGAGTGGCTGGCCGCGCGCCGCGAACTGACCCGGCTGTCGCGTCCGTTCCTGGCCACGCATGCCGCCCATGCGCAGGCCGACGAACTGAACTCCCTGCTCGCGCCGACCCAGACCGCCGCGCTGGCGCAGCTGTTCAACACGCACCAGCTGGTCGACGTGCTGCGTCGCTGGCCCGCGGGCTGGTCCGCGCAGGAGCTGGTGGCCGCGCTGCGCCCGCTGGCGCCGCGGCTGTACTCCATCGCCTCCAGCCGCAAACGCGTGGGCGAGGAAGCGCACCTGACCGTCGATGTGCTGGGCTACGACGCCTTCGGCCATGCGCACGGCGGCGCCGCCAGCGGCTTCCTCGCCGCACGCCAGGAAGGCGACCAGGTGCCGGTGTACATCGAGGCCAACGAGCGCTTCCGCGTGCCGGCCGACGGCAGCCGCGACATCCTGATGATCGGCCCCGGCACCGGCGTGGCGCCATTCCGCGGCTTCGTGCAGGAGCGCGCCGAGACCGGCGCGCGCGGCCGCAACTGGCTGTTCTTCGGCGCCCAGCACTTCAACCACGGCTTCTTCTACCAGAGCGAGTGGCAGGACGCGCTGCGCAGCGGCGAACTGCACCGCCTGGACCTGGCGTTCTCGCGCGACCAGGCCCGCAGGATCTACGTGCAGGACCGCCTGCACGAGCGTGGCCGCGAGGTCTACGACTGGCTGCAGAACGGCGCGCACCTGTATGTCTGCGGCGCCATCGCCATGGGCAAGGACGTGCATGCGGCCTTGCAGGCCATCGTCGCCGAGCACGGCGGCCTGGATGAAGAGGCCGCGCGCGAATACCTGGTGAACCTGCAGACGGAGGGGCGCTATAGCCGCGACGTGTACTGACGACCATGCCGTTGTAGGAGCGACGCAAGTCGCGACCTGCACCCTTCCGGTCGCGACTTGCGTCGCTCCTACAGTGGAATACCGATGAGCCACCATTCCGTCGAAGACATCAAATCCGAAAGCCATCGCCTGCGCGGCAGCCTGCTCGAGAGCCTGGCCGACCCCGTCACCGGCGCACTGCGCGAATCGGACCAGACCCTGATCAAGTACCACGGCAGCTACCAGCAGGACGACCGCGACCTGCGCGAGGAGCGCCGCCGGCAGAAGCTGGAGCCGGCGTACCAGTTCATGATCCGCACGCGCACGCCCGGTGGCGTGGTGACGCCGGAGCAGTGGCTGAAGCTGGACGCCATCGCCACGCGGTACGCCAACCACTCGCTGCGCATCACCACGCGCCAGGCCTTCCAGTACCACGGCGTGATCAAGCGCGAACTGAAGGCGACGATGCAGGCCATCAACGCCGCACTGATCGACACGCTGGCGGCCTGCGGCGATGTCAACCGCAACGTGCTGGTCGCGGCCAACCCGCTGGAGTCGCGCGCGCACGCGCAGGTGCAGGCGTGGGCCGCGAAACTGTCCGAGCACCTGCTGCCCAATACCCGCGCCTACTACGAGATCTGGCTGGACGAGCAGCGCGTGGCGGGCAGCGGCGAGGAGGAGGAGCCCATCTACGGTGCCACCTACCTGCCGCGCAAGTTCAAGGTCGGCTTCGCGGTGCCGCCGGTCAACGACGTGGATGTCTTCGCCAACGACCTGGGCTTCATCGCCATCCTCGAAGACGGCGCACTCGCCGGCTTCAACCTGGTGATCGGCGGCGGCATGGGGGCGACCCATGGCGATGCCGAGACGTACCCGCGCCTCGGCAACGTGATCGGCTTCATCACCCCGGACCAGTTGCTCGATGTCGCCACGGCTGTCGTCACCACCCAGCGCGACCTCGGCAACCGCGAACAGCGCAAGCGCGCGCGATTCAAGTACACCATCGACGACCATGGCCTGGACACCGTCGTCGCGCAGATCGAGCAGCGCAGCGGCGTGACCCTGCAACCGGCGCGCGCGTTCGGCTTCGACCACAACGGCGACCGCTACGGCTGGGTCGAAGGCGAAGACGGCCGCTGGCACCTCACCCTGCACCTGTTCGCCGGACGCATCGCCGATACCGCGCACGCCACCCACCTGACCGGCCTGCGCGAGATCGCGCAGGTGCATCGCGGCGAGTTCCGGATGACGGCCAACCAGAACCTGGTGATCGCCGGCGTACCGGCGGGCGAGCGCGAGCGCATCGATGCCCTGGTGAAGGCGCACGGACTGGACGCGGGCGAGCGCCTGGGGACCGCGCTGCAGCGCGCGGCAGTGGCCTGCGTGGCCTTGCCGACCTGTGGGCTGGCGATGGCCGAGGCCGAGCGCTACCTGCCCGACTTCACCGCCCGCCTGCAACCGCTGCTGGACAAGCACGGCCTGCGCGAAGCGCCCATCCTGCTGCGCATCTCCGGCTGCCCGAACGGCTGCTCGCGCCCCTACCTCGCCGAGATCGCTCTCGTCGGCAAGGCGCCGGGCCGCTACAACCTGATGCTCGGCGGCGACGCGCGCGGCCAGCGCCTCAACACGCTGTATCGCGAGAACATCGACGAGGCCGCCATCCTCGACGCGCTGGACGGCCTGTTCGCCCGCTACGCCGGCGAGCGCCAGGCGGGCGAAGGTTTCGGCGACTTCCTGCACCGCAGCGGCGTGGTTGCGCTGCCCCCCTACCCCACCCACCGACAGATCGCACCGGACCTGCACGCATGAGCGCCCCCGCCCTTTCCCTGGACACCGACCGGATCGCGGAGCACAACGCCTGGCTGGAAACGCAGACGGCCGAGCAGCGCGTGGCCTGGGCGCTCGCGCACGGGCCGGCCGAAGCCGCCATGTCGTCCAGCTTCGGCGCGCAGGCCGCCGTGCTGCTGCACATGGTCTCGCAGCAGAAGCCCGACATCCCGGTGATCCTGATCGACACCGGCTATCTGTTCCCGGAGACCTACCGCTTCGCCGACGAACTGACCGAACGCCTGAAGCTCAACCTGCAGGTGTTCCGCCCGCTGGTCAGCCGCGCCTGGATGGAAGCGCGCCACGGCCGCCTGTGGGAACAGGGGCTGGTCGGCATCGAGCAGTACAACAGTCTGCGCAAGGTGGAACCGATGAAGCGCGCACTGAAGGAGCTCGGCGTGGGCACCTGGTTCACCGGCCTGCGCCGGGTCCAGGCCGCCAGCCGGGCCAACGCGCCGATCCTGCAGCAGCGCGAGGCGCGCTGGAAGGTCAACCCCATCGTCGACTGGACCGACCGCGATGTCTGGCAGTACATGAAGCAGCACGACCTGCCCTACCACCCGCTGTGGGAACAGGGCTACGTGTCCATCGGCGACTTCCACACCACGCGCCGGTGGGAACCCGGCATGCGCGAGGAAGACACCCGCTTCAACGGCCTCAAGCGCGAGTGCGGCATCCACGTGGAAGTCTGATGGCGCGCCCGGGCGGCTGACGGATTCGCGCCGGAACCGCCCCGTTTCGTCGCCGCATCGCCGGCTCCGTCGCGGCCCCCCTTCCCTCCGGGGGCGGGCCCGTTATCCTCCACGGCACTCCCGAAGCCGCGGTGTCCGACGTGTTTCCCAGCCTGCTCCTGATCGTCCGCATCCTCATCGCCTGGTTCGTCGCCGTGCTCATGGCGGGCTTCGTCTGGAACGGCATCTTCGAGCGGACCATGTTGTCGGGTGCGGCCGAGTGGCTTTTCAACCTGGCCTCCACCCTGGTGATGCTGTCGGTGCTGATCGGCCTGATCAGCCACCTGCGCCGGATCTGGCTGATCACCGGGCGACTGGACAGCACCACGCTGGCCAGCCGCCAGCGCCGGCAGATCGAAGTGCCGCTGGACACCGCCGCGGCTTTCGCCCTGATCGAGGGCGCGCTGCGCGAACTGCCACGCGCCGAAGACCCCGAGAGCGCGCCCGACAGCCTGCAGGTGCGGGTCAAGGTGCGCCGGGTCGACAGCTTCGACGGCCCCAGCCAGCCCTCGCGCTTCAACATCATGGCGCGCTTCGCGGTGAAGCGCGACCTGGTGCAGGCCACGGTCACGCCCGGCAACGGCACCAGCAGCATCACCCTGATGGTGGGCCCGGATGCGAGCGCCTGGCTGGACCTGTTCGTGCTGGACGACGGCGTGAACGTCGAGAATGCCGAAGCCGTCACCCGCGCCATCACCCGTCGCGTCGCCGACCAGCGCCGCCAGGAGCAGGCCGACGTGGAAAGGACCGTCAGCGAGAAGGAACTGACCGTGGCGCGCCTGAACCTGCTCAACGCGCAGGTGGAACCGCACTTCCTCTACAACACGCTGGCCAGTGCGCAGGTCCTGACCCGCACCGACCCGCCGCGCGCCGAGGTGATGCTGGGCCACCTGATCCAGTACCTGCGCAGCTCCCTGCCGCGCACCGAAGACACCCTGTCGACGCTGGGCGAGGAACTGGAGCGTACCCAGGCCTACCTGGAGATCCTGAAGATCCGCATGGGCAACCGCCTCAACGTGCAGGTGGAGGTGCCCGACGCGCTGAAGGCCGTACCGATGCCCTCGATGATGCTGCAGACGCTGGTCGAGAACGCGATCAAGCACGGTCTGGAACCGAAGACCGGCGGCGGCACCATCTGGATCCTCGCCCGCCAGCTCGACGACCACGCCACCCTCACCGTCGCCGACGACGGCCAGGGCTTCGGCGGCCAGAGCACCGGCACCGGCATCGGCCTGAAGAACCTGCGCGAACGCCTGCGCCTGACCTTCGGCAGCGAGGCCTCGTTCGCCATCGTGTCCAACTTCCCCAGTGGCGTCGCCGCCACGCTGACGCTGCCGCTGGCCGGCAAGGCAGGTGCCGCATGAACTTCCGGGGCGTGATCGCCGAAGACGAGGAGCTGCTGCGCGCCGCGCTCTCCTCGCTGTTGAAGGAGGCCTGGCCGCAGCTGCAGATCGTGGCCGAATGCGAGGACGGCGCCAGCGCGCTGGAATCCATCGCGGAACTGCAGCCGGACGTGGCCTTCCTCGATATCCGCATGCCGGGGCTGACCGGCATCGAAGTGGCCCGTGGCCTGGCCGATGCCAGCCCGCGCACGCAGGTGGTGTTCGTCACCGCCTACGACCAGTACGCGATCGATGCCTTCGAACAGGGCGCCATCGACTACCTGCTGAAGCCGATCACGCGCGAACGGCTGCTGGCCACCGTGCAGCGCATCCAGGCGCGCGCCGCGGCCGGGCACCCCGACGGCGCCACCCTGGAAGCGCTGCTGCGCCACCTGTCCGCGCGCGCGATGCCGTCGTCCAAGCCGCCGCTGGTGTGGATCACCGCCAGCGCGGGCAAGGACACCCGGCTGATCATGGTGGACGACGTGGCCTACTTCCAGGCCGACAACAAGTACACCACGGTGATGACGGCCGAAGGCGAATCGCTGCTGCGCACGCCGCTGCGCGAGCTGCTGGACTCGCTGGACGCCACCACTTTCAAGCAGATCCACCGCTCCACCATCGTCAACATGAAGGCCGTGGCCTCGGTCAGCCGCGACGACACCGGTCGCGGCCGGCTGAAGCTGAAGAACCGCCCGGAGACGCTGACCGTCAGCCAGCCCTTCATGAGCCTGTTCCGCAACATGTAGCGCCGACGTAAACCCTGCCGCCCCGAGCGGCATCCAACGTGGCATCGCCGGCATGGCGCTCACGCGCCGTGGTGGGCATGCCCTTGCCGAATGGAACCCGAGGAACCGCCATGCGCATCATCACGTCCCTGATGTCCTGCCTGCTGGCCCTGGCAGGATGCAACGAGAAGCCCAGCGTCACCACCATCCACCACAGCAGCGCCAACGGCGTGGATACGCTCTTCAGCAAGACCACCCTGCGCGAAGGCGTGGCCACGTTCGAGTGCTTCGCCAGCGAGAGCGGGCAATGCCACTACCGCGTCTATACGGAGCGGTGCCCGGCGCCGGCGCCGGGCGAAAACCCCGCTGCCTGCGAACACACCACGCTGGAGGACTTCGTACTGGCTCCCGGCAAGACGCACGAGATCCACGGCCTTCCGCAGGACTTCCGGCAGTGCGTGTCCAAGCAGGCCGGCATGGGACCGACCTGTGGGGCCTGACGCCTGTCAGCGCGCCTTGCCCGGTTTGCGGGCTTGCAGCATGCCGGGCCGCAGCAGGCGCTCGCTGCGCATGACATGCAGGATGAGCACGCGCCCCGGCTCTGATCGATGGAACACGCGGCACGGCGGTTCGACGATCTGGCGATAGCGGCCGCGCTTCAGCTCAGGAGGTCGGCGGCCGCTGTCGGGATGATCCGCCAGGTGGTCCACATGCGCGAATACGCGCCGGACCCGTTCGATGGCGGCCGCGCGGTTGTCCACGGCGATGTAGTCGGCGATGGCGTCGAGGTCGGCCAGCGCCGGCGCTGACCAGACTATTTCAACCCTCTGGCAAGCCGGTCCCTGGCTTGAGGATGGGCGACCGCCCGACCTTCGGCCACGGCCTGCTCGCCGCGCGCGATGCCTTCCAGCACGGCCATGCGCGACAGCAGCGTTTCGCAGGTTTCCACGTCGACCCGATACGCGCTGGGCAATCCGTGCTGGGTGATCAGGATCGGCTGGCGATCCCGTTCGACGTCGGCCAGCAGCCCGGTGGCCTGGCGCTTCAGCGTGGTGACGAGTTCGGTGCGCATGGAAGCGGCACTACAGTGTCACGTGCTGCCCGGCGAGCGCCGTTCCAGCAGGCACGCCAGCACGAAACCGATCAGGTAGGCGGCCACATCGAGCCAGTCCGGCGTGCTGCCCATCACGATGCGCAGCACCGGCGAGGCCACCTGCCAGCCCATCTGCTGGTTGATGTACTGCATCGTCTCGACGGCCAGCCCCACCGCGAGCGCCAGCAGTGGGCGCATCGGCGGTCGCAGCCACACGGCACTGGCGAGCAGGCAGTGCAGCCAGAGGACGGCGAGCACATCGCCGACGAAGCTGCGTATCCAACCCAGTCCCGCGCCAAGGGTCGCCAACAGCACGAGCAGCACGAACAGGCCCAGCATCCACACTACCGCGGCACGGTCGAAGCGCCACCTCACGTGCCGCTGCAATGCGCGCCTTCCAGACTCTTGCTGCCGCAGGCCAGGCACTTGCGGTACTTCTGCCGCTGCCGGTTGTAGCGCACCCGCGACATCATGCCGCCGCAGGCGCAGCGCAGCTCACGGCCGCGCGCCCAGCGGTAGAGCCGCCACGTGGAGTGCAGGGCCCACGCCGTGCCCAACAGGATGGCCAGCAGGAACGCCAGCGAGGCCAGGCGCTGTGGCGTGACGTCGCCGAAACTGCGCCCGGTGCGGGTCACGGCTTCGGCCGTGGCGAACCCGCTGGCGGCGATCACCGCCGCCGGCACGTACATGCGCACGACCATCCTGGAAATACGGTTCATGGGGAGGCAGACACATGCCCGGAAGGATGCCGCCAGCGTCGCGCGGGCGGCGGCGCGCGTCAATCACGCCAACGGGTGATCGCAGGGCCCGACAACGCGATCGGTACCGCGGGCGTTGCCAGGCCCTAGCTGGTGATGGTCTGGGTCAGCGCCTGCCAGCTGGGGGGTATGGGCCAGTCCGGGTCCTGGTTGCCGTCGATCACCCGGCGCAGGTCGCGGCGATCGATCTGCGGCGCCAGCGCGCGCACCAGGTCCAGTGCGTAGTCGCGCAGCACGCGTTCGCGCGGCAGCACGGCCCAGGCGATGCATTCCTTCACCTCCGCCGGCGCGGCCCATGCGCGCAGGTCGGTGTCCGCGGCGCTGACCGCCATCTCGGCCAGCAGGCCCACGCCCAGCCCGGCGCGGACATAGGTCTTGATCAGGTCGGCGTCGAGCGCGGTCAGGGCGATGTCCGGTTCCAGTCCGACCTTGGCGAAAGCGCGCTGCAGCGACGAACCCGGCCGCGTCGAGGATTCGTAACTGATCAGGGGCTGCGCGGCCAGGTCGGCCATGCCCGGCACGCGGCCCAGCTGTTCCAGCGCATGCCCGCGCGGCACCAGCACCAGGCGCCGCCAGCGGTAGAGCGGCACGGCGATGCCGGCCTGGGGCGGGTCGCCGGCCGTGCTCACCACCGCCATGTCGGCATCGCCCTGGGTGAGCAGATCGAGCGCGGTGCTCTCCGGCGCCTGCTGCAGGTGCACGCTGACCTGCGGGAAGTCGCGCTTGATCTGCGCGATGGCCGGCGGCAGCACGAAGCGCGCCTGCGTATGGGTGGTCACCAGCACCAGCTGGCCCTGGCTTTCGCGGCGCTGGTTGGCGGCGTAGGTGCGGATGTTGTTGGCCTCGGCCAGCACCAGCCGCGCCCGTTCGATCACTTCCTGGCCGGCCGGCGTGACGCTCTCCAGGCTGCGGCCCTTGCGGACGAACAGCAGGAAGCCCAGTTCATCCTCCAGCTGCTTGAGCTGCTTGGACAGGCCCGGCTGGGTGGCGTGCACGCGCGCCGCCGCCAGCGTGATGTTCAGATCAGCGTCGGCGATGGCCACCAGATAGCGGAGTTGGGTCAGCGTCATCGGCGTGGGGCGCGGCTCGGCCCACCGGAAGGGGCCTTGGACTGTAGTGGATTTCCCCCGACCGTAGCCCCCGCCGCTTATAACCGCAAGGCATATGGTGTTGTCGGGATGTCATTTCCGACCGGCATGACCCGGCAGTACGGTCATCAGCCCATCCCTGCCCGCCCTCCCCGTGACCGCTCCGCTGTTTCCCCTGTTCGCCGACCTGCAAGGCCGCCAGGTGCTGGTCGTGGGCGGCGGCGCCGTGGCCGAGCGCAAGACCGAGGCGCTGCTGCGCACTGGCGCGCGGACGCGCGTGGTGGCGCCCACCCTGACCCCTGCGCTGGCCGGCCTGCAGGCGACGGGCCGGGTCGAGTGGCTGCAGACGGTATTCGCCCCCGAGCACCTGGACGATGCCTGGCTGGTGATCGCCGCCACCGGCGACCGCACCGTCAATCGCGCCGTGGCCGCCGCCGCGGAAGCGCGGCGGATGCTGGCCAATGTGGTGGACGACGCCGTGCTGTCCAGCTTCCAGGTGCCCGCCCTGGTCGAACGCGGCCCGCTGCAGGTCGCCATTTCCAGTGGAGGCGGCGCGCCGATGCTGGCGCGCCACCTGCGCCGGCAGCTCGAGACCCTGCTGGACGATTCGTGGACCTCGCTGGCCGAGCTGTTCACCCGGCAGCGCCAGCGCATCCGCCAGCGCTTCCCGCGCCCCGCCGAACGCCGCCGCTTCTTCGAGAAGGTGCTGGCCGGGCCGCTGCCGCGCCTGTTCCGCCAGCAGGCGCACGCGCAGGCCGAGCAGCATTTCCTCGCCACGCTGGATGAAGCCACGCCGCAGCCCCGTACAGGTTCCGTGGCGGTGGTGGGCGCGGGCCCGGGAGACGCGGGCCTGCTGACGCTCAACGCGTTGCGGGCGATGAACGAGGCCGACGTGGTGCTGCACGACCGCCTGGTCAGCGAGGACGTGCTGCGACTCGGACGCCGCGACGCCACCTATATCGAAGTCGGCAAGTCGGCCAACGGCCACAGCACGCGGCAGGACGACATCCACGCACTGATGCTGGAACACGCACGCGCCGGCCACCGCGTGGTGCGGCTGAAGGGCGGCGACCCGTTCGTGTTCGGCCGCGGCGGCGAGGAACTGGAATTCCTGCGCGCGCACGGCATTCCCTACGAAGTGGTGCCCGGGATCACCGCGGCGGTCGCATGCGCGGCGTATGCGGGCATCCCGCTGACCCACCGCGACCACGCGCAGGCGGTGCGCCTGGTGACCGCGCACTGCAAGGATTCGCTGGACACCCTGGACTGGCCTGCGCTGGCGCAGGAACGGCAGACGCTGGCCGTCTACATGGGCGTGGCGGGGCTGGAAGGCCTGCGCGACCGCCTGCTGGCGCATGGTCGCGCGCCGTCCACGCCGTTCGCGCTGGTGGAGAACGGCTCCCGCCGCGAACAACGCGTGCTGAACGGCACCCTGGCCGATCTGCCGGAAACGGCGCGTTCTCACCAGGTACGCTCGCCCGCCCTGCTGATCCTGGGCGAAGTCGCCGCCCTGGCCGGCACGCTGCACTGGTTCGGCGCACCGCCGGTCGGCGCCGCGGTGCCCACACATTCCCGCAACCTTCCGGCGCCCACACTGCAGGCCGCCTGATCCACGCCACACGGAGACCCCATGGCCGTTTACGACAGCATCCTGGACACCATCGGCCACACGCCGGTCGTGAAACTGCAGCGCATCGCGCCCGAGCACGTCACCCTCTACGCCAAGGTGGAGTCGTTCAATCCCGGTGGTTCGGTGAAGGACCGCCTGGCCTTGGCGATCATTCTGGATGCCGAAGCCAAGGGCCTGCTCAAGCCCGGCGACACCATCATCGAGGCGACGTCCGGCAACACCGGCGTGGCGCTGGCGATGGTGGCCGCCGCGCGCGGCTACAAGTTCGTCGCCACCATGGTGGAGACCTTCTCGATCGAACGCCGCAAGCTGATGCGCGCCTATGGCGCCAAGGTCATCCTCACGCCGGCCGCCGAACGCGGCAGCGGCATGGTGCGGCGCGCCGAGGAACTGGCCAGGCAGCACGGCTGGTTCCTCGCCCGCCAGTTCGCCAACCCGGCCAACCCGGCCTACCACCGGCAGACGACGGCGGCGGAGATCCTGCGCGATTTCGCCGGCCGCCGGCTCGACCATTTCGTCACCGGCTGGGGCACCGGCGGCACCCTCACCGGCGTGGGCGAGGTACTGAAGGTGGCGCGCCCGGACGTGCGCATCGTCGCCTCCGAGCCGGCCGGGGCTTCACTGCTGCTGGGCAAGGAATGGCAGCCGCACAAGATCCAGGGCTGGACCCCGGACTTCGTGCCCGACGTGCTGAATCGCGAGGTCGCCGACGAGATCCTGCCGGTCACCGACGTGGAGGCGATCGCCGCCTCGCGTCGCCTCGCCGCCGAGGAAGGCATCTTCGTGGGCATCTCCGCCGGTGCGACGGTGGCGGCCGCGCTGCAGGTCGCGCAGAACGCCAGGCCCGGCGATGTGCTGCTGGCCATGTTGCCCGATACCGGCGAACGCTATTTCTCCACGCCGCTGTTCGAAGGCGTCAACGAAGGGTCCGACGACGAGTGGCTGGCCTCGCTGGGCGACGCCGCGCTGCCGTAAGGCTCAGTCCGCCGGCGGCGCGTCGCAGTCGCGCCGCCATGTCCATTCCAGCGCCTTGCCGTCGTCGCGGCCGTCGTCCACGCGGGCATGCAGCGTGTCGGCATCCGGGCGCGCATAGATCACGCGCTTCGGGAAGTCGTGCGAAGGATTGGCGAACACCACGCGATCCTGCGCCACCCGCTCGGCGGGAAACGCGGTCACCGCGCCGCCACCGGGCTGCGCCAGGAATACCCAGCGCCCCTCCCGTTGCGCGATGCGCATGAACTCGAAACCGGCCACCGTGCCGTCACGCGTATCGCGGTGCATGCCTACCAGCAGCCCGCCGCGTGGCGCCATCCAGGTTTCCTCGCTGAACGTCCTGCCGCGCTGGCCGCACCAATGGCCCGCCAGCCAGTCCAGTTCTGCGGCATCTGCGCCG
Source organism: Pseudoxanthomonas sp. F37 (assembly GCF_022965755.1). NCBI lineage: Bacteria > Pseudomonadati > Pseudomonadota > Gammaproteobacteria > Lysobacterales > Lysobacteraceae > Pseudoxanthomonas > Pseudoxanthomonas sp. F37. The sequence continues at coordinate 885,006 of NZ_CP095187.1, read as the reverse complement.
GATGCCAGCGCCAGCAGCAGGGCGGCCACGCAGGGGACGGATGGCTTCATGGCACTGCTTCCTCGAGGTGATGCTTCAGTACATCGGCTTGCCGTCGCTGTCGACCGTCACCGTGCAGATCTCCACGATGGCCCAGATGTACATGGGTATCCACAACAGCCAGCACGACAGCACGCTGACCAGGATCTGCACCAGGCCCTTCTGGTTGTAGCCCGCATAGAAATTGTGGATGCCCGGCAGACCGATCAGACCGAGCAGGGCGCCGAACAGGATGAAGCTGGTGCGGCTCTTCCCCTGCGCGACCACCTGCGGAAAGTGGCCCGTCGCCACGCCACAGTGCGGGCACACGACCGCCTCGTCGACCAGTTGCTGGCCGCATTGCTTGCAGAACATTCGACATCCCCCAATGACTGCCCGCACGTTAGCAGGCCGAGGCGGGCGAATCCACGTCTGTACCGAGTCCTGCAGGAGCGACGTCCGTCGCGACCGCATGTCGTCGGCCACGCGCATATACTTGGTCAAGCCGGGCGCGGCAGGACGATGCGCCGTCTGCGGGATCCCGACATGGTTGGCGTGCGGTCGCGACGGACGTCGCTCCTACAGTGAGCACCTCACTGCTCGTACAGCTCCAGCGGCAGGTCATCCGGGTCGGCGAAGAAGGTGAAGCGGCGGCCGGTGTATTCGTCCACGCGGACCGGCTCGGTGGCCACCCCCTGTGCGTGCAGATGGGCGACGGCGACCTCCAGGTCGGCCACGCGCAGGGCGAGATGGCGCAGGCCGCAGGCTTCCGGGCGCGACACGCGCGGCGGCGGCGAAGGGAACGAGAACAGTTCGACCTGCGCGCCATCGGGCAGCGCGAGGTCGAGCTTCCATGAGTCGCGTTCGCCGCGATAGTGCTCGGCGACCACGCGCAACCCGAGCACCTGGGTGTAGAAGCGTTTCGAACGCGCGTAGTCCGACGCGATGATCGCAACGTGGTGCAGGCCTTCGATCTTCATGCAGGCATTGTAGGCGCGGGCACCGCCGCCTCCATCGCCACCCCGGCACTCAATGCGCCGCAGCAGCGTCCGCCCCGCCCCCGGACGGCGCCCTGCCACCCCGCATCAGCAGCACCAGCGGCATCGACACCAGGGTGAGCAGCATCATCAGCTTGAAGTCGTTGAGATAGCCGATGGCCGCTGCCTGCCGGTTGACCTCGGCATTGAGCAGGGCCAGGCCGGTGGCGGTGGACGGGTTCATCGCCGCGGGCAGCAGCGTGGTCTCCGCGCCGAATGCCGGGATGCGCGCGCCGATCTCCGCATGGTTGACCTGCGATGCACGCGACAGCATCGTCATCACCACCGAGATGCCGACCGACGAACCGATGTTGCGCACCAGGCTGAACAGGCCCGCCGCCTCGGTGCGCTGGTGCGGTTCCAGGGTGGCGTAGGCGACCGTCGAGATCGGCACGAACACCAGGCCCAGGCCCATGCCCTGCACCACGCCCAGCCAGACGATGGACGGCATGGAGGCGTTGGGCCCGAACTGGGTCATGCCGTGCAGCGAGGCCACCATCAACCCCATGCCGGCCAGGATCGGCCAGCGCGCGTCGATGCGGCCCAGCAGGCGGCCGACCACCATCATGCTGAACATCGTGCCCACGCCGCGCGGCGCCAGCACCAGGCCGATGGTCAGCACGGGGTAGTTCATCAGCGTGCTCAGGTACGGCGGCAGCAGCGCCAGCGTGGCGAACAGCACGATGCCCACGACGAAGATCAACGCGCAACCCACGGCGAAGTTCGCGTTCTTCAGCAGGCCCAGGTCGAGCAGCGCGCTGTCGCGCCGGCGCCACCACCACAGGCCGTAGGTGTACAGCGCCAGGAAGGCGAGCGCGGCCTCGATCTGGATCTCGACGCTGCCGAACCAGTCCTCGCCCTGCCCGCGATCGAGGAACAGCTGCAAGGCCCCGATACCCAGCGCCAGCAGGCCCAGCCCGACGCCATCGAGCTTGCGCTCCTGCAGGACGTCCTTTTTCACGCTGGCCATGATGCCGACCAGCGCCAGGATGCCGATGGGCAGGTTGATCAGGAACACCCAGTGCCAGCTGTAGTTCTGGGTCAGGAAGCCGCCCAGCGGCGGGCCCAGGATCGGCCCGACCATGATGCCCATGCCCCACATCGCCATGGCGGCGCCGTGCTTTTCCCGGGGGAAGGCGTCCAGCAGCAGCGACTGCGAGATCGGCACCAGCGAAGCGCCGAACACGCCCTGCAGGATGCGGAACAGCACCATCTCGCCGATGCCGGTGGCGATGCCGCACAGCAGCGAGGCGACGGTGAAGCCGCTGACCGCGATGATCAGCAGGCGACGGCGGCCGAGTCGGCCGGCGAGCCAGCCGGTGACCGGGGTCAGGATCGCGGCGGCGACGATGTAACTGGTCAGCACCCACGACACCTGGTCCTGGGTGGCCGACAGCGAGCCCTGCATGTCCGGCAGCGCGACGTTGGCGATGGTGGTGTCCAGCGCCTGCATCAGCGTGGCCAGCATCACCGAGCCGACCAGCAGCGTGCGCTTGCCGGTGTCGTCCTGCGCGGGTGCAACGGGAGCGGCGGTCGTGCTCATGGGGCGTTCCGGCGAGGATCGGCGCACGGGGGGTGCGGCGATCCAGAGGTCACCCGGGGCGCGGCGTCAGCGGGGCCGGGCCCCACCACAGTGCCCTCGCCCGCCTCGGCGCACGCCCGGGATGACATGGAAGATGGACCTCAGCGCGCCGCAGTGGCGCGGCTGGAGGCGGTGCCGCCGTCGCGCAGGTCGACATGCACGTCGGCGCTCATGCCGGCGCGCAGCTGCGGAGCGTCGGCCGCGGCTTCATCGATCTCGAGGCGCACCGGAATGCGCTGCACGATCTTCACCCAGTTGCCGGTGGCGTTCTGCGGCGGCAGCACGCTGAACTCCGCGCCGGAGGCCGGCGCGATGGAGGCCACGTGCGCCTTCCACTTCACGCCCGGATAGCTGTCGACTTCGATGGTGGCCGCCTGGCCGACCTTCATCTTCTCCAGTTCGGTTTCCTTGAAGTTGGCTTCCACCCAGATCGGCGAGGTGGCGACCAGCGGCATCGCGGTCTGGCCGACGTTGATGTACTCGCCCACCTGCAGGTCGTGCAGGCCGACGATGCCATCGACCGGCGCACGCACTTCGGCGTGGTCCAGGTCGAGCTTCGCCTTGGCCAGCATCGCCGCCGCGGCCCGGTATTCCGGCAGGTCCTGCGTGGGCGTGCCGGGACTTCCGCTCAGCGACGCGGTGGCTTCGGACTGCGTGGCGATGGCATCGGCCAGGTCGGTGCGCGCTTCGGCGACGGCGTGGCGCGCGTCGTCCAGCATCTTGCGCGAGACCAGTTGCTGGCCGGCGAGCCGCTGCATGCGCTGCAGGTCGCGCTGCGCCCAGGCCAGCGTTTCGCGCGCGGCCTGGATCGAGGTGCCGGTGCCGACCACCTTGGCGCGGCTGGCGCTGGCGGAGTTGGCCATGCGCGCCACCAGGGCTTCGTTCTGGGCGACGGCGATGACCAGCGGATCGGCGTCGATGCGGAACAGCAGGTCGCCCCGCTTCACCGGCTGGTTCTGCTGCACGGCGACCTCGACCACACGCCCGCCGACCTGCGGGGCGATCAGGATGCGCTCGGCCTTGATGTACGCGTTGTCGGTGCTCACTTCGCGCTGCGAAGCGACGTACTCCCAACCGAAGAAGCCGACGACGGCGAGCGGGCCGGCGACCCACAGCCACACGGGCACCCGGCGGCGCCTGGGAGCGGGGGCCTGTGCCGCCTTTTCCGCGGCTTCGTTGATCTTGCTGGTCATGGTGGGGGTCAGCTCTTGCGGAGGGAGGACTCGCCGCGGCTTGCGCGATCGAGCACGGAGAGGTTTTCGCGGATCTGGCCCAGCACCTTCAGCGTCGTCGCCAGTTCGTCGGCATCGACGCCGGCCAGGCAGTCCTCGCGCACGGACACGGCGACGGCTTCGATGTCGTGCATCACCGCGCCGGATTGCGGCAGCAGGTGCAGGCGCCATACGCGGCGGTCGTCCGGGTCGCTGCGGCGCTCGATGAAGCCGGCCTTCTGCAGGCGGTCCAGCACGCGGCCCACGGCGATCGGCTCCATGTCCAGCAGGTCGGCCAGCTCGGTCTGGGTGATGCCTTCGCGCTGGTGGATGCGCTTGAGCGCACGCCATTGCACCCGGGTCAGGCCCAGGTGCGCGGAACGCCGGTCGAACACGCGGCCGAACAGCCGGCTCAGGTCCGCGATCAGGTAACCGATGGTGCTCTTGCCGTTGGCCTGGGTCATGGGTGCCTATGATATAGATGCCTAAGCAATAATATAGAGGGCTGCGAATCATGTTCAGCCAGGCTTCTGCCTCCAGCCCGGGCCACGGACGCCCGCGCGGCCAGCTTCGGGGTCACCAGGCTTGGGCGACCCACGATTGAGCCGTCATCCCCGCGACTTTCGCGCCTGACGCTGGAGGCGCTGCGCTCCCGCCTTCGCGGGAGGGAATGACGGTCCGGCGGGCCGGAGGATGCCCGTGAATCCGGGACTCCGGCCCTGGAAACGACGACGCCGGCACGAGGCCGGCGTCGGTTTCACCACGCGGTGGCGCGAGGGCTCACCCCTCCCACTTGCCCAGCGCCGCCAGGCCATTCTCCTTGGCGCGCTCGTACACCACGGCCTGCGCCTTGGCGAAGTTGCCGGTCAGGTCCTGCGACCACAGCTTCAGCGCGGCCTGCTGCATGGCGCGGCCGTAGGAGAAGCTCAGCGGCCACGGCAGGGTGCCCAGGCGGTTCATCGCATTGAGGTGCGCGGTGGACTGCTCGTCGGTCTGCCCGCCGGACAGGAACACGATGCCCGGCAGGATCGCCGGCACGGTGCTCTTCAGGCACATCACGGTGGACTCGGCCACCTCGTCGACATCGGCCTGCTCGTCGCAGTCCTTGCCGGCGATGACCATCGAGGCCTTCAGGATGGTGCCTTCCAGCAGCACGTTCTGCTCGTACAGCGCCCCGAACAGCGAACGCAGCACGGCCTCGGTCACTTCGTAGCAGACCTCGATGTTGTGGTCGCCGTCCATCAGCACTTCCGGCTCCACCATCGGCACCAGGCCGCATTCCTGGCACAGCGCGGCATACCGCGCCAGCGCGTGGGCGTTGGCCTCGATGCAGGTACCGGACGGGATGTCCTCGCCGATGGTGATGACCGCACGCCACTTGGCGAAGCGCGCACCCAGCTTGTAGTACTCCTTCAGCCGCTCGCGCAGCCCGTCCAGGCCCTCGGTGACCACTTCGCCCGGGCAGCCGGCCAGCGGATGCGTGCCCTTGTCCACCTTGATGCCGGGAATGATGCCGTGTTCGCTCATGTACTTGGCGAACGGCACGCCGTCCTTGGTGGACTGGCGGATGGTCTCGTCGAACAGGATGGCGCCGGAGATGTAGTCGGACAGCTTGGGCGTGGTGAGCAGCAGCTCGCGGTAGGCGCGGCGGTTCTCTTCCGTGTTCTCGATGCCCACGGCCTGGAACCGCTTGGCGATGGTGGTGGTGGACTCGTCGATCGCGATGATGCCCTTGCCCGGGGCCACCATGGCCTGGGCGGTTTCGGCAAGCTGTTCGATGCTCATGGGGAGTTCCTGGAAAGGCGGCGGGAAAGATACCAATTGTAGCCCGCGCCGCGCCGACAGCGGGCAATCATGACGGTGAACGCGCCGCAGCGCGCCCGGATCCGGACGCGGCGGGAATCCCGGAAACCGGTTACAGCTCGCCCAGCCCCTCGGCCTTGCCCCGCTCGCCCATCTGCAGCAGGCGCAGCGTGTTGGTGGCGCCGTGCTTCTCCATGTGGTCGCCGCTGGTGAAGATCACGCGGTCGCCCTCGGCCAGCAACGCGCGATCGTGCAGCACCCGCATCGCATCGCGCGCGGCCTCGCGCGGCGCCAGGCCGCGGCTGTCGAAGGCGATGGGGAACACGTCGCGGATCATCGCCATCTTGCGGCGCGCACCGTCGTGCCGCGAGAACGCGTAGATCGGCGCGCTGGAGCGGAAGCGCGACAGGAAGCGGGCGGTGCCGCCGGATTCGGTCATCGCCACGATCGCGCGCACGCCGATGTGTTCGGACAGGAACATCGTCGCCATCGCGATGGCCTGGTCGGCACGCTCCAGGTTGCGCGGCGCCTTCTCGAAATCGGTGTCCATCTCGAACTGCTTCTCGGCGCCCAGGCAGATGCGCGCCATCGCTTCCACCGCGCGCACCGGATAGCTGCCGGCGGCGGTCTCGGCGGAGAGCATGACCGCATCGGTGCCGTCGATGACGGCGTTCGCCACGTCCAGCACCTCGGCGCGGGTCGGGATGGGGCTGTCCACCATCGACTGCAGCATCTGGGTGGCGGTGATCACCACCTTGTTGCGCGCCAGCGACTCGCGGATGATCTTCTTCTGCAGGCCGGGCAGCTCGGCATCGCCGATCTCCACGCCCAGGTCGCCGCGCGCCACCATCACCACGTCGCTGGCATCGACGATCTCGGCCAGGTTCTCGATGGCCTCGGTGCGCTCGATCTTCGACACCAGTGCGGCATCGCAGCCATGCTGGCGCGCGATGCGGCGCGCCTCGTTCATGTCCTCGGCATTGCGGCAGAACGACACGGCGATGAAGTCCACGCCGATGTTCTCGGCCACGTAGGCGATCAGTTCGCGGTCGCGCTCGGTCAGCGCACCCAGCGACAGGCCACCGCCCTGCTTGTTCAATCCCTTGCGGTCGGACAGCACGCCGTCGTTGAGTACCGTGCAGACGATGCGCTCGCCGTCGACCTGCACCACCTGCAGCTGCATCAGGCCGTCGTCCAGCAGCAGCACGTCGCCGGCGTCGACATCGCCCGGCAGGCCCAGATAACTGACACCGACCTGGTTGATGTCGCCGGGCGGGGCGTCCGCACTCGCGACCAGATCGAAGCGGTCGCCCTTCTTCAGCACGATCTTGCCCTCGGCGAAACGCTCGATGCGGATCTTCGGGCCAGGCAGGTCGGCGAGGATGCCGACTTCCGCCCCCACGCGCTGCGCGGCCAGGCGCACGGCGGCGGCGCGCTTGGCCTGGCCGGACGGATCGCCATGGGAGAAATTGAGGCGCACCACGTTGACGCCCGCGCGGAACAGTTCCTCCAGCACACCGGGCGGGTCCGTCGCCGGTCCGAGGGTGGCGAGGATCTTGGTGCGGCGCTGGCGTTCTGTCATGGTGCGGGTTCCCTGTGATCGCGCAAACGCTACCACAGCGACCGGGCACCGCAACGGCCGACGATCGCGCTGCGCGCATGCTGTCCCGGGACACCGTTGCGTCCGCGCGCGAAGCACGGCGAAAACGCTTGTTTTACAGCCCTTTCGCGCAACATCGCGTCATCGCGTCAGTGGTATTTTTTTGGTCTGAGCATCATGACCGGATGCTGCGCGCGCACACCCGACTGCGCAAACGCACGCGGCCGCGTACGTGCGCCAGCGTCAGCCGAACAGCGGCTGCAGGTGCGCCGGATGATGCGCCACCCGGTCCGCACCTGCCTGGCGCAGTTCCTCTTCGCCGCCGAAGCCCCACAGCACGCCCACGTTGCGCATGCCGTGGTGGCGCGCGCCCTCGATGTCCATGCGACGGTCGCCGATCATCCAGCAGGCGTCCGACACCACGCCCAGCCGCCGCAGCGCTTCACCGATCAGATCCGCCTTGTGGCTCAGCCGTCCGTCGGCGGTCGCGCCGATGACGTCCTCGAAGCGGTGCCCGAACGGCAGGTGCGCCAGGATCCTGCGGGCATGCGGCTCGTTCTTCGCCGTGACCACGGCGAGCCGGTACCCGTCCGCATGCAGCGCCTCGATGGCCTCGCCGATGCCGGCGTAGACCTGGTGCTCGAGCCAGCCGTGCGACTCGAAGCGTTGCAGATAGTGATCGACGGCGGCTTCGACCCGGGCCGGATCGCCCAGCAGCGGCATGAAGCTGGTACGCAACGACGGCCCGATCCAGCCCCGCAGTTCTTCCTCGGACGGGACCGGATGTTCCAGCTGCATCAGCGCGTGCGCGATGCAGCGGGTGATGCCGACGGCCGAATCGATCAGCGTGCCGTCCAGATCGAAGAACAGCGTGGCGCGGCTCACGCGCCGCGGGCTTCCAGCGCGGCGACGGCCGGCAGGGTCTTGCCTTCCAGGAATTCCAGGAACGCGCCGCCACCGGTGGAGATGTAGCCGACGTCGCCGGCGATGCCGTACTTGTCCACCGCGGCCAGGGTGTCGCCGCCGCCGGCGATGGAGAACGCCTTCGACTGCGCGATGGCATGCGCCAGCGTCTCGGTGCCCTTGCCGAAGGCGTCGAACTCGAACACGCCCACGGGCCCGTTCCACACCACCGTGCCGGCCGACCTGATCAGTTCGGCATAGCGCTGCGCGGTCTGCGGACCGATGTCGAGGATCAGCTCATCGTCCGCGACCGCATCGACGGCCTTCACCGTGGCCGGGGCATCGGCGGCGAACGCGGTGGCGACCACCACGTCGGTCGGCAGCGGGATGTCGGCGCCGCGCGCCCTGGCATCGGCATCGATCTTCCTGGCCGTATCCACCAGGTCGGCCTCGTAGAGCGACTTGCCGACGGCGTGGCCTTCGGCGGCGATGAAGGTGTTGGCGATGCCGCCACCGACGATCAGCTGGTCGACCTTGCCCACCAGGCTGGTCAGCAACTCGAGCTTGGTGGAGACCTTGCTGCCGGCCACGATGGCCAGCAACGGGCGCGCCGGGTTGGCCAGCGCCTTGTCCAGCGCATCCAGTTCGGCCATCAGCAGCGGGCCGCCGGCTGCCACGGCGGCGAAGCGGATCACGCCGTGCGTGGAGGCCTGGGCGCGATGCGCGGTACCGAACGCATCCATGACGAACACGTCGCACAGCGCGGCGTACTTCTTCGACAGGGCTTCGTCATCCTTGCCCTCGCCGACGTTCATGCGGCAGTTCTCCAGCAGCACCACCTGGCCCGGCTTCACCTCCACGCCATCCACCCAGTCCCTCACCAGCGGCACCTCCATGCCCAGCAGCTCGGACAGGCGCGCGGCCACCGGCGCCAGCGAATCGGCCTGGCTCCACACGCCCTCCTTCGGACGCCCCAGGTGCGAGGTGACCATGACCGCCGCGCCCTTCTGCAGCGCCAGCTTCAGCGTGGGCAGCGAGGCGGTGATGCGCTGCTCGGAGGTGATGCGGCCGCCCTCGATCGGCACGTTCAGATCCTGGCGGATCAGCACGCGCTTGCCGGTGAGGTCGAGATCGGTCATGCGGACGATGGGCATGGGAGGTCCTGGGCAGCGGGAAAGACCGCCATTGTCCCGCCTGCCCTCCCCTGCCGCAAACCAGCGGCTACGCCGGAGGGCGGCCGCGCAACAGGCTGAAGGCGAACGCGGCCACCAGCCCCGCGCCCAGCAGCAGCACGCCCCACAGCAGCCAGGTCTTCCAGTCGCGGGGTTCGGGCGGCGCCACGAGGGCGGCGTCGCCGGCCAGCACCGCGGCCGTGGACAGGTAGGCGGGCGCCGGCTGCCACTCGGCGCCGCGGTCGCGCCGCAGCGCATCGACCAGCGCCGGCATGGGCACGGTGGCGCGGCGGGCGCTCGCGCTGCCGGCCACCAGTGCATACGGCGGCGTGCCCTGCGCCAGGAACACCATCACCTCGGGCCGATAGCCCAATCGCAGCGTGGGCGCCCGCTCGGGCAGGGCGCCTCGGCTGCGCAGTCGCCACTGGCGGTCGCGCACCGGTCCACTGGACAAGGGTTGATCGGGCGATGCGCTGGGGCGTTCACCATCCACGCGATAGGCCACCCACGGACCGGCGCGCAGCCGCCATGGCGCGTCGTCGGCGTCGCGACTTTCCAGCGTCCATTCGCCCACGGCGAAATCATCCATCGCCAGGTTGACCAGGGCGATGGGATAGCGGCCGTCGCTGCGGTAGACGAATCCGTCCACGCCCTGCTCGCTCACGCGCCGTCCCTGCATCTCCGACCACGCCACCGTCTGCTGCAGATGCGCGGCATCCAGGCGCACCCGGATCTCACGGATCGGCAGCGCCGCAGCGGCATCGAGCGGCACGAAGCGCACGTAGCGGAACCCGGCCCGGATGGGCGCCTCGTCGTGCAGCAGCCGCTGCGTGCCGCGCTGCAGTTCCATCAGCGTGACGCGCGGCTGCATCACGTCCCAGGCCTGCAGATCGTGGCTGCCTTCCACGCGGAAACGGGCTTCGCGGGGCTCGCCCGGGTCCCAGGTGATCTCCAGCGCTTCGGGGTTGTCGCGGATGCCGCTGAGGTCCACCAGGAAGGCCCGACCGGTGTCGTCGGACGGCGCACCGCCGCTGGCCTCGATGCGGACGATGCGCCCGTGTTCGCCGAACTGCGCCGACACGCGGGAGGGCTGTTCCCCGCCAGACGGTGGCACCGGCAACGGGAACCACGGCACGACGATGCGGCGGGCGGGCAGCGCCGTAGGCTGCTCGGGGCCGAACAATGCCGCCGCTACCGGCTTGCCGTCGGCATCCAGCACGTCCACATCGCGCAGGTCGGCCCAGGCGGTGGTGGTGTAGACGCTGCGATCAAGCTCGACGCGGTAGGCGCCGGCGCGCTCGGCGGACAGGGCCAGCGGCCACCGCTTGGCGTACGCGGCATGTGCCGGCGACTGCGCAAGCGTCGCGGACGGCGTTGCCAGCAATGCCAGGGCAAGCAGCAGGGTCCTCATGCGGTCGCCTCCTCGGTCTCGATGCGGCGCGGCGGCGCCGGTGCCAGGTAACCCACCACCGTGCACAGCAGGCCGTAGGCGATGAAGGAACCGATGCCCAGCAGGTTGCCCAGATGCTGCCGGTCCACCGACACCAGCTTCACCAGCACCACGCCCATCAGCACCGCACCCCCCAGCCACAGCATGCGCTGGCCGCGGCGCGAACCGATCACCCAGCCCAGCACGCCCAGCACGCTCCACACCACGGTCAGGCTGGTCTGCGCCAGGCTGCCCGCCAGCAGGCCGCCGTTCCATGGCACGCCGCCCCAGTGATGGACGGCATGCAGCACCACCGAGGTCACCCAGACGAACGCCATCGAAGAAAGCAGCACGATCTTCGCAGGCGGCAGGCTGCGGTCTTCCGGCACCCACCAGCGCAACAGCAGCACGAGCACCGCCAGCTGGGCCAGTTCCAGCGGATTGACCACGGGAATCCACGGCAGCGGCGCGGCCCCGCCCGCGACGAACAGCGACCCCACCCACCACAGGGCGAGCGCGGCGAACAGCACGCCGAGCAACGGCGTGCGCCAGCCATCGAAGCGTTCGCCCAAGGGCGCCGACAGCCAGCCCCAGCGGAACAGCGCGAGCGCAACCACCACCAGCCACGGCAACGCGATCAGGCCCGCCGTCCAGCCCTGCCCCATGCCTTGCAGCCAGTCGGGCAGCCACGCCATCAGCAGGCTCGCCACCATCGGCCACACCAGCCACCAGACGAACTGGCCCGCGCCGGCCAGGCGATGTTCGCTGTCGCGCAGGCACAACAGGCTGCGCACGCCAAGCACCGCATAGGCCAGCCATGCCCAGACGCCATGACCGGCGAATGGCTGCTGGTGCACGTCCGACTGCCAGATCGCCAGCGGCACCGCGCAAGCCAGGGCCGCCAGCGTCGTCCACGCCAGCGCACTGGACGGACGACGCCGATGCGCTTCTGCCGCCAGCCAGCCGGTCAACGCCGCGAAGGCGAGCATCGCGTCCGGCTCGTCCCGATGACTCAGGTAACGCTCGATCTCGATCACACCGTTGCCCAGCCACCAGGCCAGGCCCCACAGGTAGTACAGCCCCGCGACGGCGCCCAGCCGGCCGCGATAGCTCCAGGCACTGGCCAGGCCGGCCAGCGCGATCAGCAGCGCGCTCATGAAGGGCGCGTTGGCGAACATCGGATGGGCCGTCGCCTCGAATCCGCCGGAGGACCAGGCGTCGGCCCGCGCGAGGGAGAACGCCAGCGCCGCCGCCATCTGCAGGCCCGCACCGGTCAGCTGCGGCAACAGGCGCGACTGCTTCAGGCCCAGCCAGACCAGCGCCGCACCCTCCAGGGCGAACACGCAGGCCGTCGCCTGGGCCGACAGCGCCAGCGGCACCGCCAGCGTGGCGAAGCCCACCGCGAGCAGCGCATACGACTGCGCAAGCACATCGTAGTTCCGGCGCCGGTGCAGCAGCCACGCCAGCCCCGCGTACAGCACGCCCAGACCCAGCGCGCAGAACGCCAGCGGCAACCGGCTGTCTGCGAACGTGCCGCCCCGCATCAGGCCGGCCTGCAGCGAGAACGCCACCAACGGCATGCCGAACACCAGGCAGCCGTCGATGAAGTCGCGCCGGCTGGCCGGCTGCCTGCGGGCGAACAGCAGCGGTATCAGCAGATAGAACACGAAGAACAAGGCCAGGAACGGCTGGGTGGTGCCGTACTTTTCCGGGGCGTAGTCGAACAGGCCCCACGCGGTGCCGATGCCGAAGGTGAAGACGAAGCCGAGCAGATTGAGCAGGCGCCACGACTTGTACCAGGCGATGCCGACGATGGCCGCGTTGAGCACGGCGTAGTACGAGAACAGCGCCACATGGTTGCCGCTGCCCGTCGACAGCCAGATCGGCGCAAGGAAGCCGGCCAGCAACGCGAAGACGGCCAGCGCCTTCGCATCCTGCAGCACGGCCAGCATGCCGGCACCGGCCACCAGCGCGATGCTCAGCGCGAAGGCCGCGCCCACCGGCATCAGGCCGAAGATCTTGAAGGCGGCGAACACCACCAGCAGCAGCACGCCGATGGCGCCACCCTGCAGACTGAGGGCGAACACGCGGTTGCTCTCGCGCTTGCGCCACGCGAATACCAGCGCGCCCAACGCGGCGGCCGCCACGCCCGCCAGGCGCAGTTCCGGCGGCAGGGTGAACCACCCCTGGTCGGCGCCGTACTTGAGCAGCGCCGCGACGCCGGCGAACAGCACCAGCATGCCGATCTTCACCGGCACGTTGCCGACGGTGAACCAGCGCTGCACGGCGCGGACCGCCCGGGTGGCGAAATCCGGACGCGCGGGCGCGGCAGGACGCGGCGGCCGGGGCGGGATGTGCGGCGCTGCCGGCGTGGGCGTGGGCGTGGGCGTGGGCGCTTGGGGTGCGGGCGGGATGGGCGGTGGTCCGGCGGTGCGGCCCGGTGCCGCCTGTACAGGCGCGGGCGTCGCGCGCGGCGGCGGCGCCGCGTCGCGCAGCAGGTCCGCCAGCGTGGGGCCTTCATCCACGACGGGCGCACCCGCCGCCTGGCTGGCAGGCGCCGGTGCGGGCGCGGCAGCGCGCGCGGCGCGCAACTGCGCGACCTGCGCTTCCAGCGTGGCGACGCGGCGCTTCAGGCCGCTGACCGACACCAGCGCGACGATGAGCAGCACGGGCATGGCCAGCACGGCCAGCCCCACCAGGACCAACAACCCGACCACGTCATCCATTCCCCGCCCTCGTCTGTGCGTGTTTCCGGTGCAAGGACGCGGCATGCCGCGCCCTCCGGCCGTCCATGCAGCCGCGCCCGCAGCCTCGGACATGGCCCGGGGATTTGCAAGATTCCGATCCGCGGGTGGTCGCCCAGGGCGCGCGCGGTATCGCCTGGCGATACCCGGAAACGACACGGGCGCCCTGGGGCGCCCGTGTCGGGATGCGCGACGGCCTGTGGGGCCGCTGCGCGGCTTACTTGCCGGCGACCACGCGGACCATCTCCAGGCACTTGTTGGAGTAGCCCCACTCGTTGTCGTACCAGGCCACCAGCTTGACGAAGGTCGGGTCCAGCGCGATGCCGGCCTCGGCGTCGAAGATCGAGGTGCGGGTGTCGCCGCGGAAATCCGTGGCCACCACCTTGTCCTCGGTGTAGCCCAGGATGCCCTTCAGCGCGCCCTGGCTCTGCGCCTTCATCTCGGCCTTGATCTCGTCGTACGTGGCCGGGTTTTCGAGCTCGGCGGTCAGGTCGACCACCGACACGTCGCTGGTCGGCACGCGGAACGACATGCCGGTGAGCTTCTTGTTGAGCGAGGGGATCACCACACCGACGGCCTTCGCCGCGCCGGTGCTGGACGGGATGATGTTTTCCAGGATGCCGCGGCCGCCGCGCCAATCCTTGTTGCTGGGGCCGTCGACGGTCTTCTGCGTGGCGGTGGCCGCGTGCACGGTGGTCATCAGGCCGCGCTTGATGCCCCACTTGTCGTGCAGCACCTTGGCGATGGGCGCCAGGCAGTTGGTCGTGCAGGAGGCGTTGGAGATGATCGCTTCGCCGTTGTAGGTCTTGTCGTTCACGCCGTAGACGAACATCGGCGTGTCGTCCTTCGACGGCGCCGACAGGATGACCTTCTTCGCGCCGGCATCCAGGTGCTTCTGCGCGGTGGCCTTGTCGAGGAACAGGCCGGTGGATTCGATGACGACATCGGCGCCGACCTCGTCCCACTTGAGGTTGGCCGGATCGCGCTCCTGGGTCAGGCGGATCTTGCTGCCGTTGACGAACAGCGCGCCGCCCTCGACCTTCACCTCGCCGTCGAAACGGCCGTGCACGGAATCGTACTTGAGCATGTACGCCAGGTAGTCCGGTTCCAGCAGATCGTTGATGGCGACGATCTGGATGTCGTTGCCGAAGTTCTGCACGGCGGAACGCAGCACGTTGCGCCCGATGCGGCCGAAGCCGTTGATACCCACCTTGATCGACATTGCTCAGGACTCCTGCGGCCGCGCGCGGCGCGGCGGGGTTGACGGGGCCCACATTCTAGCAGCCCGCCCCGGCGGCAGGCCGTGGCGGGCATTGATCAGGATCAAGGCGGCACGCCGGACGCGGGTGGAGACTGGCCCCACTCTCCAACGAGCGTCATCAACATGAAGAAGACCCTGATCCCGATTGCCATCGCCCTCGCCTTCGGCGCCGCCGCTCCCGCCTTCGCCCAGTCCAAGGGCGACTGGACCCTGGGCGTCGGCGTGCACCAGGTGAACCCGAAATCCGACAACGGCACGCTGGCCGGCGGCACCCTGCCGCTGGACATCGACAGCGACGTCAAGCCGACCGTCACCTTCGAATACTTCCTGCGCGACAACCTGGGCCTGGAAGTGCTGGCCGCGCTGCCGTTCAAGCACGACATCGCCATCGAAGGCGTCGGCACGGTGGGCAGCACCAAGCACCTGCCGCCGACCGTTTCGCTGCAGTACCACTTCAACAGCCAGGGCAAGGTCTCGCCGTTCCTCGGCGCCGGCCTGAACTACACCACGTTCTTCAGCGAAGACACGAAGGGCGCGCTGGCAGGCACCGACCTGAAGCTGGACGACTCCTGGGGCCTGGCCGCGCACGTCGGCATGGACATCAAGGTCAGCGAGCGCGGCGCGGTGCGCGTGGACGCGCGCTGGATCGACATCGACACCGACGTCGAGGTGGACGGCGCCAAGCTGGGCACCGCCAACATCGACCCGCTGGTGTACGGCGTGGCTTATGTCGTGAAGTTCTGAGCACCGCATAAGGTCCGCAACGCGCAATGGGGACGGCCCGTGTCGGTTAAAGTACCGGCATGGTCCGTCCCCTTCTTTTCATTCCCGCATTCGTCCTCGCCGTCGCGCTCGCACTGCTGCCGCTCCCGGCGCACGCATGGGGCCCGCTGGGCCATCGCCTGGTGGCGCTGCTGGCATGGGACGACCTGACGCCGCAGGCGCGCCGCCAGGCCGAGGTGCTGTTGCAGGGCGAGCCGGATCCGACCCTGGCCGGCATCGCCAGCTGGGCCGACGACCTCCGCAAGAACGATCCCGTGCTCGGCAGGACGTCCGCGCGCTGGCACTTCGTCAATCTCGGCGAACACGACTGCGCCTACGAGCAGGTCCGCGACTGCCCGGGCGGCAACTGCGTCGTCGAGGCGATCCACGCGCAGGCGGCGATCCTGGCGGATCGGACGCGTACGCATGCCGAGCGGCTGCAGGCGCTGAAGTTCGTCGTGCACTTCGTGGGGGACGTGCACCAGCCCCTGCATGCCGGCTACGCCCACGACAAGGGCGGCAACGACGTGCAGGTCAACTTCGACGGCCGCGGCACCAACCTGCACACGCTGTGGGACAGCCGCATGCTGCTGTCCACCGGCCGCAGCGAAGCCGACCATCTGCAACGCCTGCGTACGCTGCCCCGCCCGGCGCTGGGCGCCAGCGCGCTGCCGCCACCGGCGGCCGAATGGGCCGAACACTCGTGCCGTGTGGCGACGGGGCCGGGCGTGTATCCGGGCCGCGCCAGGCTGGACCAGCGCTACGTGGACCAGCATCTGCCCATCGTGGAGCGCCAGTTGCGTGCCGGCGGCACCGCCCTGGCCGCCGTGCTCAACCAGGCCCTCGGACGGCGGTGACCGGGCGGCCGATGCCGCATGGGAACCGCCACCTCTTCGTCGGCTAGCCTTCCCCCCAAGGTGTCGTTCGCATGAACCTGTACGCACCGCTGCGCTCCTTCCTTGCCATGCTGGTCCTGCTTTCGCTGGTGCTGGCGCCCGTGGCCACCCATGCGCAGGAGGACCGCGGCCTCATCGTCTTCGCCGCCGCCAGCCTGAAGGAAGCGCTGGACGAGGCCGCCGCGGCTTACCGGAAACAGACCGGCACACCGGTGCGCGTGTCGTATGCCGCCAGTTCGGCGCTGGCGCGGCAGATCGAACAGGGGGCGCCCGCCGACGCATTCTTCTCCGCCGATCTGGAATGGATGGACTACCTGCAGCAGCAGGGCCGGGTGGTGCCCGCCACGCGGCGCAACCTGCTGGGCAACCGGCTGGTGCTGGTCGCGCCCAAGGCAAGCGGGGTGCGTGTGGACCTGAAGCGGCCCGCGACGCTGCTGGCCGCCCTCGGGGAGGGCCGCCTGGCCCTGGGCCAGACCCGGACCGTCCCTGCGGGCAAGTACGCCCGCGCGTCGCTGGAATCGCTGTCGTTGTGGGACGGCGTGAAGGCGCGGCTGGCGGAATCGGAGAGCGTGCGTGCGGCGCTGATGCTGGTGGCGCGTGGCGAAACGCCGTTGGGCGTGGTGTATGCGTCCGATGCGAAGGCCGAGCCCGCGGTGTGCGTGGTGGCGACGTTCCCCGAGGACAGCCATCCGGCCATCGTCTATCCCGTGGCCGCGCTGCGCGGGCCCCGGTCGGCCCAGGCTTCTACGTTCGTGCGGTGGCTGGCCTCGCCTGCCGCGGATGCCATCTTCCATCGGCACGGATTCGCGGTGCGGGACTGAGCCGATGTTCGATGCGTTCACGCCCGACGAGCTCACCGCGATCCGCCTCAGCCTGAAGGTCGCTGCGGTGGCGGCGCTGGCCAGCCTGCCGCTGGGCGTGCTGGTGGGCTGGCTGCTGGCACGGACGCGCTTCCCGGGCAAGGCGTTGCTGGATGCGCTGGTTCATCTGCCGCTGGTGCTGCCGCCGGTGGTGATGGGCTATGCATTGCTGGTCACGCTGGGCACGCAGGGCGCCGTGGGCGCCTTCCTGAAGGAACACCTGGGCCTGGTGTTCGCGTTCCGCTGGACCGGCGCGGCGCTGGCCTGCGCGGTGATGGGATTCCCGCTGATGGTGCGTGCGATCCGCCTGTCGCTGGAAGCCACGGACCGCCGGCTGGAACAGGCCGCGTCCACGCTGGGGGCCGGTCCGTGGCGGGTTTTCTTCACCGTCACGCTTCCGCTGGCCTGGCCCGGCCTGGTCGCCGGCAGCGTGCTGGCCTTCGCCAAGGCGCTGGGCGAGTTCGGCGCCACCATCACCTTCGTCTCCAACATCCCCGGCCAAACCCAGACCCTGTCGTCGGCGATCTACGGACTGATGCAGGTGCCCGGCGGCGAGGCCGGCATCTGGCGCCTCGCCGCCGTCGCCGTGGCGATCTCGCTGGCGGCCCTGCTGCTCTCCGAATGGCTGGTGCGACGCCATCCCACGCGCCACGGCGAGGACGGCTGATGCTCGACCTGGACATCGAACTTCGGCGCGGCACCTTCCATCGCCACGTGCGCATCGAGGACGGCGCGCGCGTGATCGCGCTGGTCGGCCCCTCGGGCGCCGGCAAGACCTCGGTCCTCAACGCCATCGCCGGACTGGTGGCGCCGGTCGCCGGCCGCATCGCCGTGGACGGCCGCTGCCTGTTCGACAGCGCGCGCCGCATCGACGTGCCGGTGCACCAGCGCCGCGTCGGCTACGTGTTCCAGGATGCGCGGCTGTTCCCGCACCTGGACGTGCGCCGCAACCTGCTCTACGGGCGCCATGGCGGGCGCGGCGCGCCGAGGTTCGGATTCGATGCGGTCGTGGACCTGCTCGGCATCGCGCCCCTGCTCGGCCGGCGCACGCGCAACCTGTCCGGCGGCGAAGCGCAGCGCGTGGCGATCGGCCGCGCCCTGCTCTCGCAACCGTCGTTGCTGCTGTTCGACGAGCCCCTGTCGTCGCTGGACCAGGCCCGCAGGGAGGAACTGATCCCCTACCTGCAGCGCGTGCGCGACGAGATCCGCCTGCCCATCGTCTACGTCAGCCATCACCCGGACGAAGTGCGTCGCGTGGCCGATTCCACACACGTCCTCGACTGAGGCCGCCGTATCCTGCGGCCACGCCACCGGAGTGTCCCGCATGAAACAGGCCAAGCGCTGGAAGTCCCTGCCCGTCGACCAGACCCGCCGCTACCTGGAGCCGGGCCCGGTGGTCCTGCTGAGCACCGCCCACCGCGGCGAGCGCGCGATCATGACGCTGGGCTGGCACATGATGCTGGGCTACGACCTGGTGGGCACGTACATCTGGGATGCCAACCGCAGCCATGCCCTGGCCCGGGCCAGCCGGGAGTGCGTGATCAACCTGCCGACCGAGGACCTGCTGGACACGGTGGTGCGCATCAGCAACTGCAGCAGCACCGAGCAGGACAAGTTCGAGCGCTTCGGCCTGACGCCGCTGTCCTCGCGCGAAGTCGGGGCACCGCGGATCGCCGAATGCCACGCGCAGTTCGAGTGCCGCCTGCACGAAACGCGCATCACCGCCGACTACCCCCTGTTCGTGTGGCGCGTGGTGGCGGCGCATGTCGCCCCCTCGCCGCGCATCCCGCGCACGGTGCACTACCGAGGCGACGGCCGCTTCATGATCGCCGGCCGCGAGGTCTCCCCGGCGCCGGCTGTTCCGGCCGGACATGCTGGAGCAGTGAGCGTCAGCGCTTGCGCGTGGCCACGCGCTGCCTGCCTTCGCGGATCTCGAAGGTGAACGCATAGGCCAGGGACACCGGCACCACGCGCGCCTGCACGCGCTCGCCGGCGCAGCCGTCGCCGTTCCAGTCGCGGTCGCGGCTCGCCGCGTCCGGATAGTCGCAGAACATGGCCGGCTCGAACGTCCATCCCGCCACCGCGGAAAGCGCGGCATCGCGCAGCGAAGGCTGCGATGCGCCATCAGCGCAGCCCGCCTGCCGAAGGGGGGCGACCCGCGTCGCCTTGCCTTCGGCATCCACCACGAAGGATACGCACAGGGTGAGGGGCGGCAGTTCGCGTGGCATGCCCGCGGCAGGGAATGCAGGGCCGGCCATCTGGATCGGCACCGGGTAGACGAAGGCCTGGTGCGGCGCCATCTGGTAGTGCCCGGCCGATTGGGGCAACAGCAGGCGCTGATCGACCTGTTCGACGCGATGCGCGCAGCCGGCGGCCGTGCACGCCACCATGGCGCAGGCGACGATCCGCATGGGGACGCCGCGATATCCCGGACCTCGCATACGCCTCACCCCGCAGGCTGCCCGGCCGCGGCGGGAACGTCGCCACCGTCTTCGGCGTGGCCGCCATCGATGTCGTATCGGATCGGCACGCGCACCCATCCTTCCACCGGCACGCCATTCTCCATCGGTGGGTCGAAGGTCCATCGCTGCGCCGCCGCCAGCGACGCGGCGTCGAACAGGCCGGCAGGCACCGATTCCTCCACGACGGCTTCGCGGACGCGGCCATCGGGCCCCACCCTGAGCTTCAGCACGACGTGGCCGCTCTGGCCGAGCGCCTTCGCCTCCTGCGGGTAGGCCGGCGCGGGCTGCTTCGGCAGGCTGGCGGCATCCGGGCCCGGTGCGCCATCGTGCCGGCTGACGACCATCGACAGCGCGAAGGTCGAGCCACCCTCCGGCGCGGTCGCTTCGATGCGCATCGGCTGGTCGAGCGCGCCGATCAGCACCGGCGCCGACAGCGGCCTGCCGTCCACGCTGATATCGCCGACCAGTTTCACCTGTCCGGGCTGCGCCGGATCGACGGTCAGCTCGATGCGCCAGACGCGCCCGGCCCGGGTGGTCGTTGCAAAGCCCACCTTCCGTCCCGGCCAGTCGCGCAGCGCGAAGTCCTGGCGCTCGCCATCGACCTCGAGCGCAGCGCCGATGCGGTAGTGGAAGTCGTGCACGGCCTGCGCCTGCGCTGCAGGTTGGGCGGCCCATGCCGCCATACCGGTGCCGGCGACCGTCGACATGACCAGTGCGGCCGCCGCGAACCGGCGGGCGCGGCTGTGCAAGGGGTGCTTGAGCATGGCGATTCTCTCCTTGAGCGGGTGTCGGTACGTCCAATGGCAGCCCGCGGGAAGCGGGGTGCCGGCCAGGTGCGCCTTCAGCATCGCCTCGCCGTATCGGCGGCGTTCACCGGGATGACGCGCGATGACGGCCGCATCGCAGGCGAATTCCTGGTCCAGGCGATGCAGGCGCGCGGCCAGGTGCATCAGCGGGTTGAACCAGAACAGGCTGCGCAGCAGTGCGGCAAGCAGGTTGCCGATCAGGTCGCCGCGTTGGATGTGCAGGCGCTCGTGGCACAGCACCAGGGCGCGCTCCGCGTCCGTATAGCGGGTGTGGAAATCGGCCGGCACCACGATCCGTGGCCGCAGTACGCCGTAGGCGGCCGGTAGCCCCTCGCACGTGCGCGCATGCAGCACGTCCGGCGCGGCCGGCGCCAGTGGGCCCAGTCCACGGACGAAGCGGCGCTGCTGCAGGACCAGCCGGCCCGCGGTGAAGATGGCGCCCGCGCACCAGGACCAGAAGAGCCACGAGGACCATGGAGCCAGCGGCTTCGCCTCGCCAGCGGCCGCGAGGGGCACCGGCGGCAGCACGGCGACCAGCGGCAGCGCCCACTGCGTTTCAGCCTGGCGTCCCGGCAACAGGATGGCCACGCAAACCAGCGGCACGCAGAGCCACACCGCGTGCGCAGCGGCGGCACCGAGATGTCGGCGCAGCGGTACGCGCAGGGTCATCACCAACAGGATCGCCAGCGTGCTGGCCAGCGTCGCCTCGAGCAGGGCCACCATCGCGTCACTGACCATCGTCGAGCTCCGCGATCAGGCGCTTGAGTTCTGCGATATCGGCCGGCGAGAGCCTGCGTCGCTCGCTGAAGTGGGCCACCAGCGGCGCAACGCGTCCTCCGAACAGCCGGTCCACCACTCCCGCACTCTGCTCCGCCAGCCAGGCGTCACGGCTGAGGACGGGGGAATACAGGTAACGCCGCCCGTCCTTTTCCGCCCGGATCGCGCCCTTGTTGAGCAGGCGGTTGAGTAGCGTCTTGACGGTCGGCTCCGCCCATTCGGCCCGCCCCGCCAGGGCCGCGACCACGTCCTCGGCGCTGGCGGGATGGCGTCCCCACAGCACCTCCATCACCACGGCTTCGGCATCGCTGATCGACATGCGTTTACACCTGTAATTTTTATTGATTACATGCGTAAACGAATCCTCTGTCAAGCCCTATCGCTCCGCCGTTCGTCGGCAGATCATCCCGCTTCGCCTAAGCTGCGCCCATGAACCCTGACCACCTCACCGACCTCGACGAAGCCGTCGACCTGATCCTGGCCCGCACCTGCGGCCCGCTGCGCATCGGCGCGCCGCTGGGCATCGGCAAGCCGCACCGGCTGCTCAATGCGCTGTACGCGCGCGGCGTGGCGGATCCTTCGCGTCCCTGGTCGCTTTACACCGCGCTCTCGCTCGATCCGCCCACCGCCGGGCGGGGACTGGAAGGGCGCTTCGTGAAGCCCTTCGCCGCGCGGCATTTCGGCGACGACTTTCCCCGCCTGGACTACGTGCAGGCGATGAAACGCGATGCCATGCCCGCGCACATGGAAGTGGAGGAGTTCTACATGCAGGGCGGCGCCCTGCTGCGATCCACCACGGCGCAGCGCCTGTACGCCAGCCTCAACTACACGCACGTGCCGCGCGCGCTGGCCGACCGTGCCCTCAATGTCATCGTGCAGAAGGTCGCGCGCGAGCCCGGCGGCACCCGGCTGTCGTTCTCGTGCAACAACGACCTCACCCAGGACACGGTCGATGCGCATCTCGCACGCGGACTGGCACGGCCGCTGCTGGTGGCCGAAGTCGATCCGCAGTTGCCCTGGATGGGAGGCACGGCGGCCGTCGAGGACACCTACTTCGACATCGTCGTGAGCCCGCAAGGCCCCTATCCGCAGCTGTTCGGGCTGCCGCGCCAGCCGGTGTCGGACGTCGACTTCGCCATCGGGCTGTATGCCAGCGCGCTGGTGCGCGACGGCGGCACGCTGCAGATCGGCATCGGTGCGCTGGCCGATGCGCTGTGCCACGCGCTGGTGCTGCGCCACACCGACAACGCCACCTACCGGCGCGTGCTGGCGGCGCTGGATCCGGAGCTGGAGCGGCACCCCGCCGTGCTCGCCAGCGGCGGACTGGACCCCTTCGCCATCGGCCTGTACGGCTGCAGCGAGATGGTCAACGAGGGGTTCAAGCGGCTGGTGGAAACCGGCGTGATCCGGCGCAAGGTGGTGGATGACGAGGCCCTGATGCGGCGCATCGCCGACGGCACCGCCAACCTCGGCGACCAGGCCCGGCTGGAGCGCGACGGCGAGTACCTGCATGGCGCGTTCTACCTGGGATCGCCCGCGTTCTACCAGTGGCTGCGCGAGTTGCCGGACGCCCAGCGTCGCGCCATCGGCATGCGCCGCATCAGCATGATCAACGAACTGCAGCGCGGGTGCGAAACCTTGGCGCGCCTGCAGCGCCACGACGCGCGCTTCTTCAACTCCTGCATGATGGTCACGGCACTGGGCGCGGCGGTGTCCGACGGCCTGGAGGACGGGCGCGTGGTGTCGGGCGTGGGCGGGCAGTACAACTTCGTGGACATGTCCAACGCGCTGGACAACGCACGCAGCGCGCTGATGTTCCGCACGGTGCGCGAGGATGCCGGCGCGGCGGAGTCGAACGTGCGCTGGAATTACGGCCACACCACCATCCCCCGTCACCTGCGCGACCTGTACGTCAACGAGTACGGCATCGCCGACCTGCGCGGCAGGAACGACGAGGACTGCATCATCGCGATGGGCGGCATTACCGATGCGCGCTTCCAGCAGGCGCTGGTGCGACAGGCGCAGCGCGCGGGCAAGCTGCGTGCCGGCTTCCATGCGCCCGGCCACTGGACCGACAACACGCCCGTCCACCTGTCGGCGCGCCTGCGCGCGTTCCGCCATGACGGCACCCTGCCCGACTACCCGCTGGGCAGCGATTTCACCGACGTGGAGCAGCGCATCGTCAAGGCGCTGGGCTGGCTGAAGGCGAATACCGCCACGCCGTGGAAGAAGATCGGCACCGTGCTGCACGCACTGGGTGCCAAATCGGACGATGCCGAGGCGATGGAACGGATGGGGCTTTCATCGCCCGCGACCTTGGGCGAACGCCTCGAGGCGAAGCTGCTGGCGCTCGGCCTGCGCCAGACGCGGTAACGGGCGCCGCACGCGCTCCGCATCCCGTCATCCGGCAAAAAACAAAGGGCGCGCCGAGGCGCGCCCTTTGCTGTCCAGGCAAGGTTCACTTCAGAGCGACTTCGCCGCCTCGACCACCGCCTCGACGGTAATGCCGAAGTGCTGGTACAGCGCATCGGCCGGGGCGGAGGCGCCGAACGTGGACATGCCGATCACCGCGCCGTCCAGGCCCACGTACTTGCGCCAGAAGTCGCGGGTGGCCGCTTCCACCGCCACGCGCCTGCGCACGGCGTTCGGCAGCACGGATTCGCGGTAGGCCGCGTCCTGGCGGTCGAACACGTCGGTCGACGGCATCGACACCACGCGCGTCTTCAGCCCCTGCGCGTCCAGCGCGGCCTTGGCCTGCGTGGCCAGTCCCACTTCCGAACCGGTCGCGATCAGGATGACGTCCGGCGTGCCGTCGGCATCGGCCAGCACGTAGCCGCCGCGCGCGATGTCGCCCACCTGCGCGGTGGTGCGCGGCTGGTGCGGCAGGTTCTGGCGCGAGAACACCAGGCAGCTCGGGCCGTCCTGGCGGATGATCGCCTGCTTCCATGCGACCGCCGACTCCACTGCGTCGCAGGGGCGCCACACATCGTTGTTCGGGATGTAGCGCAGCGAGGCCAGGTGCTCGACCGGCTGGTGCGTGGGGCCGTCCTCACCCAGGCCGATGGAGTCGTGGGTGTACACGTGGATGGCGTGGGCCGGGATAAGCGCGCTCATGCGCACGCCGTTGCGCGCGTAGTCGCTGAACACCAGGAAGGTGGCGTCGAACGGCACGAAGCCGCCATGCAGCGCCAGGCCGTTGGCGATGGCGGTCATGCCGAACTCGCGCACGCCGTAGTACACGTAGTTGGCGTTCGGATCGGTGGTGGAGACCGACTTGCTGGCCTTCCACAGCGTCAGGTTGGAGTGCGCCAGGTCGGCCGAGCCGCCCACCAGTTCCGGCAGCAGCGGCGCGAAGGCTTCGATGGCGTTCTGCGAGGCCTTGCGCGAGGCGATCACCGGGCCTTCGGCCTGCACCTTGGCGATGTAGGCATCGGCCTGCGCGGCGAAGTCGGCGGGCAGTTCGCCGGATGCGCGGCGCTTCAGCTCCGCGGCCTGCTCCGGGTACTGGGCGGCGTAGGCGTCGAGCCGCGCGTTCCACTCGGCTTCCAGCGCCTTGCCGGCCTCGGCCTTGTTCCAGCCGGCGTAGATGTCGGCGGGCACTTCGAACGGACCGTACGGCCATGCCAGCGCGGCGCGGGTGGCCTCCAGCTCGTCCTTGCCCAGCGGTGCGCCGTGGCTGGATTCCTTGCCGGCCTTGTTCGGCGAACCGAAGCCGATGGTGGTGCGGCAGCAGATCAGCGTGGGCTTATCGGCGGTCTTCAGCGCGGTGTCGATGGCGGTCCTGATCTCGACCGGGTCGTGACCGTTGACGTTGCGCACCACCTGCCAGCCATAGGCCTCGAAGCGGGCCGGCGTGTCGTCGGTGAACCAGCCGTCGGTGTTGCCGTCGATGGAGATCTTGTTGTCGTCCCAGAAGCACACCAGCTTGCCCAGGCCCCAGGTGCCGGCGAGCGAGGCGGCCTCGTGCGACACGCCTTCCATCAGGCAGCCGTCGCCCATGAACACGAAGGTACGGTGGTCGATGAGGTCGTGGCCTTCGCGGTTGAAGCGCTGCGCCAGCAGCTTCTCGGCCAACGCGAAGCCGACCGCGTTGGCGAAGCCCTGGCCGAGCGGGCCGGTGGTGGTTTCCACGCCCGGGGTCTCGTGGCGTTCCGGATGGCCGGCGGTCTTGCTGTGCAGCTGGCGGAAGTTCTTCAGTTCCTGCAGCGGCAGGTCGTAGCCGGCCAGGTGCAGCAGCGCGTAATGCAGCATCGAGCCGTGGCCGTTGGACAGGACGAAGCGGTCGCGGTTGAACCAGTGCGGGTTCGACGGACTGTGGCGGTAGTAGTCGTTCCACAGCACTTCGGCGATGTCGGCCATGCCCATGGGCATGCCGGGGTGGCCGGAATTGGCGGCCTGGACCGCGTCGGCGGCGAGGAAACGGATGGCGTTGGCGAGCTGGCGGCGGGTGGGCGTCGTCATGGGAGTCGGAGCGGAGGGGGCGGCGCCCGGCGGGCTGCGGGCGGCCCATTGTCCCACCCCCCGCCCGCGCTGTCGCGGTTGCGGGGCGCTTTCCGGGGTGTTAGCCGGTCTGGCCCGGCAACTTCACGTCGCCACGTTCGCCCTTGGCGACCAGCGTGGCCAGGGTCAGGTCGCCGGTGACGTTCAGCGTGGTCCGGCACATGTCCAGGAAGTGGTTCACGCCCAGGATCAGGCCGATGCCGATGGGGTTCACCCCGACCATCGCGCAGATCAGCGCCACCACCGGCAGCGAACCGGACGGCACGCCGGCCGTGCCGATGCCGCCGAGGATGCACACCAGCATCACCATGAACTGCTGCCCCAGCGACAGGTCCACGCCGAAGAACTGGGCCAGGAAGATCACCGTCACGCCCTCGAACAGCGCGGTGCCGTTCTGGTTGGCGGTGGCGCCCACGGTCAGCACGAAGCGCGACACGGTGCGCGGCAGGCCCAGCTTTTCGTCGGCCACGCGCAGGGCGGTGGGCAGGGTGGCGTTGCTGGACGCGGTGGAGAACGCCATCACCATCGCCTCCTGCGCGCCGCGGAAGAAGCGCAGCGGCGAGTAGCCGGCCAGCTTCAGCGCCACCGAGTAGCTGACCAGCAGGTGCAGGCCCAGCGCCAGCACCACCACGCCGACGTAGGCGCCCAGCCGCACCAGCAGGTCGAAGCCGAAGATCGCCGCCAGGTTGAACATGAAGCAGGCCACGGCGTAAGGCGCCAGGCGGATCACCAGGCCGATCAGCGTCATCGAGATCTCGAACACGCCCTCGATGCCGCGCTTCAGGATGCCGGTATTCTCCGACGGGGTCAGCACCAGGCCGATGCCGAACATCACCGCGAAGAACATCAGCGACAGGATGGCGGCGTTGCTGGAGGCTGCGCCGATCACGTTGTCCGGCACGATGGACAGCAGCATGTCCATGCCGGTCGGCTGGCTGCCGACGCTGGCGACGATTTCCTTGGTGCGCTCGGCGTTCTCGGCGATGAGCTGCTGCGCCAGTGCGGGATCCACGCCCACGCCCGGCTTCAGCAGGTTGACCAGCAGCAGGCCCAGCAGCACCGCCACCGCCGACAGCAGCACGGTGTAGGCCAGCGTCTTCCAGCCGATGCGGCCGAGTGCGCGGATGTCGCCCATCTCGGCGATGCCGCAGACCAGCGCGGAGAACAGCAGCGGCACGATCAGCATGAAGATCAGGTTGAGGAAGATCTTGCTGAAGGGCGTGGTGACGTACTTGGTGACGTCCTGCACCCAGCCCGCGTCGCCCTGGCCGGTGGCATGCACGATGAGGCCGACGATCAGGCCGACGCCGAAGCCGATGGCCATCTTCCAGTGCAGCGGGAGTCTGGCGCGGGTGGCGGGCGTGGCGTCGGTCATCGGCGGGTCCTGCAAGGGCAAAGTCCGGAGCTTAGCAAACCGGCCAGGACGCCCCGTCGATACGCGACGGGCCTGGCCGGACTGGCTGCGATGGCATCGCCGCCATGGCCAAGGGAATGACGAACGTCCGCCCGGTTTCCCTCATCGCGGGTACAACGGAGGCAGGGGCTCTTCCACTTCGCCCGGCTCCGCTGCCTGCCATCGCGGCCCGCCACGGAAGGCTTCGCGCAACGCCGCCCGCGCCTGTGCGGCATCGCCGCCGGCCCAGCGCGCGCGGCGCAGCAGCTCCACCGCCGTGCGCTGCGAAGACGAAGCGAGCCGGCGGTGCAGATCGTCGAGATCGGCGGCGGCCGGGCGCGCCATGCCACGCAGCACGTCCTCGATGTCGTCCAGCCCGCCCGCATCCAGCGCGCGCTTGAGGTCGGCCGCAGTGTGGGTGGCGGGCGCGATGGCCGGTGCGCCGGCGCTGGCTCGCACGCGAGTGCGAGGAGCCGGCGAGGCCCCTGCACGCCGTGTCAGTCCCCACAGCAACGTGGTCAACCACAGCAAGGCGAAGCCCGCGGCCAGCCACGGCCACAGGTGGGGCGGGACGCGCCGTTCGCCCCCCAGCAGGATGTCGTCGCCGGCGCCCCCGGACGGGGTGGCCGCGGCGCCCGCTGCGCCCGCGAAGGGCATGGACGACGGCGCCCCGGTCCCGACCACCACCGGCAAGGTCAGGTCGGGCAAGGTCGCGCGCCGCGCCGCGCCGGCGCGCACGTCCCACCACGCCATGGCCGTACCCGGGACCACCAGCGTGCCCGCCTGCGAGGGCACGACCGAATAGCGGCGCGTCAGGGTCACCTGCGGCGTACCGCCGGCGAAGCGCTCGTCGAACTGCGGCGGTTCGGCGAAGACCTGCGCGCCGGGAATCGAGGGGGCCGGAAGTTCCGGCAACTGCGCCTGGGTCGCGCCGACGACCGTGGTCTCGACGGTGAGCGTACCCGCTTCGCCGGTACGCAACTGCTGCGGCACGGCGGTGTAGCGCATCCGCAGATCGCGCACCGGCAACCAGGGCTGCGGCGCGCCCGCCGGCTGCGCACGCACCTGCAGCGTGCGCGGCGCACCGGTGATGTCGACCACGCGGCTGTTGCCGCCCAGTAGATCGTCCATCCAGCCACCGGCGCCGCGCCCTTGGAAGCGCGCGCCCGGCAGGGTCAGCGCACCGCTGCGCTCGGGCACCAGCAGGAAGCGGCGCTCGGCCGTGCTGTAGCGCCGTCCGTCGATCTCGCGGCTGGACTGCACGATTTCGCCCACGCGCTGCAACAGCGCGCCATCGGGCGGATCCAGATCGAGCTGCCCCGACACCAGGGGGGTCGCGTAGTACAGCCGCACGGTGACGCCGACCGACTGCTGCACATAGGGGTTCGGGTCGTCCACCTCGGTTTCGACGAACACCAGGCCGTTGGCGGCCGCACGAGCGGTCGCCGTGGCGCCCACTTCCAGGGTCAGCGGGGCGGTGCGCTCGCTGCCCACCTGCAGCGCGGGGATCGCCAGGGTGCCCGCGCGCCGCGGACGCAGGGTCAGAGAGAACGTGGTGCTGGCGCTCATGCGCCCGTTCACCAGCCGCACGCTGCGGCTGTCGGACTGGCCTTCCACTTCGAAATCGCGCAGCAGCGGCGTGAGGTCCGGGGTGGCGGACACCGCATCGGTTTCCACGTTGAGCGTGACCGCCTGGCCGAGCGTGACCTGCGGCTGCTCCAGCCAGGCCCGCGTCGCGGCGAGCAGCGACACGGGCCAGGTCAGCAGCACGGCCAACAGGATGCAGATGCGGTACTTCATTGCCCTTCCTTCTGCCGGCGTTCGTGTTCGAGCCGGAACTTCACCTTGAGCAGCGCGCCGGGTTCGTCCGGCACGCGTTTGAGCCAGGCGTCGACGGCCTGCCGGCGCTCGCGCTGTTCCGCGGTTTCGCCCTGCACGGCCGGCGCATCCTGTGGCGTCTTGCCGGTGCGCTGCCCGTCCTGTCCGCCCATGGCGGCACGCATGCGTTCGCGTTGCGCGGCATCGGCGGCGGCCTGCGCTGCGGGATCGGGCGACGGCTTGGGCGGCGCAGGTTGCGGCGGCGTGCCCTTGCCCGCCTGCGCCTGGCCAGGCTTGCCCGAGGGCGACGTCGATGCGTCGTGCGGCGACGGCTTCTGTTGCTTTCCGGCCTTGTCTGCGTCGGCGGCATCACCCTTTGCGCCCGACGACGCCTGGCCGTTGCCGCCCTGCTGTCCGGGCTTGCCCTGCCCGTCATCGGCTGAAGGCGGACGCTTGCGCGCGGCATCGACGGTGGCGCGATTGGCGATGGCGTCCGCCATGCCCGGCTGCAGGCGCAGCGCGCGATCGTAGGCGGCCACGGCATCGTCGTAGCGCTGCTGCTTGGCCAGCGCATTGCCCAGGTTGTACTGGCCCACGGCGGTGTCGATGCCGGCGAACGCCTTTTCGGCGGCCGGATAGTCGCCCTTGCGATACGCATCGGCGCCCTCTTCGAGGCGCGCATGCGTGGCCTGGTCGCTGCGCTGCCACCAGTCCACGCCGGCGGCGCGCGCGGGCGCGGACATCGGCAGCCACAGCGCTGCCGCCAGCACCAGCGCCGCGCCGCGGCGGAACCACAGCAACGCGAGCGCCATCAGGGGGACCAGCAACCAGTAGCCTTCGTCGCGCCACGCCTTGCCGCCGCCGGGCGTCGCCGATGCGCCCACCGTCTCCAGCGCGGGCGCTGCGACGCCGAGCGCGGCGAGATCGCCATGGTCGGTCTTGGCCGGTTGGTAACGTCCACCGCCGGCCGTGGCCAACGCGCGCAGCGATGACGCATCCAGCGCCGCATGGCCTATCGTGCCGTCGCTGCCGCGATAGGCCGCGCCGGTCGAGGTGCCCAGCCCGAGCACGGACACGGCGTATCCTTTCGCGCGCGCACCCGAGGCCGCCCTGGAGGCGTCGCTGTCCGCGCGATCGGTGAACACCAGGATGTCCCCGTTGCGGAAATCCGCCTGCGACAGCAGGCGCGCCGCCCAGGCGATGCCGCGACCAGCCCGCTGGCCATCCACGGGCATGATCTCCGGCGACAACTCGTCGAGATAGAGCTGGATGTTGGCCGCGTCGTCGGTCAGTGGCGCGACCGTGAATGCATCGTCTGCATACACCACCAGCGCCACCGGACTGCCCGCGCGCGCCTCGAGCAGACGCGCCAGCTTCGCCCGCACCTGCAGCAGGCGCGATGGCGGAAGGTCCGGCGTCGTGATCCGGCTGGACAGGTCCAGCACGACCACCAGCGGCCGCTGGGCCTGCCACAGCGGCTGGTCGGCCTGTCGCCAGCTGGGGCCCGCCAATGCAAGCACGGCCAGCACGTACGCCAGCGTGGCCGCGACCAGACCGGTACGGGCCCGCGCGCCGCCACGCACCAGCAGGTGCGGCAGCAGGTGCCCGTCCACATGGTCCCGCCAGGCGTTGTCGCGGCGGTGGCGCACGCGCCACCACGCACCCAGCAAGGGCAGCGCCAGCAGCGCCCACAGCCATTCCGGCCGCAGGAAATGGAGCGCCGGCCAGAAGGCGCTCATGCGCGCCTCCGTGGCAGCAGGAAAGCCAGCAGTGCGACCGCCCATGCGCCGGCCAGGGGCCAGGCATACCGCTCCACCCTCGGACGCACGGCCTTGCCGGGCTGCTCCACCGGTTCCAGGCGGTCGAGTTCGGCATAGATGCCGGCCAGTTCGTTGGTATCGCGCGCGCGGTAGAAGCGCCCCCCGGTCTGTGCAGCGACATCGCGCAGGGTCGCCTCGTCGATGTCCTCCGGCGAACTGGCCGGCATCGGCAGGGGAATACCGAACAGGCTCATCGCACCGTCGCTGCCGAAGGCGATGGTATGGATGCGCACGCGCTCCTCCTTGGCCAGTTCGGCCGCCTTCCGCGGCGTCAGCACGCCCGCGGAGTTCACCCCATCGGTGAGCAGGATCAGCACACGCTGGCCTTCCTGCTGGGTGCGCAGCCGGCGCACCGCCAGGGCGATGGCGTCGCCGATCGCGGTCTCGCGTCCGGCCAGCCCGGCCACCGCATCGCGCAGCTGCTCGCGCACCGTCTGCAGGTCGCGCGTCAGCGGTGTCATCGCGTAGGCGCGCTGGCCGAACACCAGCAGGCCCACGCGGTCGCCTTCGCGGCGATCGAGGAAGTCGGCCAGCACGGCCTTCGCCGCCGTCAGCCGGTCCACCACCGCGCCGCCCAGTTCCATGTCGGGCTCGGTCATGCTGCCGGACAGGTCGACGGCCAGCATCAGGTCGCGCCCGCTCGCCGGCGGCGTGACGGCTTCGCCGAACTGCTGCGGCCGGGCCACGGCGGCGCACAGCAGGAACCACACCAGCCAGGCCAGGACGGCGCCACGCCCCGGCAGGCCGCGTCCACCTTGCGTGGCGATCGCCCGCACGGCATTGCCGTAGGGCACCCTCAGCGCGTCGGCCTGCGCGCGGCGCGGGGGCAAGGCCCATCGCACCAGCCACGGCAACGGGAACGCCAGCCACGCCCACGGCCAGGCGAAGCCTGCGTAGCCGTCCTGCAGCCACTGCAATGCTGGCAGCGACAGGCTCATCGCTTCGCCGCCATCAGGTCGAGGAAACGCACGCGCGCCACCGCGAGCGCAGCCTCCAGTTCGGACCGCTCGACGGTGCGGCGATAGCCGCCATCCAGCAGCAGCCGCCCCGGCCCTTCGCTGAAGGCGCGCCCCTGCTCGCCGTCGAGGAACTGCAGCCAGGCCTCGCCTTCCAGCCGGTCGGCCCCGGGCGAAGCGCGGCGCGCGGCACGCCGCAACAGCTCCGACGCGGCAGCCACCTGCTCTGCAGGCGCCCGCCCCTGCGGCACGGCATCGAACCAGCGCTGCCAGCGTTGCAGGCGGCGATGGCGATGCCAGCGCCAGACCACCACGCCCAGCACCACCAGCGCGATGAGGCCCGCAAGCAGCCACCATCCCGGCGCCGGCGGCCACCACGAGGGCGCCGGCGGTACCTGCACGTCGCGCAACACCAGCGTGTCCGGCGCCATGCTCAGGCCACCTGCGATTGCGCCCGGCCCAGCGCGACCAGCCAGGCGTCGCTGGCGGCACCGGTGGACAGCGTGCGCACCTGTACGCCGCGCGATGGCAGGCGGTCCAGGGCGCGCGCCAGAGGCGCCTGGAATTCGCCCTGCCACGCATCGCGTTGTGCCGGGCTGGCGAGGTCGAGTTCGATGCGCCGATCGCCTGCCGCGAAGGGGAGCTGCCGCGAAGGCGGATCGGTTTCCAGCGGATCGGTCAGCAGCAGCACGACCACGTCATGGTGGGCCGCCAGCGCGGTCCAGCGGGTGTCCGGGATGCCGGCCACGCTGTGCGGCTCGGCCAGCACCAGCAGGCGTGAACCGGGGCGCAGCAGGCGCGCGGCATGATCGAGGGCGAACGCCAGTCCCAGATCGTCCGCGGGCGGTCGCGCATACCACCGCACCAGCGCATCCAGCACGCGCAGCGCGCCGCGGGGCCCCGATGCCGGCGGGACCGGCGCTTCCGAGGCGCTGCCGCGCAGGATCGCCAGACGGTCGCCGTCGCGTACCGCCTGCCATGCGGCCACCGCGCCGGCGCGCGCGGCCTGCACCGACTTGAAGCGCACGCGGGTGCCGAAGTACAGCAGCGGCGACGTGTCGGCGACGATCAGCGTCAGCCGCTCGCGTTCGGCCTGGAAGAGCTTGGTATGCGTGCGTCCGCTGCGGGCGGTCAGGCGCCAGTCGATGTGGCGCACATCGTCGCCGGCCACGTATTCGCGCGACTCGGCATACTCCATGCCGCGCCCGCGCAGCGATGACGCGGAAGGGCCGGCCACGGAATGCCGGCCTCGTCGCGCGGGAGGCCGTCGCTGCGCGCTCGCACGCAACGCGATCAGTTCCTGCAGGGTGGGGACGATGCCGTCGCTCATGGAAGTCGGGACACGGGACGCCCGCTCAGGGCAGGGGCACCACGTCCAGCAACGCCTTCACCAGGCGGTCGCCGTCCCAGCCTTCCGCCGTGGCCTCGTAGCTGGGCAGTACGCGGTGGCGGAGCACATCCGGCGCGATGGCGCGGATATCGTCCGGGGTGACGTAGTCGCGGCCCGCCAGCCACGCGCGGGCGCGCGCGCAGCGCTCCAGCGCGATCGATCCGCGCGGGCTGGCGCCCCAGGCGATCCGCCGGGCCAACGTGGCGTCGTAACGCGTCGCATCGCGCGAGGCGAGCACCAGCTCGATCAGGTAACGCTCCAGCGCCGGCGCCAGGTGCAGGTCCAGCACCTGTGCGCGCGCCCGGAACACGTCCTCCAGCGGCATGCGTTCGACCGCCATGGACGGGGGCTGCATCTGCTCGCGCGCACGATCGCGCGCCAGCCGCAGGATGTCGGCTTCCGCGGCCGCCTCCGGGTAGCCGATCTTCACGTGCATGAGGAAGCGGTCCAGCTGGGCTTCCGGCAACGGGAACGTGCCCTCCTGCTCGATGGGATTCTGCGTGGCCATCACCAGGAACAGCGCCGGAAGCGGATAGGTGTGCCGGCCCACCGTCACCTGGCGCTCGCCCATCGCCTCGAGCAGCGCCGACTGCACCTTGGCCGGCGCGCGATTGATCTCGTCGGCCAGCAGCAGGGGGTGGAAGATCGGCCCGGCCTGGAATTCGAACCGTCCTTCCTGGGGCCGCCAGACCTCGGTGCCGGTGAGGTCGGCCGGCAACAGGTCCGGCGTGAACTGGACGCGCGCGAAATCGGCCTGCAGCCGCGAGGCCAGTGCACGGATGGCGGTGGTCTTGGCCAGGCCGGGCGCGCCCTCCACCAGCAGGTGGCCGTCCGCCAGCAGAGCGATCAGCAGGCGTTCGACCAGCGCGGCCTGGCCCACGATGGTCTGCGACAGATCCTCGCGCAGACGCGTGAACGCCTCATGCAGGCGGGCCTGCGACAGGCCGGATTGCGCAGGGTTGCCGGTGGGGATGGAATCCATGGATGCAGCCGGAATCGACGGGAAGGTGGATTCTGACCTACCCCGGGGTGGAAGGTTCACGCCTCGGG
This sequence comes from Pseudoxanthomonas sp. F37, assembly GCF_022965755.1. NCBI lineage: Bacteria > Pseudomonadati > Pseudomonadota > Gammaproteobacteria > Lysobacterales > Lysobacteraceae > Pseudoxanthomonas > Pseudoxanthomonas sp. F37. The sequence goes on along the minus strand of NZ_CP095187.1, from coordinate 850,756 downwards.
CGCGCGTGCATGCCGGATTCAGCCTGGAGTCGTGCAAAGAAAAAGGGCCCGTGGGGGCCCTTTTTCCGACAAGAAGACAGCGGCCTCAGCGGCGTTCGGCCACGCGCAGCACCTTCGGGGTGACGAAGATCAGCAGCTCGGCCTTTTCCTTGCTGCGACCCTTCTTCTTGAACAGGTTGCCCAGGAAGGGGATGTCGCCCAGGAACGGCACCTTGGCCACGCTGGCGCGGTCGCTGAACTCGTACACGCCACCGATCACCACGGTCTGGCCGTCTTCGATCAGCACGGCGGTGTTGATCTCGCGGCGGGCGAGTTCGGGGACGGAACCGAACTGTCCAAGGTCGACGAACTGGGTCACTTCGTCCTTCTTGACGTTGAGGTTCAGGAAGACACGGTTGTCGTCGGTGATGGTGGGCAGCACTTTCAACTCGAGCAGGGCTTCCTTGAACTGCACGGTCGGCACCGCGGCATTGCCACCGCTGGCGGAACCGGTGACGGTCAGGTAACCCACTTCACGACCCTGCTTGATCACGGCTTCACGCTGGTTGGTGGTCACCAGGCGCGGGTTGGAGATCACCTCGCCACGACCTTCTTCCTGCAGGGCCGACAGCTCGAGGTCGAGGTTGAAGTTACGCCCCAGGAGCGTATACGCGATGCTCGCGGCCGGGTTGGTGATGAAGCCGCTGGCGGGCAGGTTGACGTTCATGTGGTCGGGCAGGACCCGTTCATCGCCGTTCACCTGGTCGACGACGCCTTCGATATTGCCGTTGAGGTACTGGCCACGGTCACCGACGCGCGTGCCCGAGATGCCGAAACGCGCGCCAAGGTCGCGGGCAAACGTGTCCGTGGCAATGACGATGCGACCTTCGATGATCACCTGATCGACCGGGCGGTCGATCACTGCGATCAGCTCGCGCATCTGCGCGATCTTCTTGGGGATATCGCTGATCATCAGCGTGTTGGTGCGCTCGTCGGCCACCAGGCGTCCACGCTGCGACAGGAAGCCGTTCTCGTTCTGGTTGCTGCCCGTGCCGCCGCCACCGCCGCTGTTGCCGACGCCCTTGGCCTCGGTCAGCGCCTTGAAGATCGCGCTGGCGGAGTGGTAGTTGATCTGCACGTAGTCGGTGATGAGGTCCTCGCGGTTCTCGATGGCGATGCGCGCGTCTTCCTTGTCCTGCTCGAACTTGGCCAGTTCGGGCTGCGGCGCGACCCATACCACGGCACCGTCGCGCCGCTTGTCCAGGCCCTTGGCGCGCAGCACGATGTCCAGCGCCTGGTCCCACGGCACGTTGACCAGGCGCAGGGTGACGTTGCCCTGCACGGTGTCGGAGGCGACGATGTTGAGGTTGGACTCCTCGGCGATCAGCTGCAGCACGGTGCGCACCGGCACGTCCTGGAAGTTGAACGTGACCGGTCGGCCGCTGTAGCGGCGGGCTTCGCTGGCGATCTTCTGCGCGGCGGCCACCACGGCCGACGAGCTGGTGCCTGCCGTGGCGCTCGCGCCGCCCACGGCCTTCTGGCCGGCCCGGGGCACGATCTCCACGACATATTCGTTGCCCGACTGGTAGGCCAGGGATTCGAAGTCGCCGCGCGTGCTGAGCACCAGCTGCGTGCCGCCGGCCCGGGACTGCGCTTCGACGCGCTGGACCGGGGTGGCGAAATCCACCACGTTCAGCGGCCGCTGCAGGGATGCCGGCAACGCGGCGTTGCCCACGTCCACGACCACGGTGTCGCCCTGGTTGCGGAGGTCGGGCGTGGCGCCCTGGCCGTCGAACCTGACGATCAGCCGGCCGGCGCCGTCCTCACCGCGCCGGAAGTCGATGTTGGACACCGACACTGCCTGGGCCGCCGTGGCGGCGACCGGAGTGGCGGATGCCTGCTGGCCCGGGGGCGTGGCGCCGGCGGCGCTGGCAGCGGCCAGCAGGCCGATGGCCCATCCCAGAGAGCAGACCCGGAGGGTGGCCAGGCGCCGGGACGGCCGCAGGCGGTAGGCGTTCGAAGCGGTCATCGTGTATCCCCCAATCATTGATCTTCAAGCGCGATCGACGCCGGCCGTTCCAGCCAGCCACCCGCGCCATCCGGCACTAGTTCGACAAGTTCCAAGCCATCTTCGCGGACCGAGGTGACCCGGCCATCGCTCTGCCCCAGGTAGTTCCCCGGACGTACCCGGTAGGTGACCTTGTCGGGCCCCATCACCAGCGCCACCAGCCCCGCGCCCTTGCCGATCGTGCCGACCATGTCCAGGCTGTCCAGCGGGTACTGTTCGAGCGTCTCCTTGCGCCGGTCCGGATCGGGGCGCAGGCCGCCGCCCTCGGCATTGTTCCAGGCGTCGCTGAACGGGTCGCGCAGCGTCTGCGCGGCGTACTCGAAGGTTTCGAACTGCTGCATCACCGGCAGCGGATCCAGCGGCGGCGCGGGGCGTGCCCTCACGTCCGCGACCCAGCTTTCCAGATTCGGGGCGTCGCCCGGCGTGCTGGTGATGCCGCGGGCGCAGCCGCCCACCATCACCAGCGCGCACAGGACCAGCCAACGCGCGTCACTGCGGATCATGGTGCTCCCCCTGCGGCGGGTGCCGGCGCCGCCTGACCGTTGGCGGCCGCGGCGGCGGCTTCCTGGTCGGCGACTTCCTTTTCATCCAGGTAACGATAGGTCTTCACCGTGCCCGACAGTTCCAGCGCGCCGCGGCTCACGCCGCCCTTGCCTTCCTTCGGCTTCAGCGAGATGTCGTGCATGGTCAGAATCACCACGCGCGGCAGCGAGGCCACGCCGCTGACGAAGGCGCCGAACTGGTGGTAGTTGCCCACCATGCGCAGCTGGATCGGCTTTTCGGCGTAGAACTCCTTCAGCGTTTCCGGCTCGGGCTGGAACAGCTCGTTGGCCAGCCCGCTGGAAAGCGCGGTCTGCGAGATGTCGATGATCAGGTCCGGCATCTCGGTCTTGCTGGGCAGCTGGCGCAGCATCTGCTGCAGCACCTGCTCCATCTGCGCCAGCTGCTGCTTGAGCGGTTCGAGGTTGGCGGCCTTGGCCTGTTCCTTCTCGAAATCCTGGCGCAGGCGCACCTCTTCCCCTTCCAGCGATTCCAGCGTCTCGGTCTTCCCCTTGATGAAGAGGAAGTAGGCGAAGGCGAGGATGAACAGCGCGAGGATCACCGAGAAGCCGATCTTCGCGTTCTGCGGCCACGCGCCGATGTTGTTGATGTCCAGGTTCTTGAGCGATGTCTTTTTCTGGCTCATGAGGCGCTCCCGGTGGCCGGGGGAGTGTTACCGGCCGGCGCGGCTGGCGGCGGTGTCGCCGGGGCCGGTGCCGGCGTCGACGGCGTTGCGGGCGGCGGGGTGGCCGGCGCCGCCGGCTGCCCCTCCAGCGGGGCCGCGGGCGCGGCGCCGGCGGGAGCGTTGCCGGCGGCGGCCGTTTCCGCTTCCTGCTCGGCGGTCGGGTTCGCCAGGCGGACCGTCAGCTTGAACACGTAGGGCAGCGCGCGGCTGGCGCCGGTGTTGGTGAGGGTCTTCACCTCTTCCGGCTTGGATTCGATGATCGACAGCTCGGGCTTGGTCATCCAGCCGGAGGTCTCCAGGTTGCGCATGTAGCTGCTGACGCGCGCGTTGGACTGGGCCCGGCCCTCGAGGGTCAGGACTTCGCCGTCCTGCTTGATGTTGCCCAGCATCACCCCGTCGGGGATGGTGCGCACCAGCGAATCGAACAGGTGCACCATCTGCGAACGGTTGGCCTGCAGCTTCTCGATCACGTCCTTGCGCGCCAGCAGGCGTCGCTTCTGCTCGTCGAGGCGCTCGATTTCCTTGTTCTGCGCCTGGACCTTGGCGATCTCGGCCTTCAGGAACTCGTTGCGCTGGGTCTGGCCGGCCACCTGGCGGTCGTAGTGGAACCACAGCAGGAACGACAGCAACAGGCCGGCCACGGCGGCGGCGGCCAGCATCACGTAGAACTCGCGCTGCCGCTGGACGCGACGCTCGGCGCGCCACGGGAGTAGGTTGATTCTTGCCATCAGTCGAAGCTCCTCAAAGCCAGGCCGGTGGCGATCATCAGCGCGGGAGCGTCCTGCGCCAGCGCATGCGCCTGCACGCGCGGGCCCAGGGTCATCTGCGCGAGCGGGTTGGCGACGACGGTGGGCACGCCCAGTTGCTCCTCCACCATCTCCGGCAGGCCGGGCAACGCCGCGCAACCACCCGCCAGGACGATCTGGTCGACGCGGTTGAACTCGCTGCCGGCGTAGAAGAACTGCAGCAGGCGGCTGATCTGCTGGACGGTGGCTTCCTTGAAGGGCTCGAGCACTTCGACTTCGTAGCTTTCGGGCAGGCCGCCCTGGCGCTTGGCCAGGCCCGCTTCCTCGTAGGTCAGCCCGTACCGGCGCATCACCTCGTCGGTCAGCTGCTTGCCGCCGAACACCTGTTCGCGGCTGTAGAGGCTGCGGCCGCGGCGCAGGACGTTCAGCGTGGTCATCGTCGCGCCGATGTCGACCAGCGCGACCACGCCGTCCTGCGGCACCGGCAGGTCGCTGGCCATCAGGGCGAAGGCGTTTTCCACCGCAAAGGCTTCCACGTCCATGACGCGCGCGGTCAGGCCGCCCAGTTCGAGGGCCGACTGGCGCAGTTCGACGTTCTCCGAACGCGACGCCGCCAGCAGCACCTGCACCATCTCCGGGTTGTTGGGCATGGGGCCCAGCACCTCGAAGTCGATGTTCACTTCCTCGATGGGGTACGGAATGTAGTTGACGGCTTCCAGTTCGACCTGCGCTTCCAGGTCGTTCTCGTCCAGGTCGGCCGGCATGGGGATGATCTTGGTGATCACCGCGGACCCGGCGACGGCCGCCGCCGCGTACTTGGCCTTGGTGCCGGCACGGTTCACCGCGCGGCGGATGGCTTCGCCGACCGCCTCGACCTCGACGATGTTCTTCTCGACCACGGCGTTGGGCGGCAGCGGCTCGACGGCGTAGTGCTCAACCCTGAAACGGTTGCCCACGCGCGAGAGCTGCAGCAGCTTTACCGCAGTCGAACTGATGTCGACGCCGATCAGCGGCGACTGGCTTTTTGGGATTAGCCCCACGGTCTTTCCCCTTCCGACGGGCACAGGGCGCACGATGCGCGCCCACATTAATAACCAAGTTTTTACGCTTGGCAACCGACGTTGACGTGGCTGTGCGGCTTGTCACGTTTCACGAGGGTTGTTCCCCAAGTCCCTGTTCCCCTTGGAATCGCCCGTGGCGATCCCGGCGGTCATCTATACTCTGCCGTTACGAATTCTGCAATCGGAAAGCACTGGATGTCCCGTTTCCGTCGTCTTCTCCGTTGGACCCTCATCACGTTCCTGATACTTGCCCTGGCCGGCGCGGTCGGCCTGGGGGTCCTGTACTACACGGTCTCGTCCAAGGTCCCGGACGTCCAGGCCCTGCGGAACGTGGAGCTGCAGGAACCCCTCTACATCTATGCCAGCGACGGCCGGCTGATCGGGCTGTACGGCGAGATCCGGCGCTACCCGGTGCAGATCGACCGGGTTCCGGCCCGGGTCAAGCAGGCCTTCATCGCCGCCGAGGACAGCAAGTTCTACGAGCACCGAGGCATCGACCCCACCGGCATCGCCCGGGCCGTGTGGCAGATCGTCAGCCGCAAGGAGGGCCGGGTAGCCGGCGGCAGCACCATCACCCAGCAGGTGGCCCGGCAGTGGTTCCTGAGCTCGGAGTACAGCTACACCCGCAAGCTGGTGGAGATGATGCTGGCCGTCCGCATCGAGAAGATGCTGACCAAGGACGAGATCCTGGAGCTTTACCTCAACAAGAGCTTCTTCGGCAACCGCTCCTATGGCGTGGCCGCCGCGGCCGAGTACTACTACGGCAAGACCCTGGACCAGCTGACCCTGGCCGAGACCGCCACGCTGGTGAGCGCGTTGAAGTTTCCCTCCAGCGGCAACCCGATCAGCAACCCCGGCCGCAACCAGCAGCGCAGCGCCTATGTCGTGGAGCGGATGCGCGAGGACGGCTACGTCACCGCCGCCGAAGCCGCGCAGGCCAAGGCCGAGCCCATGCATGCCAAGCCGCATGAGCGGCCGGTGGAGGTGTACGCCCCGTACGTGGCCGAGATGGTGCGCCAGGAGATGATCGCGCGGTTCGGACCGGAGGCGCTGACCAAGGGCTACCACGTCACCACCACCCTGGACGCCACCCTGCAGGCGGCCGCCAACGACGCGGTGCGCGACGGCCTGGGCCTGTACGACCACCGTCACGGCTGGAACGGCATCGAGCGGCATTTCGACGTCGCCGCCGACGCCGACGCCGCCACCCTGGCCGGCCACCTGCGCGGCATTCCCGCGCAGAACGGGCTGATTCCCACGGTGGTGGCACGTACCCACGACGATGGCGGCGCCACGGTGGTCATGCCCGACGGCCGCGAAACCACCCTGCCCGCCGCCGCCAGCAAGTGGACCGGCCGCACGCCGGCCAAGCTGTTCAAGCGCGGCGACCTGGCCCGCATCAAGGCAGGCAAGGAGCCCGGCAGCTACGTGGTCGACCAGATTCCGCGCGCGCAGGCCGCCCTGGTCTCGCTGGACGCGAACAACGGCGCGGTGCGCGCGCTGGTGGGCGGCTACAGCTTCGCCGGCAACAAGTTCAACCGCGCCACCCAGGCGCGCCGCCAGCCCGGATCCAGCTTCAAGCCCTTCCTGTACGCGGCCTCGTTCGAGAAGGGCTTCAACCCCGCCTCGATCGTGCTGGACGCCCCGGTCGTGTTCCGCGACCGCCGCGGCCACATGTGGCGGCCGCAGAACGACGGCGGCGGTTTCCGCGGCCCGATGCGGCTGCGCGAAGCCCTGGTGCAGTCGCGCAACCTGGTGTCGGTGCGACTGCTGGATGGCATCGGCGTGCCGTTCGCGCGCACCTACATCAGCCAGTTCGGCTTCGACGAGGCCGAACTTCCGCCCAACCTGTCGATGTCGCTGGGCACCGCATCGCTGACGCCGCTGTCGGTGGCGCGCGGCTACGCGGTGTTCGCCAACGGCGGCTCGCGGGTGACGCCCTGGTTCATCGATGAAGTGAAGGACCGCGAAGGCAACGTGGTGTTCAAGGAGAACCCGGCCGTGGCCTGCCGCGGCTGCGGCCAGGGTGCGCAGGGCGCGGGCGCAACGGCCAGCCAGGTGGTGGACGGCTTCAACTTCGGCCCGGCCGCGAGCACGGCCGCCGCCAGGCCGGCCGAGGCCAAGCCACGCACCGAGGAAAAGCCCGCCGATCCGAACGCGGTCATCGCGCCGCGCGCGATCGACGAGCGCACGGCCTACCAGCTGGTATCGATGATGCGCGACGTGGTACAGCGCGGCACGGGCACCGCGGCCAAGGTGCTGGGGCGCGAGGACGTGGGCGGCAAGACCGGCTCGACCAACGACCATCGCGATGCGTGGTTCGGCGGCTTTGGCGCGCAGTACGCCACCGTGGTATGGGTGGGGCGCGACAACTTCCAGTCGCTGGGCTACCGCGAGTACGGCGGCAAGGCGGCCCTGCCGATCTGGATCGACTACATGCGGGTGGCCCTGAAGGACAAGCCGGTGGCGCTGAACGATCCTCCGGAGGGCATGGTGCAGGCCACGCTCAACGGCGTCACCGAATGGGTGAAGGTCGAGGACATGGACCGCATCCAGGACTACGACCTGTACGGCCCGGAAGATGCGGTGCCGGATGAAGAGGCGTTCGACATCTTCTGACGCCACGGCGTGAAGGCTCCCTGACGGCGCGTGCGCGCCGTCATCGACAACGCGGGAGCATGGTGTACATTCGGGTCTGTTTCGACGCGGAGGCCTGCCATGCACCACGCCCGTCAGCACGCCGAAACCCGCACCCGCGAACGCCGCCAGCGGCTGGCGCACGAAGCCGCCCGGCTGATGGTCGAGGGCGGCATCCGCGACTACCACCAGGCCAAGCTGAAAGCCGCCAGCCGATTGGGCATCCACGACGACGCCTCGCTCCCGCGCAACCGCGAGATCGAGGACGCGCTGCGCGAGTACCAGCGCCTGTTCGTCGGACAGGCGCATGTGACCGGCCTGCGACGGCGGCGCGAGGCCGCCTTGCGTGCGATGGAGTTCCTGTCCGCTTTCTCGCCCCGACTGGTCGGTCCGGTACTCGAAGGCACCGCCGATGCCAACACGCCCGTGCACGTGCACCTGCACAGCGACGACCCGGATGCGGTCACCCGGTTCCTGGAGGAACACCGCATCCCCGCCGAGCCGCGCGAGCGCCGGCTGCGCCTCGACAGGGAACGCGTGGCCGACCTGCCCGTGTGGGTGTTCAGCGCCGAGGAGCTCAGCTTCGACCTGACCGTGCTGCCGCACGACGCGTTGCGCCAGGCGCCGCTTTCCAGCGTGGACGAGAAACCGATGAGGCGCGCGTCCGCCACGCAGTTGCGCCAGCTGCTCGCCGAAGAGGACATCGCCGGCTACGAGCTGGACGCGGCGCGCCGCTGAAACCAATCTTCAGGGCTTCACGCGCCGCATCTCGCTGGCGACCTTGTAGCGCCCATAGCGCAGCAGCGCCTGGGTGAAGACATCCAGGTCCGACTCGCTCGCGCAGGCCAGCGTCACCTGGTAGCAGCCCTCGCCGGCGATCTTGCTGGCGCTCTCCACCTCCGCATGCGCCTGCAGGAACGCTTCGAATGCGTCGAACTGCGGCGTATCCATGAACACCGTGACGAAGTAGCGGCGCAGGTCGCCTCGCACCACCGTGAAGCCACGGATCGTGCCGCGCTCCAGCATCTGCTGCACCCGCGTGGCGACCGCCTGTCCCGTCAGGTGCACGCGCCGGCCGATGGCCTGCCACGTCATGCGCGCGTCGTGCGCCAGCGCCGCCAGGATGGCCCGATCCATCTTGTCCAGGGACATGTCTTTCGATCCTCAAGGAAAACGGTGCGGCTGCTTGCGGACTGCAATTACCGCCGCCCTTGCCCGTCACTAGGATGTCGCAACCCACTCCTTGCAAGGTAACCCATGACCACCGCCCTGCTGATCATCGACGTGCAGAACGACTATTTCCCCGGCGGCGCGCTCCCGTTGTGGAACGCCGAAACCACGCTCGACACCATCGTCGACGCCATCGGACGCGCCCGCGCGCGCGGCGAACCCGTGGTCCTGGTCCAGCATCTGGCCGCATCCGCGGACAGCCCGCTGTTCCGGCCCGGCACGACCGGCGCCAGCATCCATGCGCGTATCCTGGCCGCCGCCCCCGGCGCGCCCGTCGTCGTGAAGCAGCACGCGGACAGCTTCCATCAGACCGCCCTTTCCAGCGTGCTGGCGGACCTGGGCGTCACCCACCTGCGCATCGCAGGGATGATGACGCAGAACTGCGTGGTCTTCACCGCCTTGTCGCCGGCAGCGGACCGCTACCAGGTCAGCGTGCTGTCGGACTGCACCACCACCACGGACGGGACCATCCATGGTTTCGCCCTGCATGCACTGGCCACCCGCGTCGTCGTGCGGCCGGACGCCTGACCGGCGGCCGCAAAGAAAAAGGCCCCGTCCGGGGCCTTTTTCATCGTGTCGCCGACGGGCTCAGCGCTTGTCGGTGGGCACGTAGTCGCGCGGCGCATAGCCGGTGTAGATCTGCCGCGGACGGCCGATCTTCGCTTCAGGATCGACCTGCTGCTCCAGCCAGTGCGACACCCAGCCGGCGGTGCGGCCGATGGCGAACATGACGGTGAACATCTCGGTGGGGATCTTCAGCGCCTTGTAGATGATGCCGCTGTAGAAATCGACGTTCGGGTAGAGCTTGCGCTGGATGAAGTATTCGTCCTTCAGCGCGGCCTCTTCCAGCTTCATCGCCACTTCCAGCAGCGGATCGTCCACGCCCAGTTCGCCCAGCACCTTGTGGGTCATCTCGCGGATGATCTTGGCGCGCGGGTCGAAGTTCTTGTAGACGCGGTGGCCGAAGCCCATCAGGCGGAAGCCGGATTCCTTGTCCTTGGCCTTGGCCACGGCGCTGTCCACCTTGTCCGGCGTACCGATCTCTTCCAGCATCTTCAGCACGGCTTCGTTGGCGCCGCCATGAGCCGGACCCCACAGCGCAGTGATGCCCGCGGCCACCGAAGCGTACGGGTTGGCACCGGTCGAACCGACCAGGCGCACCGTCGAGGTCGAGGCGTTCTGCTCGTGGTCGGCGTGCAGGATGAACAGCAGGTCCAGCGCCTTGGCGACCACCGGATTGAGTTCCAGCGGCTCGCTCGGCACTTCGAACATCATGTGCAGGAAGCGGTCGACGTATTCGAGGTTGTTGCGCGGATAGCGGATCGGCCAGCCGATCGAATAGCGATAGGCGGCGGCGGCCAGGGTCGGCATTTTCGCCAGCAGGCGGATCGCCGCCAGACGGCGCTGCTCGGGGTCTTCCAGGTCCAGCGTGTCGTGGTAGAACGCCGACAGCGAGGCGACCGTGCCGGACAGCATCGCCATCGGGTGCGCGTCGTAATGGAAGCCGTGCAGGAAGTTCTTCAGCGACTCATGCATCATCGTGTGATGCGTGACCTCGTGCTCGAACCTGGCGAATTCTTCCTTGGTCGGCAGCTCGCCGTTCATCAGCAGGTACGAGACCTCCAGGAAGCTGGAATGCTGCGCGAGCTGCTCGATGGGGTAACCGCGGTACAGCAGCACGCCGTTGTCGCCATCGATGTAGGTGATGGCCGACTTGCAGCTGGCGGTGGCGGTGAAACCCGAGTCGTAGGTGAAAAGACCGGTTTCCCTGGTCAGCTTGGAAATGTCGACGCAGTCGTTGCCAAGCGTGGGTTTCAGGACGGGCAGGACGACGGACTTGTCGCCCGCATTCAGCGTGACCTGGTCAAGTTCGGACACAGTGTGCGCTCCTTCGTGGGGAAACGCCGGCGGAAGTCCGCGCGACGTGTGACGGGAGTCCAGGGAGTGAACCTTGGATGACCCGAATTATCGCACAGCGGGTCTGGAGCCGTCGCTCGACACCGCACCAAAGTCAGACCAAAGAATGAGGCCGCGGACGCAACCGTCCGTTCCGCCGACGCGCGCGATGCGCCATCTCACAAACGCGAACGGCCGCGCACGAGGCGCGGCCGGCCGGGAACAGCGGACGGAGTCCGATCAGCGCGCGTAGCGCTTCTGGAACTTGTCGATGCGGCCGCTGGTATCGATGACCTTGTGCTTGCCCGTGTAGAACGGGTGCGAGGCCGAGGAGATTTCGACCTTGATCAGCGGGTACTCGTTGCCGTCTTCCCACTTCGTCGTTTCCTTGCTGCCCAGCGTGGAGCGGGTCAGGAACTTGAAATCGGAGGTCACGTCGTGGAAGACGACTTCGCGGTAATCGGGATGGATGTCGGCCTTCATGGCGGGCACACCGTGTAGCGGGAATGGAAGAGCGGCATTGTAGCCCGCCCTCCCCTGCCGGCGCAACCCGACCCTCAGCCGGCGGCCAGCGCGGCCCGGATCAGCTCCTGGAACCTGGCCTGGTCGTAGCGCAGCAGGATGTTGGCCTGGTCCGGCCGGCCGCCCTCGCGGCGCCAGTCCACCACCGAGGCGCCACGGGCGTGCGCGCCCTGCAGTTCCACCGCCAGCGGCCGCTGGGCCAGCTCCAGCGCTCCCTCCGGGGCCAGCACGAAGGCCATCGCCAGCGCGTCGGCCGCGAACCAGTGGTCGCCCCGGCGGTCGGCCGACCACAGGCGGGTCTTCTCGGAGATGCGGGCGTAGAAGCGGGCCCGCTCGCTGTCGGCGGCCAGCCATGCGTCGACCTCGCGGTGCGGCAGGCCGTGGGCGAGGGTGGCTTCCCAGTCGGCCAGGTCGTAGCGCTCGAACGCCTGCAGGACGATGTGCGCCGCTTCGGGATCGAAGTAGAAATTGAACTCGGCCGCGGGCGTGATGTTGCCGTGGCAGGTGACCGCGCCCCCCATCACCACGAAGCGCGCGACCCGCTGCGGCAGCGTGGGGTCCAGCTTCAGGGCCAGCGCGATGTTGGTCAGCGGGCCCAGCGCCACCAGCACCAGCCGGCCGGCGTGCCGATGGGACAGGCGCAGGATGGCCAGCGCCGCGTGTTCGTCTTCGGCCTGGCGCCCGGCCGGCTCGAAGCCGACATCGCCGAAGCCGTCCTGCCCGTGCACGTAGCCGGCGTCCGGCGACGGATGCAGCAGCGGCGCCGGCGCGCCGGCGAACACGGGGATGTCCGCGCGTCCCGCCACTTCGCACAACTTCAGCGCATTGCGCACGGTGTACTGCAGGCCCACGTTGCCGGCCGCGATAGTCAGGCCGACGATTTCGTGGCGCGCATCGTTGAAGGCCATCAACAGCGCGAGGGCGTCGTCCACGCCGGGGTCGGTGTCGATCAGCAGGGGAATCCTGTCGGTCATCTTATTCTCTTCGTCTTTCCGGCCGCCGAGTCTCGCACCGTGGGCGGCGGCTGGGAAGCGCAGGCAAGCGCCGTGGCGCGGCGCATGCTCCGCTGCTGCCGGCGCCCCGAGCCGAGCAAGCCCGGCTCCACGGGAGTCACGCGGATGCGTAGCGTGCCGCGCCGCCCACCCAGCGGCGGATCACCCGATCGGCGACCGGCGGATCCTCGGCCAGCAGCCGCTCGGCCAGCGCATGCACCTGCGGCAGCAGGCCCGCGTCGCGCGCGAGATCGGCCACGCGGAACGCGGCAAGACCAGTCTGCCGTGTCCCCAGCAACTCGCCCGGGCCACGCAGTTCCAGGTCCTTCTCGGCGATGACGAAGCCGTCGTTGGTCTGGCGCATCGTCGCCAGGCGGTGCTTGGCCATCGCCGACAGCGGCGGCTGGTACATCAGCACACAGCTGGATGCGGTGGCGCCGCGCCCCACCCGTCCGCGCAGCTGGTGCAGCTGCGCCAGGCCCAGCCGCTCCGCGTTCTCGATGATCATCAGCGACGCGTTGGGCACGTCGACGCCTACTTCGATGACGGTGGTGGCCACCAGCAGGTCGGCCTGGCCGTCCTTGAAACGGCGCATCGTGGCCTGCTTGTCGGCAGCCTTCATGCGCCCGTGGACCAGGGCCACGCGCAGCTCGGGCAGCGAGGCGGACAAGGCCTCGTAGGTGGTCTGCGCGGCTTGCGCGACGACCTCGTCGCTGTCGTCGATCAGCGTGCACACCCAGTAGGCCTGCCGCCCTTCGGCGCAGGCGGCGCGGATGCGCTCCACCAGCTCGGGCCGGCGTTCCGCACTCAGCGCCACGGTCTGCACCGGCGTGCGGCCCGGCGGCAGTTCATCGATGGCCGAGACGTCCAGGTCGGCATAGGCCGCCATCGCCAGCGTGCGTGGAATCGGGGTGGCGGTCATGACCAGCTGGTGCGGCACGCGGTCTGCGCCGGCGCCCTTGTCGCGCAGCGCGAGCCGCTGGTGCACACCGAAGCGGTGCTGCTCGTCGACGATGGCCAGGCCCAGGTCGTGGAAGACCACCGTCTCCTGCATCAGCGCATGCGTGCCCACCACCACCTGGGCCTCGCCCGACGCCACCTGGGCCAGCACCTGCGTGCGTGCCTTGCCGGTCACCTTGCCCGCCAGCCAGGCGACGCGAACGCCCAGCGGCTCCAGCCACGTCCGGAGATTGGCCAGATGCTGTTCGGCCAGCAGCTCGGTGGGCGCGGCCAATGCGACCTGCTTGCCCGCCTCCACCGCCAGCATGCCGGCCAGCGCGGCGACCACGGTCTTGCCGCTGCCCACATCACCCTGCACCAGGCGCAGCATCGGCGACGGGCGCGCGATGTCCTCGCGGATCTGTTCGAAGACGCGCTTCTGCGCGCCGGTCAGCACGAAGGGCAAGGCCTTGATCAGCGCTTTCACCAGCGCGCCCCGGCCCTTCAGCGCGGGTGCCCGGTGCCGCTGCAGGGCCAGCCGTTGCCGACGCAGGCTCAGGTGGTGCGCCAGCAGTTCCTCGATGGCGAGGCGGCGCTGGGCCGGATGCGTCCCCAGCGCCAGCGCGGCCACGTCCGCATCGCGCGGCGGGCGATGCATGGTCAGCAACGCATCGCGCAACGACGGCAACCCCAGCCCTTCCAGCAACGACGGGGGCAGCAACTCCAGCGCACCCGCTTCGGGCAGGCGCTCCAGCGCCTGGCCGATGAGTTTGCGCAGGGTCGCCGGCCCCAATCCTTCGACGGCCGGGTAGATCGGGTCCAGCGCATCGCCAAGGGCGACCTCATCCGCCTCGCCCAGCACCCGGTAGCTCGGGTGGATGATCTCCAGCCCATGCTGGCCGGGCTTGGGCGTGCCGTAGCAGCGCAGGCGGGTGCCCACCGCGAATTGCGCCACCTGGGCCGCGCGGAAATGGAAGAACCGCAGCACCAGCGTGCCGCGCCCCTCATCGCTTATCGCCACCCGCAGCACCGGGCGGTACCGGAAGCCGCGCTCGACGGCTTCCACCCGCCCCTCGACCTGCGCGGCCACGCCCGGCTGCAGCAGGCGGATCGGCGTGAGCGTCGTGCGGTCCTCGTAGCGCAGCGGCAGGTGCAGCCACAGGTCCTGCATCGTCGCCAGGCCGCGCGCCGCCAGTTTCTCGGCCACCCGCGGCCCGACGCCCGGCAGGCGGCTCAGGGGTTCGGCGGAGAGATCGACGACGGGGACATTGCGACGCACGGGCATCGCACAAGGATGCCGTGATAAGCGGCAAACAAAAACCCCGGCACCGCAAGGTGCCGGGGTGCCCACGTCCAGCGCGTCGCCGCGCGGCTCAGAACTTCACGGCCACTTCCACGCCGTAGGTGCGCGGCTCGCTGATGGTCGCGCCCACCACGCCCAGCGGAGCGCGGCCGTAGGTGTTCAGGCCCTTCACGTACTGGTTGTCGAAGACGTTGTTGCCGTAGATCGCCCAGCTCCAGCGGTCCTGCGGCGAGGTCCAGCCGATCCGCAGGTCGGTACGCTCGCGCGGCTCGCCGATATCCAGCAGTGCGTTCACGCCGCAGTCGCCCTGCAGGTCCGAGCCCGCATTGCAGCGCGCACGCCCGCGGTAGGCATGCCGCGCGGAAATGCGCAGGTCGCCGCTGTCGCCCAGGCTCACGCGGTAGGCGGCCCCCACCGAGGCGGTGAAGCGCGGCTCGCCGGTGGGCTCGCCGTCCAGGTCCACGCCCTCCGGCGTGACGTAGTCCTTGTACTTGGAGTCGATCCACTCGGCCTGCGCGTCCAGCGTGAAGGCGTCCGTCACCTTCCAGCGCATGTCGAAGTCGATGCCGGTCGCCTCGAGGTCGCCGGTGTCGAACACGTAGCGCGGGATGTCCACCGGGTTGTCCGGGTCCGGATCGACCAGGCGGATCGACTGGCGGTTGTCGTAGCGGTAGTGGAACAGCGACGCGTTGTAGGAGAAGCGGCCGAACGACTGCTTGATGCCCACTTCCGCGTTCCACACGTCCTCGTTCTCGAACGCCGGGCCGATCTGCAGCGCATTGAAGCCGCCGGCCTTGTAGCCCTTGGCCAGCGAGCCGAACACCATCGCCTTGTCGTTGAAATGGTAGTCCACGACCAGACGCGGGCTGAAGTCGCTCCAGCTGCGCTTGTCGCGCACCAGCACGCCCTTGTTGACCATCGCCGGCGGATCGATGAAGGCCATGTCGAAGGTCAGCAGCTCGCGGGTGATCGGGATGCCCATCTGCGCCAGCGCATCGAAGAAGCCCAACGATTCCAGCAGTTCCAGCTTGGCTTCCAGCTCGGGCGCGTTGCGGGGCGTGTTGAGCCAGGTGAAGTCCTTCTCGTCGCGGGTGTAGCGCAGGCCGAAGGTCAGGTTGAGCTTGTCGGTGGCGCGCCAGATCACGTCGCCGAAGGCGGCATAGGCCGTGGTCGACAGCGTGTTGGTGAAGCGCTCGTTCCAGCGGTCGCCGACCAGCGAGACCGGGATGCCGGCACTCTGGGCCAGGAACGAGGTGAACCCGAACAGGCTGCCGTCCGGGGTGGGCGCGATGCCGAGATTGCGGACGATGTTGTCGACCGCCTCGGTATTGGTGTTCACCTCGCTGGTCTGGTCGGCGTCTTCCTTGAAGAAACTGGCGCCGGCCACCCAGTCCAGCCGCGCGTTGCTGCCGGCGAACTTGAACTCCTGGTAGAAGGTCTCGTTGCTCTCGGTGTTGACCGAGTCGATGTACAGGTCGGCGCGGTTGGTGCCGTCTTCCTCGGTCTGGTTCAGCGAGTCGTACTGCCGCCAGGACGTGGTCGAGGTCAGATGCCCCCAGGTCAATGCGTGGTCCACGATCAGGGTGACGCCGTCGAAGGTGCGCCACTCGGCGTTGGTGGCGTCGCTGTAGGTCGGGGTGTCGCGCGGGTCGAGGTAGTCGTCCGGATCCACCGGTACCGGCGGCCGTTGCGGATACGCCGGCAGCGGGACGATGCCGGTGGTCACGCGGCCGTTCTGGTCCAGGCTCTCGTGGTCCCAGCTGACCAGCGCGGTAGTGTTGTCGCCCAGCCCGACCTGCCAGGCCGCGCGCGTGGCCCACACGTTCTCGCCAGCCAGGTCCTTGCCGGTGGCGCCGTCCTCGAACCAGCCGTCGCTGTGGTTGAACAGCGCATTGAAACGCAGCGCGGAGTTTTCGCCCGTGGGGATGTTCCACATCGCATCGGCATACTGCTTGCCATGGTTGCCCAGGCGCAGGCGCAGGCGCGCCTCCAGTTCGTCCTGGGGCCGCCGGGTCACCAGCGAGATCGCGCCCGCCGCGGTATTGCGGCCGAACAGCGTGCCCTGCGGGCCCTTCAGCACTTCGATGCGCTCGACATCGACGAACGGCAACAGCACGCCGCCGCCGCGTCCGCCGTACACGCCGTCCACGAACACGCCCACCGCCGGATCGGTACCGATGCCGAAGTCGCTGGTCTCCACGCCGCGCAGGCGGAACGAGGGCTGGGTGGGCTGCACCGCATCCACCACCAGGCCGGGAACGAAGGCATCGATGTCGCCCAGGTTGTCGGCGGCCACGTCGTCGAGCAGTTGCTGGTCCACGACCTGCAGCGCGATCGGCACGTCCTGCAGTTCCTGCTGGCGGCTTTGCGCGGTGACGACGATGGTGTCCAGGTTGGTGGCGTCCTGTTCGCCCTGCGGCGTCGACTGCGCCCATGCCGTGCCGCCCGTCCCCAGCACCACGCAGCCGCCGAACAGCGCGCGCCGCAGCCCGACCACCAGATTCCGTTGCGTCACTTTCATCACTCCCTCCCAAGAAGCGTTGGTGCGGAAGCCGGCCTCAAGGGGCCGGCGGCATGTTCACGATTCCCCTGCGGCGCCCCCGCAACTCCCCGGCTGCGCGTTGATCCAGTCACGGATCAGTTGCACGCCCTCGCGGTGCACCACCGAGCGGCCGACCTCCGGCATCATGATGGCGGGGTCGGCGCTGTCCATGCGGAACTCGAAGATGGAGGCCGCGGCATTGCCCGGCTCGATGTCGTGCATGCGGTTGCCGGTGCCCTTGCCCGCCGCGATCGGCTGCTTGCAGAAGCCCAGTTTCAGGCGGTCCTGCGTGTGCGCGTCCAGCCACAGGCCCGAGGTGATCGCCGGCCCGGTGGCGCTGTGGCAGTGGCCGCAATTGATGTCCAGGTAGGCGCGCGCCCGCGCATCCAGCGGCGCTCCGGCCTCCATCGCATCGACCAGCCGCGGCGGATTGGCCGGCACGCCCGTCAGATAGCCCACGCGCACCAGGTGCGCCAGCTGGTTCTCGCGGCCGCCGGCATAGTCGAAGTCGCGATTGAGGTGGCGCGCCTTCGGCCCGATCGGCAGCAGCTTGCGCGACTTGTTGTCGGTGATGTGGCAGCCGCCGCACTGGTTCTGGTCGGGCACCTGGTATTCGGCCGTTTCGCTCGTGCCGGCGGCGTCCACCAGGTCCAGCGTGACCAGTTCGCCGGTACGCTTGAGCGTGGCCTGGGTCTGCGCCTGGTTCCAGACGTAGGGCAGCGCCACCCAGCCCTCCGCACGATGCACCAGCAGGCGCGTTTCGATCAGGCGCACTTTGGAGAGATCGAGGGACTCGCCCTCCAGCGACGACTGCGACGGTGGCGTGCGGGCGACGGATTTCCCATCCCAGGCCTGCCCCGCCGGCAACGGGTAGTAGAACGTCTTGCTGAGGATGGTGCCCACCGGAAAATCGAAACTCCGCTCCGGCTGGTACGTCGCCGACGTGCCTCCTGGCATCCACACCGTGCGCAGCTTGTGCGCGTAGTCGCTGAACAGCGGAGTGTTCAGATCGTACGGCACCACGCCTTCGCTCAACCGGAGCTTCCCGCCTTGGATGCGCAGCACGCCCCATTCGTCCAGCGTCTTCGGCTGTCCCTCGGCGAAGAAATGCACGCCCGCCGACGGGCGACACGCCGACAGCGCCAGCAAGGCGACCGCGAACAGGAGCCCGAGCCGATACGGCCTGCGCATGCCTTACCCGCGCTTCAGGTCGACCGCGGGCAGCGGGGGCAGCTCGCAGTCGTGGGCCTTCGCGTCCTTGCTGGGGTTGCTGTAACCGCCGGGGCCATCGGCATTGACCACGCCGCTGACGTCGCGCAGGCAGATCTGCGGCCCGACTTTCTTGCCGTCCACCCGCCGCTCCTTGTTGAAGTAGCCATCCCACAGCACGTCCGGGAAACGCCCGCGCAGGCCGTAGGTCGCCACCTTCAGCGCCTTCAGGTCGAACCCGTCCGGCGAGTCGCCGCCGCCGGACAGCGTGTTGCCGTGGATGTGGATGCGCTCCGGGTACGGATCGAAGTTCGGCGACGCGCTGCTGTCCTTGTAGCCGGTGGAGTAGACGCTGGAGACGATGATGTTCGCCGTGGCGTTATCGCGGATCTCGTTGCCGAAGACCTCGATGTCGTCGTTGGAGTTGATGACGATGCCCGACCCCGCCGGCACGCTGGCCACGGGCGTGCCCTTGGCGCCGAAGTTCTCGTGGTTGTTGGCGATCACCTTGTTGTCGTAGACGCGGATGTTGCCGCCCTGCTGCGACAGGCCCGGCATGTTGAACACCAGGATGCCGCCGGTGTTGCCGGTGGCCACGTTGCCGTAGACATCGGCGTTGATGGTGTTCTCTATCTCGATGCCGGCGACGTTCTGCTCGGCGCGGCTGCGGCGCACGATCACGCCGTCGGACTGGCCCACGTAGATGCCGGCATCGGACGCGCCGATGGATACGGTGTCCTCGATCAGCACGTTCTTGGTCAGCACCGGATAGATGCCGTAGGCGCCGTTCTTGGTGCTGGGGCCGCCGGTCCACTGCACCTTCACGCCGCGCACGGTGATGTTGGACGACTCGCTGATCTTCAGGCCGTCGCCCTTGGAGTCCTCGATGGTGAGGTTCTCGATGGTGAAGTCGTCGCCATTGACCAGCAGCCCCTCGGCGCCCGCCTTCTGGCCCTTGAAGCTCAGCACGCTCTTGTCCATGCCCGCGCCGCGGATGGTCACCCCGCTCGCGCGCAGGGTCAGACTGCGGTCGAAGGCATGCCGACCGGCCGGAATCTCGATGACATCGCCCGGCTTGGCGTCCAGCAGGCGCTCCTGCAGGGTGGTGGCGAAGGCCGCGTCGCCGGCGGGCACCTCGGCAGCCGGGGGGGCGTCGGGCTGGCAAGCCACGGCCAGCAGCGCCAGGGCGCCGGCCACTGCCACGGAAATGCTGCGCTGCATGAATCGCCTCTCCCCATACGGCTGCGTAGTGCCCGGCAGTCTGGTGCGCCGCCCCACGTCACGCAGAGGGCGGGAGCGGCATACTAAGGGGGGGAAAGCGGACAAGCTGGAGGGGCTTCGATGCGCTGGAAAACCGGACTCGGCAACCGCCTGCTGGTGGCCAACCTGCCGACCAACATGCTGTGCGGCCTGGTGCTGCTGGCCGGCGAGTTCGGCGTGAATGCCGAAAGCTGGTTCGCCGGCATGCGCCTGAACGTGCAGGAGATCCACGACCCGCAGGCGCGGGTGTCCTACCGCCAGGCCAGCGAGATCATCCGCCGCGCCCTGCCCACCCTGCCCATCGACGGCGTGGGTCTGGCCATGGGCGAGAAGCAGAACGGCGGCAACTTCGGCCTGCTCGGCCTGGCCATGAAGACCGCCCCCACCTTCGGCGATGCCGTGCAGATCGGCCTGGAGTACCAGCGCAACCTCGGCCCGCTGATGGACCTGGACCTGCAGGACCGCGACGACGGCGCGCTCGCCGTCGTGGCCAGCGCGCCGGATGAGGCCGCCGACCTGCTGCCCTTCCTGTGCGAGGAAATGTTCGCCAGCACCTTGATGCTGGCGCGCGAACTGGCAGGCCCCGACTTCCGTCCACTCCGGCTGGAGCTGGGCTATCCCGCGCCTGGCTATGCCAGGCGTTACGGCGACCTGTTCGGCTGCGAGATCCGCTTCAGCCAGACGCAGCACGCGATGGTGGTGGATCGCCGCTGGCTGGAACTGCCGTTCGCCAGCTACAACCCGGTGACCTCACGGCAGGCGCTGGCGCTGTGCCAGGCGCAGCTGGCCGCCATGTCCCTGCGCGGCGAGACCACCGCGGCGGTCGAGCGCCAGCTGCGCCCCCGCCTGCGCGACAACCCGCAGATGACGGATGTGGCCGCCGCGCTGCACCTGAGCGAGCGCACGCTGCGCCGGCAGCTGGCCGAGGAAAGCACCAGCTTCAGTGCCGTGCACGACCGCGTACGCACCGAACGCGCACTCGAACTGCTGCAGGACCTGGAACTGACCATCGCGGCCGTCGGTGGCCAGATCGGCTTCACCGACGTGCGCGAATTCCGCCGCGCGTTCAAGCGTTGGACCGGACACACGCCCAGCGAAATGCGGATCAAGCCGACGTAAGGCAGGGCCTGCAGCACGGCCTTCCCTCCCTGGGCGGGCCGATCGGGGGCGTTCGCCGCGGCCAGCCCCGGCGCCGCGCGCATCGGCCGGTCAGTCGAGCACCATCACCGCATCGACTTCGAACGCCGCGCCCTTCGGCAGGCCCGAGACTTCGATGGTCGAGCGCGCGGGATAGGGCGCGACGAAGTATTCCTGCATCACCGCGTTGACCGCCGCGAACTGCGACAGGTCGGTCAGGTACAGGCCCAGGCGCACGACCCGGTCCAACGAGCCGCCTGCGGCCTCGGCGACGGCCTTGAGGTTGTCGAACGCGCGACGCGCCTGGGCCGCGATGTCGCCTTCCACCAGATTGCCGGTGGCCGGATCCAGCGGGATCTGCCCGGAGAAATACACCGTGGTGCCGGCGCGCACGGCCTGCGAATACGGGCCGATGGCGGCGGGCGCGTGGTCGGTGTGGATGATCTGCTTGGTCATGGTGTGATTGGTGATTGGTGATTGGTGATTGGGGAATGGGGAGTCGGTGATCCTGCGCAATCCTGGCGTCCGGCTTCACGCGTGACGGCAGGGCTCTGCCGAATCACGAATCACCAATCACCAATCACCAATCACCCATCACTGCCGCCTGACGCCATGCACCACGTTCAGGCGCCGCAGCCGGCGCATCACTTCCGCCAGGTGGTTGCGGTCGCGCACCTGGATGGAGAAGCGCAGCACGGCGACATTGATGTCGCGCTCCAGGTATTCCACGCGTTCGATGTTGGACTGGCTCTTGGCGACCGCGGCGGCGACCTGCGCCAGCACGCCGGGACGGTTCTCCACGTCGATCAGCAGCGCGGCGTCGTAGTCGCCGGTGACCTTGGCGTCCCAGGCGATGGGTACCCAGCGTTCCGGCGACTTGCGGAACTCGGTGACGTTGGGGCAGTCCAGGCGATGCACCACGATGCCCTTGCCGGCGGTGTGGTAGCCCATGATCTCGTCGCCCGGGATCGGCTGGCAGCACTGCGCGAAACTGACCACGCCGCGTTCGCCGCCGGTGATCAGGATCTTCTCCTGCGAATGCTTGGAATGGCCACCGCCGCGCAGCTCGGCGAAGGCGGTCAGCGCCTGCGCCGCCTGCGAGGGCATCCAGTTGCCCAGGGCGACATCGGCCAGGAACGCCTCCAGGCGCGGGTACTTGTGCTCGCTGAGGAAGGCCTCCAGGCGCTGCTGCGGCAGCCGCTCCAGCGAGCTGTCCAGGTCTTCCAGCGCGCGGTCGAGCATGCGGTGCCCCAGCTGCACGGCGTCCTCGTGCTCCAGCTGCTTCAGCTGGTGGCGGATGGCGGTGCGCGCCTTGCTGGTCACCACGAATTCCAGCCACTGCGGCTTGGGCGCGGCCGACTTGGCGGTGATGATCTCCACGCTCTGCCCGCTGGCCAGCTTGGTGCGCAACGGCACCAGCTTCTTGTCCACGCGCGAGGCCACCGCCTGGTTGCCGACATCGGTATGCACCGCGTAGGCGAAGTCCAGCGCAGTGGCATTGCGCGGCAGCGACAGGATCTTGCCCTTCGGCGTGAACAGGTACACCTCGTCCGGGAACAGGTCCACCTTCACGTTGTCCAGGAACTCCAGCGACGAGCCGGCCGCGCGCTGGTTGTCGATCAGCTCGACGATCCACGCATGCGCGCGGTTCTGCGCGCTGTTGGGCGAGTCGGTGCCGTACTTGTAGGTCCAGTGCGCGGCGATGCCGCGCTCGGCGATCAGGTCCATCTCGGCGGTGCGGATCTGCACCTCGATCGGCGAGCCGTACGGACCGAACAGCACCGTGTGCAGCGACTGGTAACCGTTGGCCTTGGGAATGGCGATGAAGTCCCGGAAGCGGCCGTCCAGCGGCTTGTACTGCGCGTGCACGGCGCCCAGGGCGTGGTAGCACGAGGGCACCGAATCGACGACCACGCGGAAGCCGAACACGTCCATTACCCGGTCGAAGCTCTTTCCTTCGCTGCGCATCTTGTTGTAGATGCTCCAGGGCGTCTTCACCCGGCTGACCAGGCGGTGCTCGATGCCCTCCTTGGCCAGCCGCTGCGACAGGTGCGCCTCGATCTGCGCCATCGATTCGCGGCGCATCACCGGCTGGCTGCGGATGTGCTTGTCGATCACCGCATGCCGCCACGGATGCAGCGCACGGAAGCCCAGGTCCTGCAGCTCGGACTTCACCAGGTTCATGCCCAGCCGCTGGGCGATGGGCGCGTAGATCTCCAGCGTCTCGCGGGCGATGCGCCCGCGCGCTTCGGCGCTCTGCGCGCCCAGGGTGCGCATGTTGTGCAGGCGGTCGGCCAGCTTGATCATGATCACGCGCAGGTCGCGCGACATGGCCAGCAGCATCTTGCGGAAGCTCTCGGCGGCCGCTTCCTGGCGGTCGCGGAACTTCAGCTTGTCCAGCTTGGTGACGCCGTCGACCAGCTCGGCCACGGATTCGCCGAACTCGCCGGCGATCTCCTCACGGGTGAGCGGGGTGTCCTCGATGGTGTCGTGCAGGATGGCCGCGATCAGCGTCTCGGCATCCATGCCCAACTCGGCCAGCACGCCCGCCACGGCCACGGGATGGGTGATGTACGGTTCGCCCGATTTGCGGGTCTGGCCGGCATGCGCCGCGGCACCCACTTCCCACGCACGCCGCAGCAGCGGCAGCTGCTCTTTCGGCAGGTACGCCGCCGTCTTCTCGAACTGGGCCACATAGTCCGGCACGCCGTCGTCGCGCGACGAAGACGGGCTGCGGAGGGCCTTGGCGGAACGACCTGGATTCATGCCGCCAGACTATGCCAGTCAGGTCGTCACGGCAACGCGCGCAGGGGGCCCGCAAACGCGGAAAGCCCGCTTCCGCGGGCTTTCCGGCGATCGTCCGTTCCGATGGGAACGATGGACCGATGCGATCAGTCGTCGCCCTTGGACAGGTCGTCGTCGGCGACCACTTCGGCGGCGGCCCACTCCAGCGCTTCACGCTCGGCGCGCTCGCGTTCGGCCTTCTCCACGCGGTCGATCAGGTCGTTGTCGATCTTGCGCGCGGCGATCTCGCGCAGCGCCAGCACGGTGGGCTTGTCCTGCGCTTCGGTGTTGTCGATCTGGGCATCGACACCGTTGGCCAGCTGGCGGGCACGCTTGGCGGCCATGGTGACCAGCTCGAAACGGTTGTTGACGACTTCCAGGCAATCTTCGACGGTGATGCGGGCCATGCGGGCTCCCGGCGACCGGTCGGGCCGCGCAGTGAATACGGAAAGGGGCGGCGATTGTAGGCAGCCCGGCCCGGCAATGCAAGCCTTTCCTTGAAAATCAAGGGTTTAAAGGCCAAACCCTTCCCGGCTCGTCGCGCGGGGCCTGCCCCGCTGCGCCCGTCAGGCCCGAAACCCCGGAGCCGGACACACGCCGAGCCACGGCGTCGCGTCGCCGGCCCCCGCGTACGCGGCCGGGCAAGCCCGGCGCCACGGTGGCCGCTATTCGGCCAGCAGGGTCGCGATCAGGCCGGCGTGGCGGAGGTCCTGCGCCTCGCGGCGCAGCCGGCTGGCGGTGAAGATGGCATGCATCTGGACCACCGCCTCCTCGAAGACGTCGTTGACGATCACGTAGTCGAATTCGCCGTAGTGCGACATCTCCTCGCGGGCCGCCGCCAGGCGTCGCTGGATGACCTCCTCGCTGTCCTGCCCGCGCGCGCGCATGCGCTGCTCCAGCGCCTGGCGCGACGGCGGCAGGATGAACACGCTGACCGCATCCGGCACCTTCTCGCGCACCTGGCGCGCGCCCTGCCAGTCGATCTCCAGCAGCACGTCCTTGCCCGCGGCCAGCTGCGGCTCCACCGACTGGCGGGCGGTGCCCTTCCAGTCGCCGTGCACGCGGGCGTACTCGAAGAAGTCGCCGGCGCGGATCATCGCCTCGAACTCCTCGGCGCTGATGAAGTGGTAATGCTGCGCGTGGCGTTCGCCCGGCCGCGCACCGCGCGAGGTGAACGAGATGGACAGGGCGATCCCGGCATCACGGGCCAGCACGGCGTTGACGATGCTGCTCTTGCCGGCCCCGGACGGCGCCGCGACGATGTAAAGGGTTCCGCGCATCAGTTGACCGGGAATCGGGAATGGGGAGTAGGGAATTGTAGAAGCAGCGCAGCGCGAACGTCGCAGGCGGGGCGGTGGACGGAAGCCTTCCCGCTTCTCCCATTCCCTACTCCCCATTCCCGATTCCCGGCGCTACTCAATGTTCTGCGCCTGTTCGCGGATCTGGTCGATCAGCACTTTCAGCTCGACGGCGATGTTGGTGGTGCGGATGTCCACGGACTTGGACCCCAGCGTGTTGGCTTCGCGGTTGAACTCCTGCAGCAGGAAGTCCAGCCGGCGTCCCTGCGGCTCCTTCTGGGTGAAGATGCGCCGGATCTCCTTCACGTGGCTGTCCAGCCGGTCCAGTTCCTCGTCCACGTCCAGCTTCTGCAGCCACAGCACCAGTTCCTGCTCCAGCCGGCCCGGCTCCATGTTCTGCGCCACGTCGGCCAGGCGGGCCTCCAGCTTCTGCCGCTGGCCGCCACGGATCTGCGGGATGAGGGTGCGCACCTCGGCCGCCAGGGCCGCGATGCCGTCCACCCGCTCCAGGATCGCCGCCACCAGCTTGCCGCCCTCGCGCTCGCGCGCGGCGACGAACTGGTCCAGCACGGCGTCGAGCAGCGCCAGCGCCTGGGCCTGCAGGGCCTCCATGTCCACGCCCTTGCTCTGCAGCACGCCGGGGAACTGCAGCAGGTCGGTCAGCCCGGTGCGCAGGTTGGGCATGCGCGAGGACAGGTCCAGGGCCAGTTCCGACAGCTGCGCCACCACGCGCGGGTTGAGCTGCAGCGCGCCGTTGCCCTCGGGTGCGCGCAGGCGCAGGGTCAGGTCCAGCTTGCCGCGCGAAACGCGCGCGACCACGCGCTCGCGCAGTGCCGGTTCCAGCACGCGCAGCTCATCGGGCAGGCGCACGCCCAGTTCGAGGAAGCGGTGGTTGACCGCGCGCAGTTCGGCCGCCAGCGTGCCGCCCTCGGTGGCGCGTTCGGCGGCGGCGAACGCCGTCATGCTGCGGATCATGCGGAAGCCCATGCGAACAATGAGCGGCGCATCTTAGCAGCCCGCGCGCCGGCATCCCGGCCGGATGGGGCCGGACTGCTAAACTTCGCCCCCCTCACCGCGGATGCCCCCATGTCCTTTTCCCGCCCCAGCGGCCGCCAGCCCGACCAGATGCGCGAGGTCAGCATCCTGCGCAACTACACCCGGCATGCGGAAGGCTCGGTGCTGGTCAGCTTCGGCCACACCCGGGTGCTGTGCACCGCCAGCGTCGACAACAAGGTGCCGGGCTTCCTGCGCGGCAAGGGCGAGGGCTGGGTGACCGCCGAGTACGGCATGCTGCCCCGTTCCACCCACACCCGCAGCGACCGCGAAGCCGCGCGCGGCAAGCAGGGCGGCCGCACGCTGGAGATCCAGCGCCTGATCGGCCGCACCCTGCGTGCCTGCGTGGACCGCGGGGCGCTGGGCGAACGCACCATCACCCTGGACTGCGACGTGCTGCAGGCCGATGGCGGCACGCGGACCGCGGCCATCACCGGCGCCTACGTGGCGCTGGTGGACGCGGTGAACTGGCTGAAGTCGCGCAACGAGATCAAGCGCGATCCGATCCACGGCGCGGTGGCCGCGGTCTCGGTGGGCATCTACCGGGGCACGCCGGTGCTGGACCTGGACTACGCCGAGGACAGCGACTGCGATACCGACATGAACCTGGTGATGAACGACGGCGGCGGCTTCATCGAACTGCAGGGCACGGCCGAGGGCCATGCGTTCCGCCGCGACGAACTGGATGCGCTGCTCGCCCTGGGCGAGAAGGGCATGGGCGAGCTGTTCGCGGCGCAGCGGGCCGCGCTGGCAGGCTGATTCCTTCCCACCTTGTAGGAGCGCCCCATGGGCGCGATGCTCTTGCGGCGGATTCAAGCAACAGCATCGCGCCCAAGGGGCGCTCCTACAGATATCCGGTAATCCTCATGCAGACCCTCAGCCTGGTCACCCTGCTGGTCGACGACTACGACCGCGCCATTGCGCACTATCGCGACGCGCTGGGCTTCGCGCTGCGCGAAGACACCGATCTGGGCGGCGGCAAGCGCTGGGTGCGTGTGGCGCCGCCCGGCGAGGGCACCACCGACCTGCTGCTGGCCGTGGCCAGCACCGACGCGCAACGGGCGCGCATCGGCGACCAGACCGGCGGGCGCGTGGGCTTCTTCCTGCAGACGGACGATTTCTGGCGCGACCATGCGCGGATGTCGGCGGCCGGCGTCGAGTTCCTGGAATCGCCGCGCGAAGAACGCTATGCCACCGTCGCCGTCTTCCGCGATGCCTACGGCAATCGCTGGGACCTGCTGCAACCGAAAGGATGACCGCATGAAACTCGTCCTCGCCTCCTCCAACCACGGCAAGCTGGAAGAACTGCGCGGCCTGCTGGCCGATACCGGCATCGAACTGGTCGCGCAGTCCGACCTGGGGGTGGAGGATGCCGACGAAACCGGCACCACCTTCGTCGAGAACGCTCTCATCAAGGCCCGCCACGCCAGCCTGCAGACCGGCCTGCCCGCGCTGGCCGACGATTCGGGCATCTGCGTGGACGCGCTGAACGGCGCGCCGGGGCTTTATTCGGCCCGATATGCCGGCGGACACGGCGACGCCCAGCGCAACATCGACAAACTGCTGGACGCGCTGCACGGGGTACCGGGCGAGCAGCGCGGCGCGCACTTCTACTGCGTGCTGGTGCTGCTGCGCCATGCGCACGACCCGCAGCCGCTGATCGTCGAAGGCGAATGGCAGGGCCGTATCCTGCACGAACGCCGCGGCGCGGGCGGCCACGGTTACGACCCGGTGTTCTTCGACCCGCCGTCCGGCCAGTCGGCCGCGGAGATGCCGCTGGACGAGAAGAACCGCATCAGCCACCGTGGCAAGGCGCTGGCGGCGTTGAAGCAGCGCCTGCTCGCGGCCCTGTAGGCGCGGGCCATGCCCGCGATGCGTTTCCATGTGACCGGTCCGGAAGAGCATCGCGCCCAGGGGGCGCTCCTGCCAACGTGAACATACGAACAGACGAATAGACGCCCATGCTCATCCCGCCGCCGCTGGCGCTCTACGTGCACATGCCATGGTGCGTGCGCAAATGCCCGTACTGCGATTTCAATTCGCACCAGGGCAAGGGCGGGCTGCCTTTCGATGCGTATGTGGACGCCCTGCTGCGCGACCTGGACCACGACCTGCCGCTGGTCTGGGGCCGCACCGTGCACAGCGTGTTCTTCGGCGGTGGCACGCCCAGCCTGTTCCCGCCGGCGGCGATCGACCGCTTCCTGCAGGGCGCCAGCAGCCGGCTGCGTTTCGCGCCGGGACTGGAGGTGACGCTGGAGACCAATCCCGGCACGACCGAGCACGGGCGCTTCGAGCACTACCGCGCCGCCGGTGTGAACCGCATCAGTTTCGGCATCCAGAGCTTCGACGATGCCAGCCTGCAGAAGCTGGGCCGCATCCACGACAGCCGCGAAGCCGAGCATGCGGTGAAGCTGGCCCAGGACGCCGGCCTGGACAACCTCAACCTGGACCTGATGTACGCCCTGCCCGGCCAGACGCTGGCGATGGCCGAGCACGACCTGCAGCGCGCGTTCGCCCTGCAGCCCGCGCACGTCTCCCACTACCAGCTCACGCTGGAACCCAACACGGTCTTCTTCGCCCGTCCGCCCCAGGGGATTCCCGACGACGACCTGGCCTGGGACATGCAGGAGCATTGCCAGGCCCTGCTGGCCGACGCCGGCTACCAGCACTACGAGGTCAGCGCCTATGCGCGCGCGGGGCGCCGCTGCGCGCACAACCTCAATTACTGGCGTTACGGCGATTACATCGGCATCGGTGCCGGCGCGCACGGCAAGATCACCGTGGGTGCGACGCAACAGATCCTGCGCCGCTGGAAGGTCAAGCATCCCACCGCCTATCTCGCCGCGGCCGGCACGCCCCAGGCCATCGGCGGGGACGACGACATCACGCCGGAACGGCGCCCGTTCGAATTCATGCTCAACGCGCTGCGACTGCAGGAAGGCTTCGCCCTGGCCGATTTCACCGCCACCACCGGCCTGCCGGCGGAGCACATCGCGGCGCCGCTGGAGCAGGCCCGGCAGCGGGGCTGGCTGGCCCTGTCCGGCACCCATGTCGTGCCCACCGCGCTGGGGCGCCGCTTCACCAACGACGTGATCGAACTGTTCCTGGACCGCTGACGCCCACCGCCCCGCCAGGGCAATGGATGGATGCGCCGGCAACGGGGGTGTGATAATGATGCGGTTACAGGGGAGCCCACTGCACCGATGACCGGCCCACGACCGCCTTCGCCCGCTGCCACGCCGACCACCATCGCGTCGTCGGCCCTGCCGCCGCGCGTGCGACGCGTACTGCAGAACCTGTACGACCATGTCGCACCGGACTTCATCACCGCACTGAACGCGATGCTGGTGGAGTTCGAGCAGCAGTTGTTCAAGCAGGCCGAACAGGCGCGCAGCAACCACCTGCAGGCCCAGGTCTTCGTCGACCTGCGCGCCCTGCAGAAGCACCGGACCGAGTTGGTCCCCCACTACATGTTCGGCCTGGAAGCCGAGCTGGCCGGCATCCGCACGCCGCGCCCGGTGGCCGAGACGGCATCGGCGCTGCGCCTGGACTACCAGACGCTCACGCTGGTGGAAGACGCGGTGATGGACCAGGAAATCGTGCTGCGCGAAGTCGCGCGCCGGCACGAGCAGCGCGGCAATGCGCAGATCCTCATGCTGGGCCAGCGCTTCGGCGTGCTGGCCCGGGCCCCGGCCTACGACGCGGACACGCTGCCGCTGGGCCCGCACCGCCTGTGCCAGGTACTGAAACAGGCCGCCACCTGCCTGCAGCTGTCGCTGGATGCGCAGTTGGTGCTGTATCGCACCTTCGACCACAAGGTGATGCAGAACTACAGCGAATGGGCCGGGACGGTGAACCAGTTCCTGTCGCGCGAGGGCATCCTGCCGGGCCTGGTCTACATGCCGCGCCGCGTCCGCGTGCAGGACGCCGTCCGCCATCCGCGCGACGCGGCCGACGGCACGGCCCGCCCCCTGACCGGCTGGCAGGGTTCGGCATCGCACTGGGCCACGCTCACGCCCGAGCAGTTGAACGCGGTGGCGGGCGCCCTGACCGGCAGCAGCACCGCGGCGTCCGGCCAGGGCGCCGCAGCCACTGCCCCTCCGGCGGGCGGGGTTGCACCCGCCTCCGCGGACAAGGCCGAGACGCCGGGCGACGCGGCAGGCTCGTTCGAAGTCCTGCAGAAGCTGCTGGCGATCCGTCGCGGCGGACTGCAGGCCGATGCCCAGGCGCTTGCCGGCGCGATCGATCGGCCCGGCGGGCCGGGTA
This sequence comes from Pseudoxanthomonas sp. F37, assembly GCF_022965755.1. Classification (NCBI taxonomy): domain Bacteria; kingdom Pseudomonadati; phylum Pseudomonadota; class Gammaproteobacteria; order Lysobacterales; family Lysobacteraceae; genus Pseudoxanthomonas; species Pseudoxanthomonas sp. F37. The sequence goes on along the minus strand of NZ_CP095187.1, from coordinate 820,609 downwards.
CGCTGGCGCAGGGCGCAGGCGGCCATCCCGCAGGGCCGGGCAGCCGTGGCGGCGCCGACACCCCGTCCGGCCTGGGCGCCGGCGCACCGCGGCTGCTTCCCACGCCCGACGTATTGGACACCTTGCAGGCCATGCAGGCCGCGCCCCTGCCCGCACGCACGCCCGAGCAGCCGCGCCGCACGGTGCAGGACCTGCAGCAGGCGATGCTGGCGGCCGCCCGCGCGCAGCACGGACCCGATGCCACCCTGGCCAGCGCGGATTCGGACACCTTCGAACTGCTGGACCTGCTGTACAACGAGATCGAACGCGAGGTGCAGCACGACGCCCCCGCCGCCGACATGCTGGTGCGGCTGCAGGTGCCGGTGGTGCAGGCCGCCTTGCGCGACCGCAACTTCTTTCTGCGCGCGCAGCATCCGGCGCGCGACCTGCTCAACACCGTGGCCGAGTCCGGCGCCACCTGGCTGGGCGAGGAGGACGTGGACCCGCAACTGCTGCAGAAACTGCACCAGGCGGTCGAGACCGTGGTGGAGAAGTACGAAGGCGACGAGGCCGTCTTCGAGGACGCCAGCCGCGAGGTGCAGCAGCACCTGCAGGCCGCCGCGCGCAAGGCCGAACTGGCCGAACGACGCCAGGTCGAGGCCGCCCGCGGCAAGGACCGCCTGGAGATCGCCAAGCAGCGCGCCGCCGAGACCATCGAATCGGCCATGGCCGAGGCCAAGCCGCAGAAGTTCGTGCAGGCCCTGCTCAGCCAGGCCTGGGCCGACGTGCTGACCCTCACCCAGCTGCGCAACGGCGAAACCTCCGGCGAGTGGGCCGAAGCGCTGCAGACCACCCTGGAAATCGTCGCCGCCACCACCACCGCCCAGGGCGCCAATGCGGAACTGGCCGGCAAGGTCGAGAAATCGCTGGTCCAGGTGGGCTACCACGAAGACGAGGCGGCGGCGATCGCGCGCCGTCTGTCCAGCGCCGAGGAAGACGAGACCACCTCGCGCACCGAACTGACGGCCAGGCTCAAGGCGCGCGCGCGCCTGGGTGGACAGAACGAGGTCAAGAAGAAGCCCGCGCAGCCGCGCACCCTCGAAGAGCAGGAATGCTACGACTACCTGCGCACCTTGCCGTTCGGCACCTGGTTCGAGTTCACCCGCAACCAGCAGGGCGACGTGCAGCGGCAGCGCCTGTCGTGGTTCAGCCCGGTCACCGGCAACGCGCTGTTCGTGAACCAGCGCGGCCAGCGCGTGGGCGAACATTCACTGGACACGCTGGCGCACCTGATGGCCAAGGGCCAGGCGCAGGTGGTCACCGAAGACCGCGGCCGCCTGATCGACCGCGCCTGGAACGCCACACTCAATGCGCTGCGCAGCCTGACCGGCCGCCGCGGCGAAGCCGAACCCGCTGGAGGCGCCGCATGATGCGCGAATTCCGCCGCGCCCGCCGGCGCAACGTGCCCAAGCCGGTGGCCGTGTTCGACCTGATGACCGAACAGGTGATCGGCCGCGTGGGCAACCTCTCCGAATCGGGCATGCTGCTGGTGGCCACCGAGCCGGTGGTCGACGATGCGCTGTACCAGCTGCGCTTCCACCTGCGCGACGAGCGCGGCCAGGACGTCCCCATCGACGTGGGAGCGCACCTGGTCTGGTCCGCGGCGGCCAACACGCCCGGGCAGGCGTTCGCCGGCCTGCGCTTCCTGACCATCGACCGCGATCCGCTGGAGCGCCTGCGCCAGTGGGTCAACGCCGGGCCCGAAGCCGAATAGGACCCGCGCCGCGGCCCGCGCGGGCCGGATACGGCAAAATGGCGGCTCTCCCGCACGAGCCGCCGCCATGAACGCCCCCGCTTCCTTCGACACCGACCTCGTCCCGCTGTACGCCGACCACCTGGCGACGATGAAGCGGCGTGCCGACGAGGCGCTGGCGCGGGGTGGCTTCGACCACCTGGTCGTGCCCAGCGGCACCCAGCACTGGCAGGTCTTCGACGACCGCGACTACCCGTATGCGGTCAATCCGCAGTTCAAGGCCTGGCTGCCGCTGACGCGCCTGCCCTACAGCTGGCTGGTGTACACGCCGGGCGAACGGCCGAAGGTGATCTTCTACCAGCCGTTCGACTACTGGCACGTGGTGCCGGATGCGCCCAGCGGCTGGTGGGTGGACCATTGCGACATCCACATCATCCGCAAGCCCGACGAAGCCGCCGCCCTGCTGCCGCCCGCCGCGCGCAGCGCCATTCTCGGCGAGCCGCAGAGCGCGCTCGGCGACCATGCGCCGAACAATCCCGAGCCCGTGATCCAGTACCTGGAGTACCAGCGTTCGTACAAGACGCCGTACGAGATCGCGCTGATGCGGCAGGCGCAGCGCCTGGCCGTGCGCGGCCATCGCGCCGCCGAAGCGGCGTTCCGCGCAGGCCAGAGCGAGTTCGGCATCCACATGGCCTACTGCACGGCGGTGGGCCAGGACGCCAACGATCTGCCCTACGGCAACATCATCGGCCTCAACGAGCACGCTGCGGTGCTGCACTACATGGAGCTGCAGCGCGTCGCGCCCGATCCGCTGCGCAGCTTCCTGATCGACGCCGGGGCCAGCTTCCACGGCTACGCCAGCGACATCACCCGCACCTACGCCTACGACACCGGCAGCGAGTTCCAGGCGATGATCGATGCCGTGGATGCCGCGCAGCAGGCCATGTGCGCCGGCGTGCGCAGCGGCGTGGACTACAGGCAACTGCACGTGGACGCGCACCTCACCCTGATGGGCATCCTGAAGGACTTCGGCGTGCTCACCGTCTCGCCCGAGGCCGCGGTCGCCACCGGCGTCAGCGCGGCGTTCTTCCCGCACGGCCTGGGCCATCCCATCGGCCTGCAGGTCCACGACGTGGCCGGTTTCGCCGCCAGCGACCGCGGCGGCCGCATCGAGCGCCCGGCCGGCCATCCCTACCTGCGCATGACGCGCGTGCTGGAACCGGGCATGGTCGTCACCATCGAACCCGGCCTGTACTTCATCGACCTGCTGCTGGACGAGGTGAAGAAGAACGGCCACGCCGGCAGCGTCGACTGGGCGCGCGTGGACGCGTTCCGCCCCTACGGCGGCATCCGCATCGAGGACGAAGTGCGGTGCACCGACGGCGAGGCCGACAACCTGACCCGGCCGGCGTTCGCCGAAGCGCCCTGAGTCCGCGCACGACGGGCTGCACGCATGATGTTCATGATCGGCCAGGGGGAGCAGGTCGTACCGGTCGGCGCGCCAGAGCCGCAGCACTGCCCGCGCTGCGACCGGATGCGCGATTTCGAGCCGCAGTTCGCGAACAAGTACGGCCGCTTCGACCTGCTGTTCGGCTTCGTTTACGGCCGGCGCTATCAGCTCGCGTGCCCCGTGTGCCACCACGGCTGGCGGCTCGATGCACGCGAAGCCGAGCGCCTGTACGGGCGCCCCGACATTCCCTTCCGCCTGCGCTACGGCCTGGTGATACTGCTGGGTGTCTTCGCCGCGCTGGGCGCGGCGTCACTGGCGGCGCCGCCAACGGGCTGACACACTCGGCGCCTGCAGCGTAACGCAACGCGACGCCTCGTCACGACACCCGGAGGTCCAGCATGAAACGCGTCACCGGCATCGGCGGCATCTTCTTCAAGTCGGCGGACCCCCAGGCGCTCAGCGCGTGGTACCGCGACCATCTGGGGCTGGACACGGCCGACTGGGGCGGCGCGATGTTCCCGTGGGGCGGCGAAGGCAGCCCCGCCGGCATGACGCTCTGGAGCCCGTTCAAGCAGGACACCGCGTACATGGCGCCCAGCACCGCAAGCTTCATGGTCAATTTCCGCGTGGACGACCTGGATGCCCTGCTGGCGGCCCTGCGCGAGGAAGGCTGCAACGTGGTCGGCGATCCGCAGGTCTCCGGACAGGGCAAGTTCGGCTGGGTGCTGGACCCGGAAGGCAACAAGGTCGAGTTGTGGGAACCGCCTGCGGGACAGTAGGAGCGCGCATGCCACTGGATGACATCGCGGGCGAAGCGCTGGGCGGCGTGTTCCGCTTCATCGCACGGCTCGTATTCGAGATCGTGTTCGAAGTGATCCTGCGTGGTACGGGCGCGATGATCCTGCGGCTGCTGCGCCCGAAGCACGAACCCGGCGAAACCGCTGCCACCTTGGCCGGCCTGGCGTTCTGGGGCGCGGCGATCGCGCTGGTGTTCTGGGCGTTCCGGATGGCGCGGTGACCTGAAGGCCATCCTGGGCCCCTCATCGATTGGAATTTCTTCTCTCACCCCAAGGCGAACGGCAATGACCCAGTCCGACTACCTGTTGATCTCCCGCGGCCAGTGGGACGAAACCGCATCGCCGCAGGAGGTGCAGGACGCCATCGACCGCTTCTACGCGTGGTACGAACGCGGCCTGGCCGACGGCGTGTTGAAGCCCGGCAGCCGGCTGGAGAGGCGCGGCAGGCGCGTCACCCGCGACGGCATCACCGACGGGCCGTTCGCCGAAGCGAAGGAACTGGTGGGCGGCTACTGGTTCATCGTGGCCGACTCGCTGGACGACGCCGCGCGGATCGCCGCGCAGAATCCGTGCCTGGCCTTCGGGCTGGAACTGGAGATCCGGCCGCTGGAGGCCGCACGCGCGCGGGCGGACGAGGTGACGAACGAAACGCCGTCGGCCTGGCGCGCGAACGACGGCTGATGGCGCCGATCACCGAGACCCCCTCCATGCTCGCGGGCGGCTGCCACTGCGGCGCCATCACCCTGGCCTTCTCAACCCCGCAGGTGCCGGCGGACACGGCGCCGCGCGCCTGCGACTGCAGCTTCTGCCGCGCACATGGCGCGGCGTGGGTCTCGGATGCGGCGGCGCAGCTGGTCCTGCATGCACCTCGCCCGGGGCGCATCCGCCGTTACCGCCAGGGATCGCTGGCCGCGCAGTTCCTGCTGTGCGGCGACTGCGGCGTGCTGGTGGCCGTGGTGTTCGAGGACGGCGCCCGTACCTACGCCGCCGTCAATGCGCGTTGCCTGCAGGCGCGCGATGCGTTCGCGCCTGTCGTGCCGGCGTCGCCGCAGACATTGGCGCCGGAGGAGAAGACAGCGCGCTGGCGGCAGCTGTGGATCGCGGATGTGCGGTGGGCCAACGACTGATCCGCCGGAAGCTACCGGCACGGCACCGCGGTCAGGCCGCCATCTCCGCTTCGATCTCGTCGGCGCTGCGGGCCAGCGCATCGGTCAGCACGACCGGCCCCTCGGCGGTGACCAGCACGTCGTCCTCGGTGCGGATGCCGATGCCGCGCCACTTCGCATCCACCGTGGTGTCGTCGTGGGACACGTACAGGCCCGGCTCGATGGTGAACACCATGCCCGGTTCCAGCAGGCGCGATTCGCCGTCGATGCGGTAATCGCCCACGTCGTGCACGTCCAGCCCCAGCCAGTGGCCGGTCTTGTGGCGGTAGAAGCGGCGGTACGAGCCCTCGGCCAGGTTCTTTTCCAGCTTCCCCTTCAGCAGGCCCAGCCTGAGCAGCCCCTCGGTCAGCGTCTCGACCGCGGCCACGTGGCCGGCCTCGTAGGGCACACCGACGCGCGCGCAGCCCAATGCGGCGCGCTGTGCGGCGCCGACCAGGTCGTGCAGCGCGCGCTGCGCGGGCGTGAAGCGTCCGTTGACCGGGAACGTGCGGGTGATGTCGGCGGCGTAGCCGCGGTATTCGGCACCGGCATCGATCAGCACCAGCTCGCCGTCGCGCGCCTGCGCCGTGTTGGCGCGGTAATGCAGCACGCAGGCATTGCGGCCCGCGCCGACGATGCTGTTGTAGGCGGGCCAGGCGTCGTGGGCGCGGAACACGCGTTCCAGGTCGGCCTGCAGTTCGTATTCGCGGATGCCCGGGCGCGCGACGCGCATCGCGGCCCGGTGCGCATGCACGCTGATGTCGGCGGCGCGCCGCATCAGCTTGACCTCGTCCTTCGACTTGAACAGGCGCAACTCGTGCAGCAGGTGGCCCAGTTCCAGGAATTCGTGCGGCGGCTGCGCGCCCTGCTTCACGTGCGCGCGCACGTGGCGCACCCAGCCGATCAGCTTGAGGTCGAAGTCGGCATCGCGGCCGAAGTGGTAGTAGACGCGCGAGCGCCCTTCCAGCAGCCCCGGCAGGATCTCGTCCAGGTCGTCGATGGGATAGGCATCGTCCATCCCGTAGTCGTTCACCGCGCCGTCCTGGCCGGCGCGCGGACCGTCCCAGCCTTCCCGCTCGGGGTCGCGCTCGCGGCAGAACAGGATGGCCTCGCCATGCTTGCGGCCCGGCACCAGCACCAGCACCGCGTCCGGCTCGGGAAAGCCGCTCAGGTACCAGAAATCCGAATCCTGGCGGTACGGGTAGTGGGTGTCGTGGCTGCGCACCCGTTCCGGCGCGGCCGGCAGCACCAGGATGGCATCCGCGCCCGCCATCCGCATCAACTGCCGGCGCCGGCGGGCGAACTCCGCCGCGGCGATGCCGGTCAGCGCCTTCATCAGTTCAGGCTCCGGCGGTGCCGGGGCCCCAGCACGCAATCGCCATGCAGCAACAGGGCCGCCACGCGCACGAACTCTTCCAGCTCGGCCAGCGCGTCCTCGTCTTCCTCGTCTTCGCTGCTTTCGGCCGAGGCCTTGGCCAGGCGCGCCAGATCCTGCAGCGCTTCCCCGCCCTCCTCCGACAGCGGCGGCGCGGCGCCGGCCGCCAGCCCGAACGCGCCCAGGAACCCCCGACACCAGGAAAACAGGGCTTCGGCGCGCTCGTCCAGCGAATGATCGGCGGCAGGCAGCAGCAGGTCGAACGAGAAGCCGCGGTCCTCGAGCTGGACGATGGCCGCTTCGCGCAGCTGGTCCAGCACGCTGCCGGGCGCGGGCGCGGGCAGGGCATCGTCGGCCAGCGCGCGCGCCAGCCAGGTGCCGTCGGTGGCGCCACCGCCGGCCAGCCAGCCGCACAGCACGCCGTGCAGCTCGGAGGCGTCCATGGCCAGTCCCAACTGGCGGGAAGCCGCGTCGACGGCGGCGATATCGGGAAGGTCGGGCATAGAAGAACGCAATCCGCCACGGGTTTCGGACACCCGCGCAAGTGTACCAACGAAAAGCCGCATCCCGGCTTGTTGTGCATGCGTACGCATGCCTACACTCCGGTATCGCCTCGGCCCGGACAGCCCGTCCACCTCCATGCTCGCCCTTCCTGTCGCTGCAGTCCTCGCAACGGCGTCCCCGCTGTCGTCCCGAGCGCCGGTCATGCTGCTCGCCGGCGCGGTGCTGCTGGGCGTGGTGGCGATCGGCACGCGGCGCTGGTGGCAGGACTGGCTGGCGGCCCGCCAGGCGCCGCCGGAGCCGCTGCGCAGCGACGCGCTGCGCAACCGCGACGAACGCCTGAAGCTTGCCCTGTGGGCCTCGGGCGAACAGTTCTGGGACTACGACCTGGTGCAGCGCAGGCTGTACCGCATGCGGGCGGACGAAACCGCGGTGCAGACCTCGGACATCACCGTGCTCACCCGCCACGGCGAGGTGCCCGCCATCCACGAGGAAGACCTGCCCCTGGTGATGGAGCGCCTGCGCCTGCACCTGCAGGGCAAGGCGCCCATCTTCACCTCCGAGCACCGCATGGACATGCAGGGCAACGGCACCTGGGTGTGGGTGCGCGCCCGCGGCCGGGTGGTGGAGCGCGACGCCGACGGCCAGCCGGTGCGCATCGCCGGCACCGCGCGCGACATCACCGCCAGCCGCAACGCGGAGTACGAGCACCGCATCGCCGGCGAGGTGATGCGCAGCATGAACGAGGCGGTGGCGGTGCTGGACTGGGCGCACCAGTTCATCACCATCAACCCGGCCTTCACCCGCATCACCGGCTACGCCGAAGAGGAGATCATCGGCCAGCCGATGACGATGCTGGACAGCGACCAGCACGAGGACGCCTTCTTCGAGCGGATGAACCGCGAACTGCGCCTGACCGGCCGCTGGTCCGGCGAGGTGTGGAAGGTGCGCAAGGACGGCGAGGAGATCCTCTGCCGGATCGAGACCAACGTGGTGCCCGACGCCAGCGGCGAACGCCCCATCTACGTGCAGGTGCTCACCGACATCACCGAGCAGAAGCGCGCCGAGCAGGAACTGCGCTACCTGGCCAACTACGACACGCTGACCAGCCTGCCCAACCGCTCGCTGCTGTCCGAGCGCCTGTCGCGCGCCATCGTGCGGGCCCGCCGCGAACACGGACACGTGGCCGTGCTGTTCATCGACCTGGACCGGTTCAAGGACATCAACGACTCGCTGGGCCACGCCACCGGCGACCGCATCCTGCGCGCGGCCGCCGCGCGCGTGCAGCAGACCGTGGGCACCCAGCACACCGTGGCGCGGCTGAGCGGCGACGAGTTCACCGTGGTGCTGGAGGACATCAACGGCATGCCCGACGCCGAAGACGTGGCGCAGCGGATCATCCACGCCTTCCACGCGCCGCTGAACTTCGGCGAACGGCTGGAGCTGGCGGTATCGCCCTCGATCGGCATCAGCCTGTACCCCGAGCATGCGCAGGTACCCACCGAACTGCTCAAGCACGCCGACACGGCGATGTACCAGGCCAAGGCGATGGGCCGGCACACCTACCAGGTGTATTCCGAGTCGATGGACGAGAAGAACCGTCACCGCGCCATCCTGGCCAGCGCGTTGCGGCGGGCGATCGACCGCAACGAACTTTCGCTGGTGTTCCAGCCGCGGCTGTCGATCTCGCGCCAGCGCGTCACCGGCGTGGAGGCCCTGCTGCGCTGGGACAGCAAGGAGTTCGGCATGGTCTCGCCGGCGCAGTTCATCCCGCTGGCGGAGGAATCGGGGATGATCCTCGAACTGGGCGCCTGGGCGCTGCGCGAGGCCTGCCTGACGCTGCGGGACTGGCACGAGCAGGGCCTGGAGGAGCTGTCGATGGCGGTCAACGTCTCGTCCACCCAGCTGCAGCGCGGCGACCTGCAGGCGGTAGTGGCGCGTACGCTGCAGGAGACCGGCATTCCCGCCAACCGGCTGGAGCTGGAGCTCACCGAGAGCGTCATCATGACCCACCCCGAGCAGAACGCCGACACCCTGCGCGCGTGCCGCCGGCTGGGCATCTCGCTGGCCATCGACGACTTCGGCACCGGTTATTCGTCGCTGGCCTACCTGAAGCGCCTGCCCCTGACCACCCTGAAGATCGACCGCGAGTTCATCGGCGACCTCACCCACGACACCGACGACGAGGCGATCACCAGCACCATCATCACGATGGGACAGTCGCTGGCCCTGAAGGTGGTCGCCGAGGGCGTGGAGACCTGGGACCAGTACGAGTTCCTGCGCAACCACGGCTGCGACGAAGTACAGGGGCACTGGGTCTCGCAGGCGCTGGGCGCGGACCAGTGCCTGCGCTTCATCCGCGAGTACTACCCCGGCTCGGGCATGCGCGTGGCCTCCTGACCCCCGTAGGAGCGGGCCATGCCCGCGATGCTCTTGCGTGGTCCGACCGAAAAGCATCGCGGGCATGGCCCGCTCCTACAGGGTGGTGGCTGCCCCGGCCGCTTGACCGGCCACCGACCGCATGCCTAATGTGCCCGCCATGGACAACGCCGACCTTCTCGACCAGCTCCGCGCGCTCGGTACGCGCATCCAGGACCTGGCCGACCGCTGCCAGCGCCTGGCGGATGAGAACCGCAGCCTGCGCCAGCAGCAGGAGCACCTGGTCGGCGAGCGGTCGCAGCTGCTGGCCAAGAACGAACAGGCGCGCTCGCGCGTGGAAGCCATGATCAGCCGCCTGAAGTCGCTGGAGCAGCACACATGAGCGCCACCGAACCGGTCAGCGTCCATATCCTGGACCGCGAGTACACCGTCGGCGTCGCGCCCGATGAACGTTCCAGCCTGATGGCGGCGGCCAAGCTGCTGGACAGCCGCATGCGCGAGGTGCGCGGCAGCAACCGCATGGCGGCGGTGGACCGTGTGGCCGTGCTGGCCGCCCTCAATCTGGCACACGAATTGCAGCAGCTGCGCGACGAGCAGCAGGCACGCAACCGCGAAGTCGAACGCACGCTGCAGGATCTGCACCGCAAGCTGGACAGCGCGCTGGGCACGCCATAACGCAGTGCGCACCACACCGACTGCCCACTGAATCGGCCGACGAACGGGCTAGGCAAAAACGCGGCATTGGCTATACTGCCCACGCGTCCTCTGCTGTACTCGACAGTGCGCGCAAACATTCGCCTTGTCCCTTAATGACGACCACGGGAAGGTGACGGTTACCGGGAGTGCAAGTCTGCCTCGCAGCGGAAAGCCCGATGGTCACCCAACCTTCCCACTTGAACCCCGGGTTCAAGGTCGTTTCGCGAACATCGTGCATGGCGGAGGACGTATTTTTCCCGCGGCAGCGGCATCAGCCGCGACCCGGCCGGTCCAGTTGCACCCGCCCATGAGCGGGATGACTTCGAAATGAAGCCGATTGCACCAGGGATCCGACGCGCAGGGCCGTGACTGACGCCGCTCCCGCGGTCCCACCGGCAACGCCGGTACGCATGCCGTAAAATTCGCGCATGCCCGACTCCCCCTCCTTCGCCCTGGCCGCCGAGCGCGACACGCTGCGCCGTGAACTGCGTGCGCGCCGCCGCGCCCTGCCCGCCGCCGAGCGCATCGCCGGCGCCGATGCGCTGGCCACGCGCCTGTTCGCACTCCCGTTCTTTCCGGCCCAGGGTTACGTCGCCGGCTATTGGGCGATGGATGGCGAAATCGGCCTGCACAGCTGGCAGCTGCGCCTGCCCCCCGGCCTGGTCTACTGCCTGCCCGTCCTGGCCGACGACGAGACGCTCCGCTTCGCCCCCTGGCGACCGGGCGATGAGCTGGTGACCAACCGCTACGGCATTCCCGAACCGGATGTCGATCCGCGCTCGGGCCTGCTCGCCACGGACATGGCATTGATCGCCGTGCCGCTGGTCGGCTTCGACGGCGCCGGCCACCGGCTGGGCATGGGCGGCGGATGGTACGACCGCACGCTGGCGCCCCGCCTGCAACGTCCCGCGCCGCCCTGGCTGGTCGGTGTCGGCTTCGAGGCGCAGCGCATCGACGCGGTCGGCGCGCAGGCTTGGGACGTGCCGCTGGATGCCATCTGCTCCGAGCGCGATACGCTACTTCCTTCCTCCCCTTTGCCGGACGCCCCAGCATGACCGCCCGCAAGCGCTACTGGCTGATGAAGTCGGAGCCGGACGCCTTCTCCATCGACGACCTGGAAAAGGTCGGCACCGAGCCGTGGAACGGCGTGCGCAACTACCAGGCGCGCAACTTCATGCGCAGCATGCAGGTCGGCGACGGCGTGCTGTTCTACCACTCCAACTGCAAGGAGCCGGGCATCGTCGGCACGGCCACCGTGGCGACCGTGGCGTATCCGGACGACACCCAGTTCGACCCCAGGTCCGACTACTACGACCCGAAGAGCACGCGCGAAGACCCGCGCTGGTCGCTGGTGGACGTGAAGTTCGAGCGCAAGCTGGCGCGCACCATCGCGCTGGACGAAATCAAGCAGCATGCCGATGCCCTCGGCGACGGCTTCGCGCTGACCCAGCGCGGCAACCGCCTGTCGGTGTTGCCGGTCACCGCCGCGCAGTGGAAGTTCCTGCTGGCGCTGGAATGAGCTTTCCGCCTGGCCGTGGGAGCGCCCCATGGGCGCGATGCTTTCCGGCATGACCCATCAAGAGCATCGCGCCCATGGGGCGCTCCTACACCCTTTCCCCTGTTGAGATGACATCATGAGCGAAGCAAAGCGCCTGGCCGGCGAAAAGGCCATCGAGTTCGTCGAGGACGGCATGATCGTCGGCGTGGGCACCGGCTCCACAGTCGCCTTCTTCATCGACGCGCTGGGACGGGTCAAGGACCGCATCAAGGGCGCGGTGTCCAGCTCCGAACAGAGCACCGCGCGGTTGCGGCAGCACGGCATCGAGGTGCTGGACCTCAACCATACCGGCACACTGTCGCTGTACGTGGACGGCGCCGACGAATGCGACCCTCACAAGCGCCTGATCAAGGGCGGCGGCGCGGCATTGACGCGCGAGAAGATCATCGCCGAAGCCAGCAAGCAGTTCGTCTGCATCGTCGACCCCAGCAAGCAGGTGCCGGTGCTGGGCAGATTCCCGCTGCCGGTGGAAGTCATCCCGATGGCCCGCAGCCTGGTCGCACGCGAGATCCTGGCGCTCACCGGCGGCCAGCCGGTCTGGCGCGACGGCACCGTGACCGACAACGGCAACGTGATCCTGGACATCCACAACCTGTCGATCACCGACCCGGTGGCGATGGAGCGCGAGATCAACCAGATCCCCGGCGTGGTCAGCGTGGGCCTGTTCGCCCGCCGGCCGGCCGACATCGTCATCGTCGGCGGGGAGCCGCCGGTCGTCCTGCGCTGAGCGGGTGCGGAACCGGGGTGGGCTCAGGCGCCGTCGGACAGCGCCTTGACCAGCTCGCCGACCAGTTCGCGCTTCTTGGGCGGCAGTTGCAGATAGGCGTCGATCGTCTGCCGCTCACGGCCGCCGACACCCGCCGGCCAGGCGATCCGCGGTTCCGCCACGCGCGATCGCGGGGTGCTGCCGAAGCGCAGCGCATGCGGTTCCACGCCCAGCAGGTCCGCCAGCACCTGCAGCTTGTCCTGCGCGGGAATGGCCTGGGCCCCCAGCCAGCGCGAGGTGGTCTGCACGCTGACGGAGCGTCCGCGGTAGTGCGTGTTGAACAGGTGGAACAGGACGGTGGGCCGCGGCTCGTATCCCGCCTGCTGCATGGCGTGCGCCAGTCGCTGTGAGAATTTTTCGCGCTCGTTGCCCATGCAGGAAACGTTAGCGGCGACATGTCACACATATTCACCACTTAATTTAATTGACGTACACTTATTGGGTTAATAAAGTGGGGCGTGCTGCGGATCGGCGCCACGGCCCACCCGGGCGCCGGCGACCACGGCTTTCCCACCGACACAAGGAACTGTCGATTGATGCTCACCGAGACCGACGAGTCCACTGCATCAGCCTCGGCTGGCATGCATGAAGGGACGCCCCCGACGCCACCCCTCGCTCCCCTCGACGACGCCCTGCACCTGCTGCAGGCCGACCCCGGCCACAGCCTGGCCGACCCGGGCCTTGCCCGGCTGACACCCGCCAGCCTGGACCGCCTGTTCGTGGCCGCGCGGCAGCAGGCCGACCGCAGCCACCAGGGCATCCTGTTGCTGCTGGACCTGCTGCAGCTTGCGCAGCGCACCGACGCGGCCGCGGCTGCGCGGCTGACGGATGGCGTGCTGCGCCAGGTGCGCCATCACCTCCAGGACCAGCAACGCTGGCAGGCGCTGGCCGACAACGCGTCCTACTACCGGGACAACCGCCACGTGGCCGAACGCATCGCCGCGCGCCTGCTGCAGGCGTAGGCAGGAGCGCACGCCGCGCACGGCGCTAAACTACGCGCCTCCCTGGATGCCGGACTCCGACATGCACCCCCGACCGTGGCCCCTGCTCGCACTCTCCCTGCTGCTCAGCGCCTGTGCCAGCGGGAGTCCCTGGGTGGAGGTCGGTGGCGAGCGTTTCCGGGTCGAAATCGCCGATGACGACGCCGAGCGCGCCCGCGGACTGATGTTCCGGGACCGCCTGGAAGATGGCACCGGCATGCTCTTCATCCACGAGGCCGAGGCGCCGCAGGCCTACTGGATGAAGAACACCCGCATTCCGCTGGACATCCTGTACTTCGACGACGCCCGCAAGCTGGTGACCCAGCAGCGCAACGTCCCGCCGTGCTCGGGCGGCAACCGCTGCCCCTCCTATCCCAGCGACAAACCGGCCCGTTACGTGCTGGAACTGAATGCCGGCGAAGCCGACCGCCTGAAGCTCCAGGAGGGAGCGGAGCTCACCCTCGGCAAAGGCATTCCGCCCGTCCGCTGAGGCTTGATTCGCGGTGGGATTGGCCCCAGTCTGTCGGCATGGGGGATCGACTGACATTGCCGGAATGGAATGCGTTGGCCAGCCAGGCCGATGACACGGTGCCGCTGCTGGAAACCGCGCTGCTGATCGCGCGCGACGAGTACCCCGACCTGGATCCCGACCTCTACGACACGCTGGCCCAGAGCCACGCCGAACACCTGCGCCACGAGATCGCCACGATCGAACCGTGGCCGCTGAAGATGGCCGCCATCAATCGCCATCTGTTCGACGAGCTGGGCTACACCGGCAACCACGACGAGTACTACGACCCGCGCAACAGCTACCTCAACCAGGTGTTCGAGCGCCGGCTCGGCAATCCGGTGTCGCTGGCGATGGTGCAGATGGAGGTCGCGCGGCGGCTGGGCGTGCCGCTGGACGGCGTGTCCTTCCCCGGCCACTTCCTGGTGCGCCTGCCGGTGGACGACGGCCTGCTGGTGATGGACCCCTTCAACGGCGGCCGTCCGCTCGGCGTGGACGAACTGCGTGAACGCGCCAAGCCGCACCTGGGCGGCGACATCCCCGACGATGCCGCGCTGCTGCACATTCTCAACCCGGCATCGCACCGCGCGATCCTCGTGCGCACGCTGCGCAACCTGCACGGCGTCTATGCCGAACGCGAGGAATGGGACCGCGCCGCCCGCTGCGCCGACCGCGTGCTCAAGCTCACGCCCGATCAGCCCGATGCCCTGCGCGACCGCGGCCAGGCCTACCTGAAGATGGATTACAAAGCCGGTGCGCAGCGCGACCTGGCGCGCTACCTGCACCTCTCACCGGAGGCGAAGGACGCAGCGGAACTGCGCGAACAACTGGTGGAACTCAGCGCCGTGCGCACTTCGCGGATGCATTGACCGCGAAGCGCTTGCCGACGCCGTTGTAGGAGCGCCCTGGGGCGCGATGCATTTGGCTCGATCACGCCAGGAGCAGGAGCATCGCGCCCAAGGGCGCTCCTACGGAGCGCGGCTCACTCCAGCTCCACCATCTCGAAATCGTCCTTGCCCACGCCGCAGTCGGGGCAGGTCCAGTCGTCCGGGATGTCGTCCCAGCGCGTGCCCGGGGCGATGCCCTCTTCCGGCAGGCCGTCGGCTTCGTGGTAGATGAAGCCGCAGACCACGCACATCCAGCTGCGGTAGATGGTGGCGGTGGCGTCGGTCACGGGATAATGCCGGCTAGGAGGAGCGGCCATTGTCCCATCGCCGCCCACGCACCGGAAGTTCGCCGATGACACCCCTGCCGCCATCGGCCCGCACCGCCCGCGGGCTGTACCTGATCACCCCGGAGGAGCCGGACACCGCCCGCCTGCTGGCGCGCGTGGCCGCGGTGCTGCCGCAGGCCACCTGGCTGCAGTACCGGCAGAAGGGCGCAGACGCCGCTCGGCGCCACGCGCAGGCCGCCGCCCTGCAGGCGCTCTGTGCGCAGGCGGGCGTGCCGCTGATCGTGAACGACGACCTGTCCCTGGCAGAGGCCATCGGTGCCGCCGGCGTGCACCTGGGCGAAGACGATGGCGACATCGCCGCCGCACGCAGCCGCCTGGGCGTGCACGCCATCGTCGGTGCCTCGTGCTACGACGATGCCGCGCGGGCCGAGCGCGCGGTGGCCGCAGGCGCCAGCTACGTCGCGTTCGGGGCCTTCTTCCCGACCACCAGCAAGAACACGACACGACGCGCCGCGCCGGCCCTGCTGGCCGAGGCCGCCGCGCTGGGCGTGCCGCGGGTGGCGATAGGCGGCATAACGCCGGACAATATGGGCCCGCTGGTGGTGGCCGGCGCCGACCTGGTGGCCGTGATCGGCGGCGTGTTCGAGGCGGCCGATCCGGTGGCCGCAGCGCGGGCATACCGTCAAGCCTTCGCTGGCTGAAGCTTTATGGGAGCCAAGCCAGTCGCGGTGATGCGCCGATGGTGGTCCATCGCGACTTGCCTCGCTCCCACACCGTGATTTCCCTTCTTCTGGACCCTCCCATGAACCACGACCAGTCCCACGCCCTCTTCGCCCGCGCCCAGCAGCTGCTGCCCGGGGGCGTCAATTCACCGGTGCGCGCGTTCAAGTCGGTGGGGGGCGAGCCGTTCTTCGTGCAGCGTGCCGACGGCGCCTACCTGCATGACGTGGATGGCAACCGCTACATCGACTACGTGGGCTCGTGGGGTCCGATGATCGTGGGCCACAACCACCCGGCCGTGCGCGAGGCGGTGCAGGCGGCCATCCAGAACGGCCTGTCGTACGGCGCGCCCTGCCCGGCCGAAGTGACGATGGCGGAAACCATCACCCGGCTGGTGCCGTCGTGCGAAATGGTGCGCATGGTCAACTCGGGCACCGAGGCCACGCTGTCGGCGATCCGCCTGGCGCGCGGCGCGACCGGCCGCAACCGCATCGTCAAGTTCGAAGGCTGTTACCACGGCCATGGCGATTCGTTCCTGGTGAAGGCCGGCAGCGGCATGCTGACGCTGGGCGTGCCGACGTCGCCTGGCGTGCCGGCGGGCCTGAGCGAACTGACGCTGACGCTGAGCTACAACGATTTCGAGGGTGCCACGGCGCTGTTCCAGCAGTACGGCAGCGAGATCGCCTGCCTGATCATCGAGCCGGTGGTCGGCAACGCCAACTGCCTGCCGCCGCGCGAGGGCTACCTGCAGCACCTGCGCGCGCTGTGCACGCAGCACGGCGCGCTGCTGATCTTCGACGAAGTGATGACCGGCTTCCGCGTGGCCCTGGGCGGTGCGCAGGCGCATTACGGCATCACGCCGGACCTGACCACCTTCGGCAAGATCATCGGCGGCGGCATGCCGGTGGGCGCCTACGGTGGCCGTCGCGAGCTGATGCAGCAGATCGCGCCGGCCGGCCCGATCTACCAGGCCGGCACGCTGAGCGGCAATCCGGTGGCGATGGCCGCGGGCCTGGCGATGCTGGAGCTGATCCAGGCACCGGGTTTCCACGACGGGCTGGCCGCGGCGACGGCCGCGCTATGCGAAGGCCTGGAAACCGCCGCGCGCGAGGCCGGCGTGCCGCTGACCGCCACCCGCGTGGGCGCGATGTTCGGCCTGTTCTTCACCGACCAGCAGGTCGATACCTACGCCCAGGCCGTGGCCTGCGACACCGCGGCGTTCAACCGTTTCTTCCACGCCATGCTCGAGCGCGGCGTGTACCTGGCGCCGTCGGCGTTCGAGGCCGGCTTCATGTCCAGCGCGCACACGCCCGAGGTCATCGAAGCGACGATCGCCGCCGCGCGGGACGCTTTCAAGGTGGTCGCCGCGGGATGAAGCCGCGGATCCGGCAGGTACTGTTCGATTTCGACGGCGTGCTGGCGCACTACCGGCACGAAGTCCGCATCGCACACCTCGCCGCGCATGCCGGCTGCGGCCACGAGCGCGTGCGCGAGGTGCTGTTCTCGTCGGGACTGGAAGTGGAGTACGACAGCGGCGGTGTCGACACGGCGACGTACCTGCGCCGGATCGGCGAAGGGATCGGTGCCGCCGTCGACGAGGCCGCATGGATCGCCTCGCGGATGGCCGGCAGCACGGCCATGGAGGACGTGCTGACCCGTGTCGCCGCGCTGCACCCGGACGTGGCGATGGGCGTGCTGACCAACAACGGGGCCCTGATGACGCAGGCCATTCCGCGCATCGTCGCGCCGCTGGCGGTACGGATCGAGGGCCGCGTGCTGACCAGCGGCGGCCTGCAGCGCCGCAAGCCGGAACCGGCCACCTTCACGCTTGCGCTGGAACGGCTGGGCTGGGACGCCGCCAGCACGCTGTTCGTCGACGACAGGTTCGCCAACGTGCAGGGCGCGCGCGAGGCCGGCCTGCACGCGGAGACCGTCACCGACGCACGCACGCTGGGGAAGGCGCTGAAGCGCTACGCCTTCGGGCCGCAGACCGGCTGGTGAGCGGCCTGGTTTGAACCTTGATTGATCCGGCGACAGGACACTGGTGCCCACCCACCGGAGCCTCGTCGCCATGCGCTTCATTCCACGCACGTTCCACCTGGCCTGCACACTCCTGCTGGCCGCTCTGGCCGCACCGCTGCACGCGGCCGATGCGGGCAGGATCCTGATCGTCGTCAGCGGCGAAGGCCGCGACCACGGCAAGGCCCGTCCGGGCTACGAGTTCGACGAACTGTCCCAGGCCTGGCTGATCTTCAAGGCCAACGGTTTCGCCATCGACGTGGCCAGCCCGAGGGGTGGCGCGGTGGAGGCGGACCCGTACAACCCGAAGGAACCCTTCAACGCCGCCTTGCTGGCCGACACGCAGGCCATGCGCATGTTGGCGGCCACGCGGTCCACGCGCGAGGTGAAGGCGGCCGACTACGCGGCCATCTACGTCGTGGGCGGCAAGGGCGCCATGTTCGACCTGCCGCGCGATGCGGCGCTCGCATCGCTGCTGGGCGATGCCTACGGACGCGGCGCGGTGATCGGCGCGGTCTGCCACGGACCGGCCGCCCTGGCCGAGGTGCGCCTGGGCGATGGCACGCCCCTGGTGCAGGGCAAGGCGGTGACCGGATTCAGCAACGAGGAAGAGGCGGTCTTCGGCAAGCGCTGGGCGGAGGAGTTCCCGTGGCTGCTCGAGGACCGCCTGCGCGCGCGCGGCGCGCACTGGCAGGAAGCGCCGCTGATGATGGCGAAGGTGGTGGTGGATGGCCGCCTGGTCACCGGACAGAATCCGTATTCCACCCCCGGCGTCGCCGAGGCCATCCTCCGCGCCATGGGGCGCACGCCGGTGGCGCGGACGCCGTGGCGCGACGAACTGACGATGGGTCTGGCGGCACAGGCGCGCGCGGGCGATGCGGGGGCTGCCGCCGCCGCACTGGCGACCGATGGCGCGCGCTACCACGTCGACCTGCTGGGCATGCTCGGGTACTACCAGGCACAGACCGCGGCCGATGACCAGGACCTGCGCCACGCCCTGCGGCTGATGCAGCTGGCGATGCCGTACATGGCGCAACCGGAATTGAAGCTCGGCGCCGCACGGGCGCATCTGCGCCTGGGCGAACGGGAGCAGGCCAGATCGCTGCTGCGTCAGGTGCTGGCGGGCAAGCCGGACATGGCCGAAGCTAAGGCCCTCCTGCAACGCATCGACGGCTGAACGATGGCGGCACCGGCGGCCCGCATCCTGGTGATCGAAGACAACGCGCTGCTGCGGGCGCAACTGCAGCGGCTGTTCGCCGACGGCGGCATGGCGGTCGAGTTCGCCTCGGACGGCCTGGCCGGATTGCAGATGGCGCTCGACGCGCCGCCCGACGTGCTGGTGCTCGACGTGGGCCTGCCCGGGCTTGATGGCCTGCGCCTGTGCCAGCGCCTGCGCACGCTGGCCGATCGCCATGTCCCGGTGCTGATGCTGACCGCGCGCGATGCGCTGGAGGACAAACTGCAGGGCTTCCGCGCCGGCGCCGACGACTACCTGGTCAAGCCGTTCGCCGCGGCGGAACTGCTCGCGCGCTGCCAGGCGCTGACCGTGCGCCACCGGAGCGGCCAGACGCACGTGCTGCGGATCGGCAGCCTGCGCATCGACCGCCGGCAGGGCCAGGCGGCGCGCCATGACCTGCCGCTCGCGCTGCACCAGACCGCCTATCAGATCCTGCTCGCCCTGGCCGAAGCGTGGCCGCGCACGCTCACGCGCAGCGAACTGATCCAGCGCCTGTGGGGCGATGCGCCGCCGGACTCCGATCCGCTGCGCACGCACCTCTACCTGCTGCGCCAGGCGCTGGACAAGCCCTTCGCCACGCCCATGCTGAAGACCGTGCACGGCGTGGGCTTCCGCCTGCAGGCGGACGCATGAGCGCATCCACCCTGCCGCGTCGACGGCTGCGCAACCGGCTGATGCTGGTGTTCGCCGGCTTCACGCTGTTGCTGGCCGCGCTGTTCGGCCTTTACGCGCTGCTCTTCGTCTATACCGTCGAAGATCGGCTGTTCGACACCCTGCTCGAGCGCGAAGCCGCTGCGCAAGCGGCGCACTACGCCACCCATGGGCGCTGGTCGCCGCCACACAATGGCTTCATGGCCGTGGTGGAGCGGACCGACGCACTGCCCGACGGCATCGGCGACGTGCTGGGCGAGGAACCTGCGCGCCGGGAGTTCGCCGGCACGCGGGGACGCCATTACCACCTGCGCGCACTGGACCCTCCCGCACCCGCGCCGCGCGCCTGGCTGGTGGCGGAGGTCAGCGGTCTGCTGGCGGTCCGGCCGATGCGCTCGGAGATGCTGCAGCTGCTGGCCTGGACCGGCGCCATCGCCGTGGCGCTGGCGCTGCTGGTGGGCGGCTGGCTGGCACGGCGGACCACCGCACCGCTCTCGCGGCTGGCCGAGGCCGTCGGCGACGCGACGCCGGAACGACTGCCGCCGCACTTCGCGGCCGGCTTCCCGGATGACGAAGTCGGGCTGCTCGCCCGCCGCCTGGACGACCTGATCGCCCGCATCCGTGCCTTCGTGGAGCGCGAACGCGAGTTCACCCGCGATGCCAGCCACGAACTGCGCACGCCCCTGACCGTGATCCGCGCCGCCAGCGAACGCCTTTCCGCCACGCCCGGCCTGGGCGCGGATGCGCGCGCCAGTGTCGACCACATCGGCCAGTCGGCCGCGCATCTCGAGCAGACCATCGCTCTGCTGCTGGCGCTGGCGCGCGAACAGGAACCGCCGGCCGCGGCGCCGGACACGCCGGTGCTGCCGGTGCTGGAACGCGTGGTGGTCGAACAGTCGCCCTTGCTGGAAGGCAAGCCGGTGGAGGTGGGCGTGGACGTCGCGGGCGACCTCACCAGCACGCTGCCGGCGCCGGTGCTGCAGGTCCTGCTGGCCAACCTGGTGGGCAATGCCTTCGCGCACACCCGCGCGGGGCGCATCGCGATCACCGGCGACGGCGATGCGCTGCGCATCGCCAACCCCGGCGCCGCCGTCGCTGAGCACGATTTCGCGCCCTTCGCGAAAGGCGAAGACAGCGCGGGCTTCGGGCTGGGCCTGGCGATCGTGCGCCGGCTGTGCGAGCGGCACGCCATCGAGCTGCGCTTCGAACACGGGGAGGACGGCACGGTGGCCCACCTCCCGCTCCGCCCGGGCGCGAGGCTCAACCCGGCTGCGCGAACGCCCCCAGCGCCGCGCGCAGACGACCAAGGCCCTCGCCGACTTCCTCGTCGGTGATGTTCAGCGACGGCACGAAGCGCAGCACGTCGGGCCCGGCCTGCAGCATCAGCAGGCCGTGCGCGGCCGCCAGGTCCAGCACCTCGCCCGCACGCCCGGCGTAGCGGGCGTCCAGTACGGCGCCCAGCATCAAGCCACGGCCGCGCACCTGCGAAAACAGGCCCAGGTCCGCATTCATCGCATCCAGCCCCTGGCGCAGCGCGGCCGACTGGCGCGCCACGTTGTTGGCGATCTGCGGTGATGACAGCTTGCGCAGCGCCACCCGCGCCACCGCCGCGGCCAGCGGGTTGCCGCCGAAGGTGGTGCCATGGGCGCCGAACTGCATCGCCTGCGCGACCTTCGGGCCTGCCAGCATCGCGCCGATGGGGAACCCGCCGCCCAGCGCCTTGGCCAGCGTCACGATGTCGGGCACCACGCCATCCTGCCAGTGCGCGAACAGCGTGCCGGTGCGGCCCATGCCGGCCTGGATCTCGTCCAGCACCAGCAGCGCGCCGTGGTGGTCGCACAGCTCGCGCACCGCGCGCAGGAAACCCGACGCGGCCGGCATCACCCCGCCCTCGCCCTGCACCGGTTCCAGCATCACCGCGGCCACGTCGCCGCAGGACATGGCGATCTCGAGCTGGGTCACGTCGTTGAAGTCGACGTAGCGGAAGCCGCCGGGCAAGGGCTCGTAACCTTCCTGGTACTTGGGCTGCGCGGTGGCGGTGACCGCGGCCAGCGTGCGGCCGTGGAAGCTGCCGCGGAAGGTCACGATGACGCGCTGGTCCGGCGCGCGGCCCTGCGATGCCGCCCATTTTCGCACCAGCTTGATGGCGGCCTCGTTGGCCTCGGTGCCGGAGTTGCACAGGAACACGCGCTCGGCGAAGCGCGAGGCCGTGACCAGCTCCTCGGCCAGCCGCAGCGGCGGTTCGCTGTAGAACACGTTGCTGGTATGCCAGAGCTTGCCGGCCTGCTCGGTGAGCGCGGCCACCAGGTCCGGATCGTTGTGGCCCAGCCCGCACACGGCGATGCCGGCGGACAGGTCCAGGTACTCGCGGCCCTCGCTGTCCCAGACGCGCGCGCCCTGGCCGCGCTCCAGGATCACTTCGCGCGGGCGGTACACCGGCAGGTAATAGCGCTGGCCGTTGGCCAGCAGGTCGGCGGTGGTGGTGCTCATGGCAGGGGTCGGCGTGAAGAGGGCGTCATTGTGACGCATGCGGGCGCCCGCCGCAGGCGATCCCCCGGCGATGGGTCCGTCCGCGGGCCAGCTGGGGCATCATCGGGGCATGAAGACACCCGCGCCGCCGCAGACCCCACTGGAGCCGGCCGCCGAACAGGGCTGGCGCCACCGCTGGTTCGACATCATCTATCGCCACGACACGCCGCCGGCGCGCAATTTCGACCTGGCGCTGGTGGTGGCGATCCTGGCCAGCGTGGGCGTGATCATGCTGGACAGCGTGGCCGGCTTCCACGCGCGATACGCGCGCACGCTGTACGTCATCGAGTGGTGCTTCACCGTGCTGTTCACGCTGGAGTACGCGCTGCGCCTGTCCACCGTGAAGCATCCGCTGCGCTATGCGCTCAGCATCTGGGGAGTGATCGACCTGGTGTCGATCCTGCCGACCTACCTGTCGCTGCTGGTTCCCGGCAGCCAGAGCCTGCTGGTGGTGCGCATCCTGCGCATCCTGCGCCTGTTCCGCATCCTCAAGCTGACGCGCTACGTGGAGGAAAGCGGGATCCTGGCCACCGCGCTGTGGCGCAGCCGGCGCAAGATCCTGGTGTTCTTCAGCGCGGTGCTGACGCTGGTGGTGATCTTCGGCGCGCTGATGTACGTCGTGGAGGGGCCGGCACACGGCTTCACCAGCATCCCCACCAGCATGTACTGGGCCATCGTGACCATGGCGACCGTCGGCTTCGGCGACATCGCGCCGCAGACCACGGCCGGCAGGGCGATCACCTCGGTGCTGATCCTGATCGGTTACAGCATCATCGCCGTGCCTACCGGCATCTACACGGCCGAACTGGCCAGCAGCCTGCGCGAGGCCTCGCACGAGCGCGGCCCCCTCGACCGCCGCGGCTGCCCCGGGTGCGGCCTGGAGGGCCACGACCCCGACGCGCTGCATTGCCGCCGGTGCGGCGCGCGCCTGCCCGTCCCGATGGGCTGACCCGTCCGCCTAGGCGGCGAATGCGATCTCGCCGGCAGGCAGCGCGCGGATGCTGACGCCGAAGCTGCGGATGGCCGGCAGCGTGGCGTTGTGGTGGGCGCGGATCTGCGCGGCATCGGCGTGCGCCTTGTCGTGCGTGGTATGCGCGTCCGCCGCCAGCACCACGTGATAGCCGTGCGCCGCCGCGCTGCGCGCGGTGGTGTCCACGCAGAACTCGGTGGCATACCCGCACAGCACCAGGCCTTCCACGCCGCAGAACGACAGCACTTCGTCCAGGCCGGTACGCAGGAAGGCGTCCGGCGTGGCCTTGCGGATGCGATAGTCGCCTTCGGCCACCTGCAGGCCCGGATGTAACGCCCAGCCGGGCGATTCGGCTTCCAGGTCGCCCGCGCGCTCATGCTGCACGAACACCACCGGCATGCCGGCCTCGCGCGCCTTCGCCGACAGCGCGTTGATGCGCTGGACCACCGCGTCGGCATCGGCCGGCGGCGGTTGCGGCTCGAACAGGCCGCGTTGCACATCGATCACGAGCAGGGCGAGGTTCATCTGCGCGATTCCTGGTGGGGACGTGTCACCAGCTTCCCGTATTCGGCATGGAAAGCCAAGGCTCCTGCGGCGGCAGTGCGGCCCCCTTCTGCAGCAGTTCGATGGAGATCAGGTCCGGCGTGCGCACGAAGGCCATGCGACCGTCGCGCGGGGGGCGGTTGATGGCGACGCCCATCGACTGCAGGTGCGCGCACAGCGCATAGATGTCGTCCACTTCGAAGGCCAGATGACCGAAGTTGCGGGCGCTGCCGTAGTCCTCGGGCGGGCTGCCGTCTTCCGGCGGCCAGTTGTACGTCAGCTCGATTTCCGCTTCGGGATTCATGGGTGCGCCGAAATACACCAGCGTGAACCGGCCCTGCGGGCTGTCCATGCGACGGGTTTCGCGCAGGCCCAGGCCGTGGGTGAGGAAGCGGCCCGTGGCGTCCAGATCGTGGACGCGGATCATCGCGTGCAGGTATTTCATGGTGAGCTCGGGGTCAGTCCAGGAACAGGTCGGGCAGCGGCGACTGCGAGGGATCCACGGCGTAGCCGGAGAAGTCGGCGACGCCGGCCTCGCGCAGCACGTCCTCGTCGATGAGGAAGCGGCCGTGGAAGCCGCGCGCCTGGCGCACCAGCACGGCGTGCGCGGCATCGGCCACGATCTGCGGCGTGCGGCAGCGCGGGATTTCCACGCCGGGTATCATGTTCAGCGCATCGGTGGCGATGATGGTGCGCGGCCACAGCGCATTCACCGCGATGCCCTGCGGCCCGAACTCGCCGGCCAGGCCCAGCGTCACGAAGCTCATGCCCATCTTGGCCAGCGTGTAGCCGGTGTGCGGCGCCCACCATTTCGGGTCCAGCGACGGCGGCGGCGCCAGCGTCAGGATGTGCGGATTGGCGGCGTCCTTCAGGTACGGCAGGCAGGCCTGCGCGCACAGGAAGCTGCCGCGCGCGTTGACCTGCTGCATCAGGTCGAAGCGCTTCATCGGCGTGTCCAGCGCACCGGCCAGCCAGATGGCGCTGGCGTTGTTGACCAGGATGTCGATGCCGCCGAACGTGTCGGCGGTGGCGGCCATCGCGGCCTTCACGTCGTCCTCCTCGCGGATGTCGCATTTCAGCGCCAGCCCGCGCCCGCCGGCCTCGTTGACCGCCTGCGCGGCGGTGTGGATGGTGCCGGGCAGCCTGGGATTGGGTACCGACGACTTGGCGGCGATGGCCACGTTGGCACCATCGCGTGCCGCGCGCAGGGCGATGGCCAGGCCGATGCCGCGCGAGGCGCCGGTGATGAAGAGGGTCTTGCCGGCAAGCGTCATGGCATTTCCTTGTGGCGGTCAACGTTCATGGTAGGAGCGCCCCCCTGGGCGCGATGCTCCATCTCTGTGCGGAACGAAAAGCATCGCGCCCAGGGGGCGCTCCTGCGGAGAGGGACACCGCGGGCATCACGGCTTCGGCCCCTGCCCTTCGTTGTCTTCCCACTTCAGCAGGCGCCGGGTGACGAAGCGGTAGACCGGCTTGCCGGTGCGGAACCAGAGGTCGCGCAGCCAGGACGTGCGCTTGAGCACGCGCTTCTCGGTGGGGGTGAGGGATGCGGCGCAGTAGGTGCGCTTGTGCTTGAGCAGGTGGCGCAGGTCCTGCCGCGCCAGCAGGCGCATCCAGCGCGAGCGCGGATGGCCGCGGGTGGCCAGCTGGAAGTCGATGATCGCCGGGCGTCCGTCCGCCAGCACCAGCCAGTTGGCTTCCTTGGCCAGATCGTTGTGGGCGATGCCGCGGCGATGCAGCTGCTTGAGCAACCGGTGCGCGGCCCGGAAGTAGGCCAGGTCACCGCGCGGCGGCCGCTGGTACATGGCCGCGCCTTCCATGTAGCTGCGGTCCAGCCGGCGCCCGCTCCAGGCCAGCAACTGCGGCACGTCGGCCATCCCGGCGACCTTGCGCAACGCCAGCGCCTCGCGCCGCGCCAGCCACCAGGCCGGCAGCCTCAACCACAGCGGCACATGCGCCAGATCGCGGCGTACGAACGGGCCCTCCCCGCCCTGCATCAGCGAGATGCGGCCGAAGCTGTCGGCCTTGAGGGCGGCGATTTCGGAAGGCGGGCGCAGGTCCACCCGGTCATTCTACCGTCGGCAGGCACGCGACGCCGGTCAGCGGGCGCCGCCTATAATCCCGCGATGGAATCTTCCTGGTTGGACAACCTGCTGGCCTGGATCAGCGCGCATCCCGTGGCCGCAGGGCTGGTGATCTTCGCCATCGCCTTCTGCGACGCGGTGATCATCCTGGGCGCCATCGTGCCTGCGCTGCCCCTGCTGTTCGCCGTGGGCGTGCTGATCGGGCTGGGCGAGATCTCGGGGCCGTATGCCGTCGCGTGCGCGATGCTGGGCGCGCTGATAGGCGACGCGAGCAGCTATTGGGTGGGCCACCGCTGGGGTCCGCAACTGCGGGCGGTATGGCCGTTCCGCCGCTATCCGCAATTGCTGGACCGGGGCGAGGTGCTGTTCCGCCGCAACGCATGGAAGAGCATTTTCGTGGCCCGCTTCGTGGGCCCGATCCGTCCGTTCGTGCCGGCCGTGGCCGGCATCTCGCGGATGCCGCTGCGCCGGTACGGCACCGCCAGCGCGGCGGCGTGCCTGGCGTGGGCGGTGTCGTTCCTGCTGCCGGGCTGGGTGCTGGGCCATGCCTACGACGCCGTCGCCGCGGTGGCCGGCCGCCTGGCCCTGGTGCTGGGCCTGCTGGTGGTGGTGCTGGCCCTGGCATGGGCGCTGGTGCTGTACACCTATCGCTGGTTCGCCGCGCATGCCGATGCACTGCTCGCGCGCGCGTTGGCCTGGTCGCACGCGCATCCCGTGCTGGGCCGCCACACCGCCGCGGTCTTCGATCCCACCCGGCGCGAATCGGTGCCGCTGGCCCTGCTGGCGATCCTGCTGCTGGCCATCGTATGGGTGTGGTTCGCCTTCCTGATCATCGTCATCGGCCATGGCGAGCCGCTGGCCATGGACCTGTGGGTGCATGAGCTGATGCAGGCCCTGCGCAATCCGCTGGCCGACCGTCCCCTGGCGGCGCTGGCCTCGCTGGGCGACGAACAAGTGCTGGCGCCGGTCTCGCTGCTGGTGCTGGCCTACCTGTGCTGGCGCAAGCGCTGGATGGCGGCCGGCCACTGGCTGGCGGCGCTGGCCTTCGGTCTGGCGCTGACCGCCTGGCTGGGGGCGTCGGTGGACATTCCCAAACCGCCGTCGGTGAGCAGCGGCTTCGGCTTCCCGTCGATCGCGGTGACCATGTCCACCATCATCTTCGGCTTCTTCGCCGTGCTGATCGCACGCGAGCTGCCGGGGCGCACGCGGGTCTGGCCCTACCTGGTCTCCGGCATCGTCGTGGCGTTGATCGGCTTCGCGCGGCTCTACCTGGGTGCGCACTGGCTCAGCGACGTCATCGGCGGCATGCTGTTCGGCCTGGTATGGCTGCTGGTGCTGGGCATCGCCTACCGCCGCCGCATGGTGCGATCGTTCTGGATCAAGCCGATCGCATGGCTCTTCTACGGCAGCTTCGTGCTGGCGGGACTGTGGCACGCGCCACGCAACGTGGAGCGCATGCTGGCGCAGTTCCAGGCGCCGGTCATCGAGCGCAGCGTCGCCCTGCAGGACTGGTGGACGCAGGGCTGGCAGTCGCTGCCCGCGCGCCGCAACGAGTTCGACGACGAACAGCGCTGGCCGCTGGATGTGCAGGTGGCCGGTCCGCTGGCGCCATTGAAGGCGAGCCTGGCCGCCGACGGATGGCGCGAGCAGCCGCAGGCCGGATGGGAAGAGGCCCTGAACCTGCTCGACAGCGACCTGCCCGACGATGAGCAGCCCGTGCTCCCCGCCACGCTCGACACGCGCGCCGAAAGCCTGCTGATGGTGCGCAAGGGCGACCAGGCCGGCGAAGTGTTCGTGCTGCGCCTGTGGCCGGCCGATACGCGCCTGTCGCCGGGCGACGTACCGCTGTGGATCGGCAGCGCCCAGGTGCTGCAGCAGCAACGCGCCTTCAACCTGGTGCGCCTGTGGCGGCCGCTGCGCGAAGCCCGCACGGCGCTGGATGCGGTGACGCGGGCCACCGCCGGACTCGACCATGCCATCGCGCCGCATCCGGCGTCCGGGCTGCCGGTGCTGCGGGTCTGCACGGCGGACGGGGCTGCCCCGCCCTGACTTGGCAGGCGGGTGCTCGCAGGAGGGCCGGGGTCAGTCGATCCACTCCAGCAGGCGCTGCAGCCGGGCATGCACGTCGTCTTCCTGCAGGATGGACACGCGCTGCTCGGGCGTGATCGGCAACACCTGGGCCAGGCGCCATCCGACCCAGCCCGCACGTTCGAAGACCCGTGGCGGCAGTCTGCTCAGGTCGGTGCCGACCTTCTCCATCATGGTCTGCAGCAGGGTGCCCAGCAGCGCGTGCTCGGGGCGGATCTCCCCTTCCTCGTCGGGGCAAAGCCATTCCACGTCCGCCATCACCAGCCCGTTGTCGCGCACGCGGGTGCGGACCACGTGGAAACGCCGGTGGCCGCGCACGCGCAGGGACAGCAGCCCGTCCTCGCCCATGTCGAAGTTCTCGATGCGGGCTTCCACGCCGTAGGCCGCCGGTATCGCAGGCGCCCCGGCTTCGCCGCCCTCCAGGATCAGGCACACACCGAACCCGCCCCCGGAGCGCCCGCAGTCGCGCACCAGGTCCAGGTAGCGCCGCTCGAAGATGCGCAGGTCCATCGCCGCACCCGGCAGCAACACCTGGTGCAGCGGGAACAGCGGCAGGGATTCTGGTGAATGCATGCGGGCAGTTTAAGGGCCGGTGTTCCGTGCGGGGAGGTGGAAACGAAAAAGGCCACGCCGTGACCGGCGTGGCCCTGGCTGCTGGCAGGGCAGGTCAACGCATCACTGCGTGACGGCACGCCGCGCGTTCACGCGTCCCGCCCCGAATGTGGCGTCGTTGCCCGGCTTGCCCAGATCGTCCGCGGACGCGCGCAGGATGCGCTCGACGGCCGCCGGCGAGAGTTCGCCGCCGTGCTTGCCGACGATCAGCGCCGCAACCCCCGCAACATGGGGTGCCGCCATGCTGGTGCCCGCGGACCAACCGTAGCCCGAGGTCCCGGACGTGGTACTGAACACCATGTCCCATACCCAGCAAGGACGCACGATTCCCTTGAACGTGCAGTTCTCCGTCCCGGGGTAGTCGTAGTTGCCGCCCGGTGCGCCGAAGTGGATGGCGGACTGTCCGTAGTTGCTGTAACTGGCCCGGACGTCGAAGTCCGTGGCGCCCGGGTTCTTCAGCCAGGCCAGCGGGCCCAACGCACTGACGGTGATGACACCCGGCAACTGGCCCGGGAACGACCTGAGGTTCAGCGTGGTGCAGGTGCCATCGGTATCGCAGACCCGGCCGCTGTCGTGGTCCAGGTCGCGGCCGTCGTTGCCGGCGGAGGCAACCACGGTGGCGTTCTGGTTGTTGGCGTAACGCACCGCACGCGCCGTGGCGTTGATCAGTTCCGCCACCTCGCTGCCGCCCACCGGCAAGCCGCCGTTCACGCCTAGGCTCATGTTGATGACGTCGGCGCCGGCGTCGGCCGCATGCACGATGCCCTGGATGATGGCGGCGAACGAGCCACTGCCGGTGACCGGATTCAGCACTTTCACCGCGATCAACTCCGCCTCGGGCGCGACGCCGATCGTGCCGATGCCGTTATCCGCCGCGCCGATGGTGCCCATCACGTGCGTACCGTGCGTGCTGCCACTGGTGTTGCAGTAGGTCTGTCCGGCGACGAACGACGCCGACTTGGCGGCACTGAGATTGGGGATGATGTCCACGTGCGTACAGTAAACGCCGGAATCCAGCACGGCGACCGTCGCACCGGCGCCCCGGTAACCCGCGTTCCAGGCGCCCGCGGCGTCGATCGCGGCATGGCCCCACTGGAAATCGAAGAAGCCGTCGTTGTCGCCGGATGCAGGCGGATTGGCGTAATCGGCGGTGACCTGTTCCGCCGCGGCGGGCAGGTCGTACTGGATCGCGATGTCAGCCACGGCCGAGCGCACCGCGGGAATCCGCCCCGCCGTCGCGACGAACGACGGGTTGTCCGATTCCACGATCGCCACGCCGATCTGCGGCAGGCGCGCGACGATGCGACCGCCGGCCGCCTCGACCCGATCGGAGAGCTGTTTGTCGAAACTGTGGCTGTTTGCGGTCACCACGTAGGTTGCAGCGCTCGCTGTCGTAGTGCATGCGAACGTGGCGATGGCGAGCCCAAGGGCCTGTGCAAGTCGGGTCATGCGGCATCTCCTGTGAATGGACGAAGGACGCGGCGTGGCCGCGCGTCGCACAACTTTAATCCCTTGGAATTTCCGTGCTCGCCACGTCAGTCGGCGTCGAACCCGGCCACATCAACGGCCGCATGTTCCATACCGATCCGCATGTCCCGTCCGGCGCGCGCGCATCAGGCCCATCGCAGGTAGCACCCCCTGCCGATCGACAGGCAGCTGTAGGTGTCAGGTTGATGTGTGGCCGTCTCCCTGACGCCACCGCCTCACTTCAGGGGCCGGCGGCGGTCAACGCCGCCAGGAACCGCCGCGGCGCGCCGTCGAAACCGCCGTTGGACATGAACACCACGTGGTCGCCCGGCCGGACCTGGGCCTTCAACGCTGCGATCAGCGTATCGGCGTCGGGCACGGTGCGCGCGTCGCCACGGATCGCGGCGACGATCCTGCCGGCATCCCATGCCAGTTCCGGACGATGCAGGAAGACGACCGCATCGGCGATGTCCAGCGACGGTGCCAGCGCTTCGGCATGCGCGCCGGAGCGCATCGAATTGCTGCGCGGCTCCATCGCCACCAGGATGCGCGCGGCGCCCACGCGCGCGCGCAGCCCTTCCAGGGTGGTGTGGATGGCGGTGGGGTGGTGGGCGAAATCGTCGTAGACGGTGATGCCGTCGTGCTGGCCGATCACTTCCAGCCGCCGTTTCACGCTGCGGAACGCCGCCAGCGCCGGCAACACGGTGGCCACGTCCACGCCGACCGCGCTGCAGGCGGCCAGCGCGGCCAGGCCGTTCAGCACGTTGTGCCGTCCCAGCATGGGCCAGTGCACCTGGCCGATCTCGTTGCCATGGTGGCGCACGGCGAACGCGCTGCCGTCGTCGCGGATCAGGCGCGCACTCCATTCCAGCGACGGATCGAAGCCGAACCGCTCCACCGGCGTCCAGCACCCCATCGCCAGCACTTCGGCCAGGCGCGCATCCTCGCCGTTGACGATCAGGCGGCCACGGCGCGGCACGGTCCGCACCAGGTGGTGGAACTGGCGCTGGATCGCGGCCACGTCCGGGAAGATGTCGGCGTGGTCGTACTCGAGGTTGTTGAGGATGGCGACCAGCGGGCGGTAGTGGACGAACTTGCTGCGCTTGTCGAAGAAGGCCGTGTCGTACTCGTCGGCCTCGACGACGAATTCGCGGCCGCCCCCGATGCGCGCGGACACGCCGAAGTCCTCGGCCACGCCGCCGATCAGGAAACCGGGCGAGCGCCCCGCCGCTTCCAGCAGGTAGGTCAGGATGGTCGTGGTGGTGGTCTTGCCGTGCGTGCCGGCCACGGCCAGCGTGTCGCGCCCGGGCAGTACACGTTCGGACAGCCACTGTGCGCCGGAGATGTAGCGCCGGCCCTGGTCCAGCACCGCCTCGACCGCCGGGTTGCCGCGCGACAGGGCATTGCCGATCACGATCTCGTCGCAGTCCGGCGCGATGTTCTGCGGCTGGTAGCCCTGCGCCAGCGCGATGCCCAGCTTCTCGAGCTGGGTCGACATGGGCGGGTAGATCGCCTGGTCGCTGCCTTCGACGGTATGGCCGAGTTCGCGGGCCAGGGCGGCCACGCCGCCCATGAACGTGCCGGCGATGCCGAGGATGTGGATCTTCAAGACTGCAATTCCGGAGTGGATGCGTGAACTTTAGCCGAGCCGGCCGGGTTCGGCACGATGGCCACGGGCCGCCCCGGCCCGCAACGGAAAAGGCCCCGACGATGCGAGGCCTTTCCACTCACTTCCCGGGGTGCCGGCGCGGATCTCAGCCGACCGCCTTCTCCGGTGCGATCGCCTCGGTGATGCGGGTGAACACCTCGTCCAGCGAGCCCACCCCGTCCACGACGGTCAGTTCGCCCTGCTGGCGGTAGAAATCGATCACCGGCGCGGTCTGGTCGGTGTAGACCTGCAGGCGCTTGCGCACCGATTCCGGATTGTCGTCCGCACGGCCCTCGGCCTGGGCGCGGCCGGCGATGCGCTCGACCAGCAGGTCGGTCGGCACTTCCAGCTGCACGGCGAAGTCGAACTTCTGCCCCAGCCTGGTCAGCAGTTCGCCCAGCGCCGCGGCCTGCACCAGGTTGCGCGGGTAGCCGTCCAGGATGAAGCCGGCCCGGGTGTCGTCGCGGGAGAAGCGGTCTTCCAGCATGCCCAGCAGGATGTCGTCGCTGACCAGCTCGCCGCGCGCCATCACTTCCTTGGCCTGCAGGCCCAGCGGGCTGCCGGCCGCCACTTCGGCGCGCAGCAGGTCGCCGGTGGAGATGTGCGGTACCTGCAGGTAGTCCTTCAGGCGCGCTGCCTGGGTGCCCTTGCCCGACCCGGGTGGGCCCAGTAGAACCAATCGCATGCTGTCACTCCCAAACTGGAATCCTGCGGGCGGTGGACCGCGCCGGGCGCCGGGCGCCGCGCTGCACCGCGTCATCTGTGTGAAGCTTACCGCATCCCGGCAACCCGGAACGAACCCCACATGGCATCTGGCACCCTACTTTATGCGCAGTCCGGCGGCGTCACCGCCGTCATCAACGCCTCCGCATCGGCGGTCATCACCGAAGCGCGGGCCCGGAAAATCAAGGTCTTGGCCGCACGCAACGGCATCCTCGGCGCCCTGCGCGAGGACCTGATCGACACCAGCAGGGAGTCGGCCGCCGCCATCCGCGCCCTGGCCCACACCCCGGGCGGCGCCTTCGGCAGCTGCCGCGTCAAGCTGAAATCGCTGGAGGCCGACCGCGCCAGGTACGAGCGCCTGCTGGCGGTGCTGAAGGCGCACGACGTGCGCTGGTTCCTCTACAACGGCGGCAACGATTCGGCCGATACGGCGTGGAAGGTCTCGCAGCTGGCGCAGGCCTTCGACTATCCGCTGACCTGCATCGGCGTGCCGAAGACGGTGGACAACGACCTGGCCGTCACCGACACCTGCCCCGGCTTCGGCTCGGCCGCCAAGTACACCGCGGTCTCCGTGCGCGAGGCCGCGCTGGACGTGGCCGCGATGGCGGAGACCTCCACCAAGGTCTTCGTCTACGAAGCCATGGGCCGGCATGCCGGCTGGCTGGCCGCCGCCGCCGGGCTGGCCGGGCAGTCGCCGGATGATGCCCCGCACATCATCCTGTTCCCCGAGCGCGCCTACGACGAGGCCCGGTTCCTCGCGCAGGTGAAGAAAGTCGTCGACCGCGTGGGCTGGTGCGTGGTGGTGGCCAGCGAAGGCATCCAGCATGCCGATGGCCGTTTCGTCGCCGACGCCGGCGGCGGCAAGGATTCGTTCGGCCACACCCAGCTGGGTGGCGTTGCGTCCTATCTCGCCGGGCGGGTGAAGGACCAGTTGGGCCTGAAGGTGCACTGGACCCTGCCCGACTACCTGCAGCGCTCGGCGCGCCATATCGCCTCCCGGACCGATTGGGAGCAGGCGCAGGCGGTCGGCAAGGCCGCGGTGCAGTTCGCGCTGAAGGGCCAGAACGCGGTGATGCCGGTGATCGTGCGCACCTCCGACGCGCCGTTCCGCTGGAAGATCGAGGCCGCGCCGCTGTCGAAGGTGGCCAACCACGAGAAGAAGTTCCCGCCGAACTTCATCCGCAGGGACGGCTACGGCATCACCGACAAGGCGCGCGCCTACCTGCAACCGCTGATCCGCGGCGAAGCCTACCCGCCCTACGGCACCGATGGCCTGCCGAAGTACGTGGCGCTCAAGAACGTGGCGGTGAAGAAGAAGTTGCCGGCGTGGGAGGGCTGACGGCGTTGCTCAATTCAACGGTGTCTGTCCGGCGCACGAGCGTCCGCACGCGGGGTCGTTTTACGCTCTTGGCGGGCATGCTGGGTCTCGCCGGCTGCTTCACGTTCCAATACGGCGACGTCTACACGCGGCCTGCGGCCGTACCGACGGCCGCGACCGTCGTGCTGTATCGGCACGACACGGCGGCCCTCGCTCCCGCAGGAAAGGCACCTCTTCCGTACGAGATAAACGGCATACCCTCCGAGAAGGCACTGAACCCGCACAGTTACACCGTCCTTCTACTGACTCCCGGCAAGACGCTCTTCAATGCCAGGACCGGCCTGATCGACCTGCGCAGGGAATCCATGCTGGAGCCCGGGCTGGTGTACTACGCCAAGGCCAGTTGCTACTACGTGCTTACCGAAGCGTTCTGCAAGATCGAGGTGGTGCCTTCTTCCGTGGGCGAAGCCGAGACGAGGCAACTGCGCGAATCCGTCGGCCATGCGGCACGCTGACCGTTCCTTGCGCAACGCGGGGGCTGCATGACCATCCGCATCGTCCGCCTCGGCAGTCCGCGGGCCAGGGACGAAGGCCTGCGCATCGGCACCGTGCGCAGGCCGCCGCGCGGCGTGCCGAAATCCGAGTTCGCCTCGCAGGACTGGTACGACATCTGGTATCCCAACCTGGCACCGAGCGCCGAGCTGGTGAAGGAAGCACAGGATGCCGCCACGCCCAAGGCGTGGGCGGCCTTCGTGAAGAAGTACCGTGCCGAGATGACGACGCCCGAAAACGGGCGGACGCTGGACCTGCTGGCGGCGTTGTCGCATGGCAGTGATTTCTCGGTGGGCTGCTATTGCGAGGACGAGAGCCGCTGCCATCGCTCCGTGCTGCGCACGCTGCTGGCCGAACGCGGCGCGGCGCTCCACGCGGGGTGACAGCAGGCACCGTCGCCAGCGCGACCACGGCGCCAGCGTGGATGCCCTCGCCATGCCCAGGGGTATCCACCATCGCGGGCGCCGGTCACCGTTTCGGGCAATACCTGGCGCAGAAGGACATGGCTGCGGCTTCTGCGCGATCCATTTCTCAGGGATCGACCCCCGGCGCGATAGCATGCGCGCGATGGATGCCCGGCTGGCCGAACTGACGGCTCCTGCCGCACCCCGACTTCCATGAGATTGGCCGATCCGGAGTGCGCTGCACGCGGCAGGCGGTCATCGACTTCCTCGCCGATCGCTTACCTTCCCTGCCAGTGGCCGCCTTCGCCCATTGCGTGGAGCAACTCGCGGATGACGTGGCACTGCTGCACTTCGCTTCGCAGGAAGCCGCATGCGATGGCACGCGTCGTCGAGCGGCACGACGGGTATCGGTGTAGCGACGTGCGGCCAGCGGCTGGCAGCTCCACCACCATCAGGACTCGCCAGCGCAAGCCTAGCGGCAGGCTTTGCCTTCGACGTCCAGCTTCGCCGCGAACAAGGTCAGCGAGGGCGCCTGCGCGGCGGCGCCGGCCTGTTGCTTGGCGTCCTGCAGGTAGATGCGCGTCCGGCCCTGGCCGTCCGCCGGCGGCGGGGTGGCGCTGCCGGGCTTGCGCCACACGCGGACCACGGCCTGCTGCGACGGGCAGGCCGCGCTGGGCACGCGGATCACGTCGTTGAGCTTCCAGCCCGTCGCAACGGACGGCCTGGCCTTGTCGAAATCGATGAAGCGCGCCCGCGGCTGGCATTGCGGGCTGGTGCGCACGGGGGCATAGCGATAAGGCTGCGCCGCATCGCCGGTGAAGGCGCCTTCCAGGCGTGCGCAGGCCTCCGGGATCTGGCGCAGGCTGTGGACCACGCCCACGGCCTGCGGCGCGGCGGCGGGCCGCTGGATCTCGGGCGCGGGCTCGACGGCATGGACCGCGGCCGCCATCAGCAGGCCTGCGGCAAGCAGCGGAAGTGCGACGGACTGACGCATGGCAACTCCTTGAAACGGATACGGAAACGGCACCTGGGCCGCAAGGCTGGCACGGGCCGCCTGAATCCACCCGTCACATGTGGCGGCGCGCACGCCATCCGGTCATACTCGGGCCAGCTCCAGGGAATCGTATGAACACGGGTTTCGCGCCGCAGGTCATCGCGGCGGCCGAATGCACTCAATCGTTCAACAGGCTCCACCGGGATTGGGTTGCATGTTCACGCGTTTCGCTGGACGACATCCATCAACCTTGGGAGGGGTCATGCTGGAACAACACGGTTTGACGCTGGCGCTGGTCTGCGCCGGCGTGGCGATCATCTACGGCGTGGTGGCTGCGCGCTGGATCCTGAGACAGCCCGCGGGCAACGCCCGCATGCAGGAAATCGCGGCGGCCGTGCAGGAAGGCGCCAGCGCCTACCTCAACCGCCAGTACACCACCATCGGCATCGCCGGCATCGTGCTGTTCGCACTGATCGGCCTCTTCCTGTCATGGCCCAGCGCCATCGGCTTCCTGGTCGGTGCGGTGCTGTCGGGCGCCGCCGGTTACATCGGCATGAACGTGTCGGTGCGCGCCAACGTGCGCACGGCCGAAGCCGCCAGCAAGGGCATGAGCGCGGCCATGGACGTGGCCTTCAAGGGCGGCGCCATCACCGGCATGCTGGTGGTCGGCCTGGGCCTGCTGGGCGTGGCCGGCTATTACGCCATCCTGCATCTGCACCTGGGCTACGGCACCGCCGAGGCGCTGCATGCGCTGGTCGGCCTGGCGTTCGGCTCCTCGCTGATCTCGATCTTCGCGCGCCTGGGAGGCGGCATCTTCACCAAGGGCGCCGACGTCGGCGCCGATCTGGTGGGCAAGGTGGAAGCGGGCATCCCCGAGGACGACCCGCGCAACCCGGCGGTGATCGCCGACAACGTGGGCGACAACGTCGGCGACTGCGCCGGCATGGCGGCGGACCTGTTCGAAACCTATGCGGTCACCATCATCGCGACCATGCTGCTGGGCAGCCTGATGGTCGCGCAGGCCGGCGAGCACGCCGTGCTGTATCCGCTGGTGCTCGGCGGCGTGTCGATCATCGCCTCGATCATCGGTGCGATGTTCGTCAAGGTGAAGGCCGGCGGCTCGATCATGGGCGCGCTGTACAAGGGCGTCATCGTGTCCGCTGTGCTGGCGGCCATAGCGTTCTACCCGATCACGACGCAGCTGATGGCCGATTCCAGCTACGGCGCGATGAACCTGTACTTCTGCGCCCTGGTGGGCCTGGTGCTGACCGGTGCGATCGTGTGGATCACCGAGTACTACACCGGCACGCAGTACGCGCCGGTCAAGCATGTCGCCGCGGCGTCCACGACCGGCCATGGCACCAACATCATCGCCGGCCTGGGCGTGTCGATGCGGTCGACGGCATGGCCGGTGGTGGCGGTGTGCGCCGCCATCCTCGGCGCGTACGCACTGGGCGGGCTGTACGGCATCGCCATCGCCGCCACGGCCATGTTGTCGATGGCCGGCATGATCGTGGCCCTGGACGCTTACGGCCCGATCACCGACAACGCCGGCGGCATCGCCGAAATGGCGGAACTGCCGCCGGAGATCCGCAACATCACCGACCCGCTGGACGCGGTGGGCAACACCACCAAGGCGGTGACCAAGGGCTACGCCATCGGTTCGGCCGCACTGGCCGCGCTGGTGCTGTTCGCCGATTACACGCACAACCTGCAGACCGCGCACCCGGGCACGCTGTTCACCTTCGACCTGTCCAACCACCTGGTGATCGTCGGCCTGCTGATCGGCGGCCTGATTCCCTACCTGTTCGGCGCGATGGCCATGGAAGCCGTCGGCCGCGCCGCGGGCAGCGTGGTGGAGGAAGTGCGCCGGCAGTTCCGCGAGATCGCCGGCATCATGGAAGGCACGGCCAAGCCGGACTACAGCAAGGCCGTGGACATGCTGACGAAGTCGGCGATCAAGGAAATGATCGTGCCTTCGCTGCTGCCGGTGGTCGTGCCGATCATCGTCGGCCTGCTGCTGGGTCCGCAGGCGCTGGGCGGCCTGCTGATCGGCACCATCGTCACCGGCCTGTTCGTGGCCATCTCGATGACCACCGGCGGCGGCGCGTGGGACAACGCCAAGAAGTACATCGAGGACGGCCACCACGGCGGCAAGGGCAGCGAGGCGCACAAGGCGGCCGTCACCGGCGACACCGTCGGCGATCCCTACAAGGACACGGCGGGCCCGGCGATCAATCCGCTGATCAAGATCATCAACATCGTCGCGCTGCTGCTGGTGCCGGTGCTGCCGGTGAATGGCTGGCTGGGCAGCGCCACGCCGGTGGAGGCGTCCGCGCACGCGGCGCCGATGGCGGCCGCCGACGTGGTGGATGGACGCAGCGCGCGCATCCTGTTCGACAGCGGTTCGGCCGTGGTGCCGGCCGACACCACGGCGCGCCTGTCCGGCGTGCTGGGCACGCTGGCCGCCGATCCGGGCAAGCGTGTCCGCGTGTCCGGCTTCCACGATGCCAGCGGCGATGCCGCCGCGAACGAAGCGCTGGCCAGGCAGCGTGCCGAAGCCATCCAGCAATGGCTGGTGGTCAATGGCGTGGCGGCCGACAGAATCACGCTGGACAAGCCGGCGCAGACCACCGGCAGCGGCGATGCCGATGAGGCGCGGCGCGTGGACGTGATGGTGGAGTAGTCAGTCCTGCGGATGCACTGCAAAGAGGGCGGCCCTGGGCCGCCCTCTTTGTTTGTTGCAGGAGCGACGGCGCCCACTGATCACGGCGTCGCCTGCAGCGCCACCACGCGCACGTCGACGTCCTTGCAGGCAGCGTCCCGGCAGATGCCGTTCACCCAGGCCTCGCCGTTGCCGAACATCACGCCCTTGTAGTTGACCATCAGCTGCGAATACCTCTGCCGCCTGATCGCTTCGGCGATGGCAGGGGTCATGATGCGATCGTATTCGCGCACGAAGGCCTCGGCATCGGTCACCTTGAGCGGTTGGCCGTCGCGCACGGTGGAGAACGGGTACTCCACCAGGGCCGCCACGGCGGCCGCGTCGCTGGCCGTCACCGCCTGCTGGAGCTGGCGGATCACCGCCTCGTAGCGGGCGTGGTCGCCCAGCACCTCATCGATGGCCCGGTTTACCGCAAGCGGATCGTCGACGGTCCCGGCCACGGGGGATGTGGCTGCGGGCGCCCCGGCCGGTGCATCCGCGACCGGATCGGCCGGCGCTGCCGCCTGCGTGGAAGCGGCGTGGTCGGACGTGGCGGGCGTGCAGGCCGCCAGCCACAGCGCCGCGAACACGGCCATCGGTGTCTTCATCGTGCGGATTCCTGTCAGGGGAGACGCGGTGCGGCAGGCCATCCCAGGCGACAATCCAACTCCGGCGATGCGCCCCATGCTAGCCAGCCCGGCGCCCGATTGCGTTCGGGAATCGTTAGTGAGCGCCTCCGCCCCGGTCCGCCTTCCTCGCTTCAGCTCAGCACGTCCGCCAGCACCTTGCGCCCCACCGCCACCGCTGCCGCCTCGGTTTCCGGCACGGCTTCGGCCGCCGCGCGCGCTTCGGCCTGCTGCTTCAGGTACACCGGGCAGTGTTCCATCATGTAGTCGACGTCGAACTTCATGCGTTCGACCAGGAAATCGACGAATGCACGGACCTTGGGCGACTGCACGTGGCCGCGGGGGAACACCGCGTTGAACTCGTACTCCGGCCCGGTCCATCCCGCCAGCACGCGCTGCAGGTGGCCCTGCTCCAGGTACGGCTTCACCATGATGTCCGCGCCCAGCATCAGGCCTTCGCCGCACAGCAGCGCGCCTTTCAGTGCGGCCGGATCGTTGGCCACCAGGATGGGATTGATCGGGTAGTCGTGCTCGCCGTCCGTGCCGTGCA
This sequence comes from Pseudoxanthomonas sp. F37, assembly GCF_022965755.1. Classification (NCBI taxonomy): domain Bacteria; kingdom Pseudomonadati; phylum Pseudomonadota; class Gammaproteobacteria; order Lysobacterales; family Lysobacteraceae; genus Pseudoxanthomonas; species Pseudoxanthomonas sp. F37. The sequence continues at coordinate 781,109 of NZ_CP095187.1, read as the reverse complement.
ACGTCATCGCCCAGCCGCTTCCGCGGCGGTGCTTCTGCATCGCCAGCACGCGGTGGTGCTGCAGGTCGTCGGGGTGGAGCGGCTCGCCGTAGCGCGCCAGGTACTTGGGGCTGGCGTACACCTGCGTGCGCAGGGTGTTCAGGCGGCGCGCCACGAGGTTCGAATCGGGCAGGCTGCCGACGCGCAACGCCACGTCGATCTCGCCCGAGATCAGGTCCAGGTTGTCGTTGGCCAGGACCATCTCCACGCGGATCTCGGGATACTGCGCGTGGAATTCGCCCAGCAGCGGCGCGATCTTGTCGATGCCGATGGAATACGGCGCGGTGAAGCGCAACCAGCCGCGTGGACCGGCATGCAACTGGCTGACCGCGCTGGCCGCTTCGCTCAGTTCGCGCGCGATGCGCTGGCAGTGCTCGTAGTAGACGTTGCCGGCTTCGGTCAGGCCCAGCTTGCGCGTGGTCCGGTGCAGCAGCTGCGCGCCCAGGCGCGTCTCCAGCTCCTGCACCTTGCGGCTCACCGTGGTCTTGGGCAGGCGCAACACGTTGGCGGCGGCGATGAAGCTGCCCTGTTCCACCACCTTGACGAAGATCAGGGTGTCGTTGAGATCGTGGCTCATCGTTTGCTCCGGGGAAAGGGCATTGGCCCGCTGACGGGATGATTATTCCCCTAAATCAGGACTAATCAAGTCCTCATTGCGGGCGTAATGTCGCATCCGTCGCCACAGCACGGGTTTCCCGCCATGTTGTTCACCCGCCTCTTCCAGACCCTGGAACATCCTGCCTCGCCGCAGGAAGTCGCGTCCCCACAGGCTTTTCGCCGCGCCAAGCACCTGATCCGGCAGGAACTCGCCGGTCCTGTCGTGGTGCCCCGCGGGCAGCGGGGTGGCGTGATTGGTGGCGGTCGCCGTCTCAATACCCCGACATTGTGGAATGGGATTATCCCCACTGCGGGAGTATTCATCCCATGAGCGGAACAGTCGCCCACGCCCGCCCGACGAATGGCGCCACGGCCGGCCACGCGGCGGCGCTGCGCCTTGCCCGTTGCCAGCCGTTCGCCGCGGCCGCGCAGGATCGTGCAACGGAAGCGCAGGATCCGGATATCGGCCATGTCCATCGCGCCGCCACACTGCGCGGCATGCCTCGTTCCCTCTTCCGCGCCGCGCGACGCTGGCTCGACGCCGGTGTGCGCCTGCTCGCCCGCGTGTTCCGCGCATCGGCCGTCCCGTCGTCCTCCTCCCCCGCGACGGGCCGGCCGGTCTCGCGCGCCCTCTTTGCCGGCAAGGCAATGGGGTTCCGCGAGTTCACCGCGCCGCGCGCCTTCGACGACGGCGGGCGTTCGCGTCTGCGCGTGAAGACGGCGGGCGCCGGCGCGCGCGTCATCCCGCTGCGCCAGCGGAGCCGGCAATGAGCCTGAGCCGCGACGGCCTCACTCCCGGCGCGCTGGTGCTCGGCGCGGGCGGCAACGTCGGCTTCGGCGTGGTCGGCGCGCTGCTGGAAGCCGGCAGCCCGGTACTCGCCGTCGGCCGCGAAGGCCCGCGCATGAGCGCGCTGGCCGAGCACTTCGAGGACGAGCCTGGACTGGAACTGCTGCACGTGCCCTGCATCCACGACGACCGCGATGCGGCGCGCCTGGCCGGGCAGGTGCGCGAACGCGGCCGGCCGCTGCGCGCGGTGTTCGCCAGCATGGGCACACCCCCGCAGAGCGGTCGGCTGCTGGACCGTCCCGCCAGCTTCCTGCTGGAGCGCCTGGAAGCGGACCTGATTCCCCACCTGGCCGCCGCGCGCCACCTGTTGCCGCTGCTGGCCGAGGGCCAGCATGCGGCCAACTACGTGCTGATCGGCGGTCCCTACGCCGAGCGCGGCTGGTCCGGTTACGGACACGCCTCGGTGACCGGCGCGGCGATGCGCATGCTCGCCCAGGTATTGCACGAAGAGGCGCACGCACTGGGCGTGCGCGTGCAGCTGTTGTCGGTCGACAAGCCCGTGTGCACGCCCGAGAACGCCATCAACGCCTGCGCCGAATGGCCGGACGCGCTGGCGGTCGGACGCAGCGCGGTGTCCTTGCTGACCCGCGGCGACCGCGCTTCGCAGTCCATCGTCACCTGGTCCGCGCGCGATGCCAGGCCGCCGGAGCAGACGCTCGCCTGCGACTTCGAAGAGACGTTGTGGGCGGTCGCCGGCGCGCGGCGCAACGGCCGCGCCTCCGCCTGACTGTCACGCCAGCGCATGCTCCGCCGTCCTCGCAACATCGCATCGATCTTCCGCTTGACCTCAACCTGACTTCAGGTCGCATCCTGACCTGCCGCTTTCTCCTCTCCCCCAAAGAGACCACCACCCATGAACACGCATCTCTCTTCTCTTCCGCGTTCGCAACGTCTGCTGGCGCTGGGCGCCTCCAGCGTCCTCGCCCTTGCGGTGCTGGCGGGCTGCAGCGGACAGGCCGCCGAGCAGGGCGCGCCCCCGCCGCCGCAGGTCAGCGTGGCCGCGGTGCCGGTCAAGACCGTCAGCCAGTGGGACGAGTTCAGCGGCCGTGTGGAAGCCATCGAACACGTCGACCTGCGTCCGCGCGTGTCCGGCTACATCGAGCGCGTCAACTACACCGAAGGGCAGGAAGTGAAGAAGGGCCAGGTGCTGTTCACCATCGACGCCCGCAGCTACCGCGCCGAACTGGCCCGCGCACAGGCCGAACTGGCCCGCGCCCGCACCCAGGCCGAGCTGGGCCGCAGCGAGGCCGCGCGCGCCAAGCGCCTGGCCGACCTGCAGGCGCTGTCCACCGAAGAGTACGAACAGCGCCGCGCCAACGCCGACCAGGCGCAGGCCAACGTCGCGGCCGCGCAGGCCGCGGTGGAAAGCGCGCGCCTGAACCTGGAATGGACCCAGGTGCGCGCGCCCATCGACGGCCGTGCCGGTCGCGCCCTGGTCACCGCCGGCAATCTGGTCAGCGCGGGCGATGCCGCCAGCGTGCTGACCACGGTGGTGTCGCTGGACAAGGTGCACGTGCACTTCGATGCCGACGAACGCGCCTTCCTGCGCTACGCCGAGATGGCGCGCAAGGGCGAACGCCCGAGCGAGCGCGACGGCAAGGTGCCGGTGCAGGTGGCGCTGGCCGACGAAAGCGACTTCCCGCATGCCGGCGTGGTCGATTTCCTCGACAACCAGGTCGACCGCAGCACCGGCACCATCCGCGCCCGCGCCGTACTCGACAACGCCGACCGCGTCTTCACCCCCGGCCTGTACGCCCGCGTGCGCCTGCTGGGCAGCGGCCGGTTCCAGGCCGCGCTGGTGGACGACAAGGCCGTGCTGACCGACCAGGACCGCAAGTACGTCTACGTGGTCGACAAGGACGGCAAGGCGCAGCGCCGCGATGTGCAGATCGGCCGCATGGCCGACGGCCTGCGCATCGTCGAAAAGGGACTGGCGGCCGGTGACCGGGTGATCGTCAGCGGCGTGCAGAAGGTGTTCTTCCCCGGCATGCCGGTGGACGCCAAGACCGTGGCGATGGGCGCGCCGGCACCGGCCCAGGCCGTCGCCAAGAACTGACGCGCTTTCCATCGCAATGCGCAACCCACGCCTGCCGCTCCTGCGGCAGGCGGCGGGGACGCTCTTTCTTCTTTCAAGGAAATCCACCCATGGACTTCTCAAGATTCTTCATCGACAGGCCGATCTTCGCCGCCGTGCTGTCGATCGTGATCTTCGCCGCCGGCCTGATCTCCATCCCGCTGCTGCCCATCGGCGAATACCCCGAAGTGGTGCCGCCCTCGGTGGTCGTGCGCACGGTATACCCCGGCGCCAACCCCAAGGTCATCGCCGAAACCGTCGCCACCCCGCTGGAGGAAGCCATCAACGGCGTCGAGGACATGATGTACGTCAAGTCCGTCGCCGGCTCCGATGGCGTGCTCTCGCTGACGGTGACCTTCAAGCCGGGCACCGACCCGGACGAGGCCGCCGTGCGCGTGCAGAACCGCGTGTCCCAGGCGCAGGCGCGCCTGCCCGAGGACGTGCGCCGGCAGGGCGTGACCACGCAGAAGCAGTCGCCGGTGTTCCTGATGGTGGTGCACCTGACCTCCAAGGACGGCAAGTACGACTCGCTGTACCTGCGCAACTACATGCGCCTGCACGTGAAGGACGAACTGGCGCGCATTCCCGGCGTGGGCGACGCCCAGCAGTTCGGCGGCGGCGACTACGCCATGCGCCTGTGGCTGGATCCGGACAAGGTGGCCGCGCGCGGCATGACCGCCAGCGACGTGCTGCGCGCGGTGCGCGAGCAGAACGTGCAGGTCTCGGCCGGCCAGCTGGGCGCCGAACCGATGCCCAACGGCAGCGACTTCCTGCTGCCGATCAATGCCAAGGGCCGCCTGGAGACTGTCGAGGAATTCGGCAACATCGTGCTGAAGAGCGGCGCCGACGGCGAGATCGTACGGCTGGCCGACGTGGCCCGCATCGAGCTTGCCGCCGGCGACTACACCCTGCGCGCGCGCCTGGATGGCAAGAACGCCTCGGCGATCGGCATCTTCCAGGCGCCCGGCGCCAACGCGCTGGAGATCCGCGACGCGGTGGTGGCGAAGATGGACGAGATCCGTCCGACCCTGCCGCCGGGCGTGGAGATCCAGTCCATCTACGACACCACGATCTTCGTGCGCGATTCCATCAAGTCGGTGATCAGCACCCTGCTGGAAGCCACCCTGCTGGTGGTGCTGGTGGTGATCCTGTTCCTGCAGACCTGGCGCGCATCGATCATCCCGCTGCTGGCCGTGCCCGTCTCCGTGGTCGGTACGTTCGCGGTGCTGTACCTGCTGGGCTACTCGATCAACACGCTGACCCTGTTCGGCCTGGTGCTGGCGATCGGCATCGTGGTGGACGACGCCATCGTGGTGGTGGAGAACGTGGAGCGCCACATCGAGCACGGTGCCACCCCGCTGGAAGCCGCGCACCTGGCCATGAAGGAAGTCTCCGGGCCGATCATCGCCATCGCCCTGGTGCTGTGCGCGGTGTTCGTGCCGATGGCCTTCCTGACCGGCGTCACCGGCCAGTTCTACAAGCAGTTCGCCGTCACCATCGCCATTTCCACGGTGATCTCGGCGATCAACTCGCTGACCCTGTCGCCGGCGCTGGCCGCCAAGCTGCTGAAGCCGCACGACGCCGCCAAGGACGCCCCGTCGCGCCTGATCGACCGCCTGTTCGGCTGGCTGTTCCGTCCGTTCAACCGCTTCTTCAAGCGCAACTCGGAACGCTACGAAGGCGCGGTGTCGCGCGCCCTGGGCAAGCGCGGCGCGGTGTTCGTCGTCTACCTCGTGCTGCTGGTCGGCGCGGGCCTGATGTTCCGCACGGTGCCGGCGGGCTTCATCCCGGTGCAGGACAAGCTGTACCTGATCGCCGGCGTGAAGATGCCGGAAGGCGCCTCGATCGAGCGCACCGATGCGGTGCTGAAGAAGATGGCCGCCATCGCCAAGGAGGTGGACGGCGTGGCCAACGAGGTCGCGTTCCCGGGCCTGAACCCGCTGCAGTTCACCAACACCCCGAACAACGGCGTGGTGTTCTTCACCCTGAAGCCCTTCAGCGAGCGCTCGCGCAGCGCCGAAGAGATCACCGCCGAACTCAACCAGAAGTTCGCCGGCATCCAGGAAGGCTTCACCTTCGCCTTCATGCCGCCGCCGATCCAGGGCCTGGGCAACGGCTCGGGCTGGTCGCTGTTCGTGGAGGACCGCACGCGGCTGGGCTATGGTGAGCTGCAGAACGCCGTGCAGGCGTTCCAGGGCGCGGCGTCGCAGACGCCCGGCCTGGGCTTCCCGATCAGCAGCTACCAGGCCAACGTGCCGCAGCTGGATGCCGAGGTCGACCGCGTGAAGGCCAAGGCGCAGGGCGTGCCGCTGACCGAGCTGTTCGACACGCTGCAGACCTATCTGGGTTCGGCCTACGTCAACGACTTCAACATGTTCGGCCGCACCTGGCAGGTCATCGCCCAGGCCGACGGTCCGTTCCGCGACAACGTCGAGGACATCGCCAACCTGCGCACCCGCAATGCCAACGGCGAGATGGTGCCGGTGGGCAGCATGGTGAACATCAGGCAGACCTACGGCCCGGACCCGGTGATCCGCTTCAACGGCTATCCGGCCGCCGACCTGCTGGGCGAAGCCGACCCGCGCATCCTGTCCTCCGGCGAAGCGATGGCCAAGGTCACCGAGCTGGCGCAGCAGGTGCTGCCGCCCGGCATGGGCATCGACTGGAGCGACCTGAGCTACCAGCAGGCCACCCAGGGCAAGGCCGCGCTGGTGGTGTTCCCGCTGGCCGTGCTGCTGGCCTTCCTGGTGCTGGCCGCGCTGTACGAAAGCTGGACGCTGCCGCTGGCGGTGATCCTGATCGTCCCGATGACGCTGCTGTCGGCGCTGTTCGGCGTATGGGTCATGGGCGGCGACAACAACGTGTTCGTGCAGGTCGGCCTGGTGGTGCTGATGGGCCTGGCGTGCAAGAACGCGATCCTGATCGTCGAGTTCGCCCGCGAACTGGAACTGCAGGGCAAGGGCATCGTGGAAGCCGCCCTGGAAGCCTGCCGCCTGCGCCTGCGTCCCATCGTCATGACCTCGGTCGCCTTCATCGCCGGCACGGTGCCGCTGGTGCTGTCCTCGGGCGCCGGTGCGGAAGTGCGCTCGGTCACCGGCATCACCGTGTTCGCCGGCATGCTGGGCGTCACCCTGTTCGGCCTGTTCCTGACCCCGGTCTTCTACGTCGCCCTGCGCAAGCTGGCCAACCGTCCGCTGGTGTCCCACGCGCCCGCAGCGGCGCACGGATGACCTATCCCGCCGGGACCGCTGCGTGCGATCCCTGCCCTCCCTCCCGACAAAGGAAAACGAGATGAATACCGCATCGAAGATCGCGCTGGTCACCGGCGCCACCCGCGGCATCGGCCGCGAAACCGTCCGCCAGCTGGCCGAAGCCGGCGTGCATACCCTGCTGGCCGGCCGCCACCGCGACAAGGCCGTGGAAGCCGCGCTGGAGCTGCAGGCGCAGGGCCTGCCGGTGGAAGCCATCGCGCTGGACGTCACCGACAGCGCCAGCATCGCCGCCGCCGTGAAGGAGGTCGAGCAGCGCCACGGCAGGCTCGACATCCTGGTGAACAACGCCGGCATCCTCGTCGACGACGCCAGCAAGGGCGTGTCGGGCCAGTCGCTGCAGACCTGGCGCACCACCTTCGATACCAACGTGTTCGGCCTGATCGAGACCACGCAGGCGTTCCTGCCGCTGCTGCGCAAGTCCGATGCCGGCCGCATCGTCAACGTGTCCAGCCTGCTGGGTTCGATATCCGAGCACCAGAACCCGGCCTCCTTCATCTACGAGTTCAAGGGCGTGCCGGCCTACAACGTGTCCAAGAGCGCGGTGAACGCGTGGACCGTACACCTGGCCCACGAATTGAAGGACACCGGCATCAAGGTCAACACGATCCATCCGGGCTACGTGCAGACCGACATGAACAAGTCCGGCGACCAGCAGAACGGCGAACTGTCCGTGCCGGAAGGCGCGCGCACCAGCGTGCGGCTGGCCCTGATCGGCAACGACGGCCCGACCGGCGGCTATTACTACTTCGACCAGGTGCTGCCATGGTGATCCGTCCCCTCGTCATCGGCATCGCGTCGGTGGTGTTGGCCGGTTGCGTCACCGTGGGGCCGGACTACGCGGCGCCGCAGACCGCGCCGGCCGCCTTGCAGCACGCGGCTTCCGCCGAATACGTGGCCGACCATCCGGTCGCCGCGTGGTGGAGCCAGTTCGACGACCCGGTGCTCGACCAGCTGGTGCGCGAATCGCTGCTGGCCAACCCCGATGTGCGCATCGCCGTGTCGCGCGTGGATGAAGCGCGCGCGGTGTTCTCCGAACGGCGCTGGGACCTGGCGCCGCATGTGACCGCCGGCGTGGAAGGCACGCGCACCAAGCAGCCCGTCGAGGGCCAGGGCCGCGTGCAGACCGACAGCTACTCGGCCGGCTTCGATGCGGCCTGGGAACTGGACCTGTTCGGGCGCGTGCGCCGCAGTGCCGAGGCCGCGCACGCGGACCTGCAGGCGCAGCGCAACGACCTGCAGGCGGCGCAGGTGACCGTGGCCGCGGAGGTGGCGCGCAACTATTTCGAGTTGCGCGGCACGCAGAAGCGGCTGGACGTGGCGCGGCGGATCCTGGTCAGCCTGGGCGAAACCCAGCGCCTGACCGAGTCGCGCTTCGACCTCGGCGCCGGCAGCCAGCTGGAGGTGCAGAGCAGCCTCGCCCGGGTGAAGGCGGTGGAGGCCGAGGTGCCGTTGCTGGAAACCGCCGAAGGCCAGGCGCGCCATCGCCTCGCCGTGCTGGTCGGCAAGCGTCCCGGCGAACTGGATGCGCTGCTCGCCCCGCGCGAGGCGCCGGCGTTCGCCAAGGCCCTGCCGATCGGCGACACCACCGAGCTGCTGCGCCAGCGGCCCGACGTGCGCGCGGCGGAGCGTCGCCTGGCGGCGGCCACCGCACGCGTGGGCGTCGCCACCGCCGACCTGTTCCCGCGGGTCAGCCTGCGCGGCTTCGTCGGCTTCCTGTCCGGCGGCTGGGGCAACCTGTTCAACGGCGACAACCGCGCCTGGCAGGTGACGCCTTCGATCAGCTGGGCCGCGTTCGACATGGGCAGCGTGCGTGCGCGACTGCGCGCGAGCGAAGCCCAGGCCGACGGCGTGGCCGCCCAGTACGAGAAAACCGTACTGGGCGCGCTGGAAGATACGGAAAACGCATTGCTGTCCTATGCCAAGCAGCAGGCCCAGCTGAAATTCCGGCTGGAACAATCCGTTGCCGCGCGCCGTGCAGCGGAGCTGGCCGAAGTCCGGTATCGTGCCGGCTCGTCGGACTTCCTCACCCTGCTCGACGCCCAGCGTACCCAACTGGCCGCCGACGATGCGCTGGCACAGGCGGAGGCAGGCGTGAACGTGGGCGTGGTCGCGATCTACAAGTCGCTGGGCGGCTGGGGCGAGCAGGATGTCGCGCCTGCGCTGGCTGCGCAGCCCTGAGTCTTTCCGCCACGCGGCTCTTCCGACAATGCATTGCATGCCGCGCCCTGCCCGGGCGCGGTCCCTCTTACCCTTCGAGTGTCACCCGTGTTCGCTGCACATCCCCACACCCCCTCCTTCACCTCCTCCCTTTCCTCTTCCCTCCGCCGCGCGCTGCCCCGGTTGGCGTTGGGCGCTGTGCTGGCCTCGGCCGCCACGCAGGCCTTCGCCGCCGAGCCGCGCAGTGCCTGGTTCGTCCAGGGCGGCGTGGCCGAAGACGCGCAGTCGCTGACCGTCGGCATGAGCCGCGACTGGCGCTGGCAGAAGCAGTACCGCTACGGCCATATCAGCGGCCAGTGGCAGGGCGAAGTCGCGCGCTGGCACAGCGACAGCCAGAACAGCACGCAGGTGGGCGTGACGCCGGCGGTGCGCTGGCGCCCGAACGGATGGGACAACGGCTGGTTCGTCGAAGGCGGCATCGGCCTGAACGTCATCTTCCCCAAGTACGACACGCGCAAGAAGGAATTCAGCACCACCTTCAACTTCGGCGACCACATCGCCATCGGCAAGCGCTTCGGCGCCGATCAGCAGCACGAGTGGTCGGTGCGCTTCCAGCACTTTTCCAACGGCCGCATCAAGAAGCCGAACCCGGGCGAGAATTTCCTCCAGTTCCGCTACACGCAACGGTTCTGAGGCCTGAGTTCCGCTTGTCGTGGGAGCGACCTGTCGTGGGAGCGACGCCCGTCGCGGCGGTCGCGCGAGGGGAGCATGGCGGATACGGAATGCATCCGTCTGGATCCAGCCCCCGATGACACGCGGTTCCGCCGTTCGCGACGTGCCTCGCTCGCACATCAGCCGACATCACCCGCCTACCGCAGCGGCGCCGCCATGACCAGCGGCGCCAGGTCGTATCCCATCCCTTCCGCCTTCGCCTTCAGCTGCTCGAACAGCGCGCGGTCCATCGACGGCTCGCGCGAGAGGATCCACAGGTAGTCGCGCCCCGGCTCGCCCACCATCGCCCACTGGTAGTCCGGGTCCAGCGCTATCACCCAGTAGTCGGCCCACACCGCGGGCAGCCACGCCAGCCAGTCGGGTGCGAACCGCACTTCCAGTCGGCCCGGATGGCCTTCCACCGGACGGGCGGTGCCCTGCGACTGGTCCCTGCTGCCATCCTTCGTGCGGCATGCATTGAGCACACCGATCCTGCCGGGACCGTCCAGCGAGTAGCGGGCGGTGATGTCGCCCACGCACTGGCGCTGGAAGAACATCGGCAGGTGCGCGATCTCATGCCATTGTCCGGCATAACGCGACAGGTCGAGTTCGGGCACCGAAGCGACCGGCTGCGCGGCGCTGGCTGCCGCCGAACAGCAGACCAGCGACGCGGCGATCGCACCGCGCATCACCCAGCGACTCATGGCGTTCACTCCTGGACAGGATGAGGCGGTGCCCCGACAGAGAAGCGGGCGCATCCTACGCTGGGATGCGCCCGCTCCGTGCCACAACCCGGGCGGCGGTTACTTCGAGGCCAGCGTCAGCCCGCCGGCATCGACGCGCTTGACGCCCTTGATCTGCTGGGCGACCGCGACCGCCTTGTCCTTCTGCGCCTGGCTGGCCACCGCGCCCGTGAGGGTCACCACGCCATCGACGGTTTCGACCTTGATGTCCAGGCCGGACACGTTCTCCGTGGCCAGCAGGTCGGCCTTGACCTTGGTGGTGATCCAGGTGTCGGTGACGGGCTGCGAAGAGTCGTTCTGCGCGTTCTCCTCGGGCTCGTTCGGCGGGTTGTCTGCCAGCACGTGGCCGGCGGAGAACAGCAGGGCGGTGGCGAACGTGGCCGCCAGCAGCGAGCGGGTGCGTGCGTGCTTCATGGAGATTCCTCCTTGTGGTGTCGCGCCGCCAGTCTCGCCATCCGTTCGTACAGTGCACGTGAAATGCGGGGCCGGGTTCAGCCGACGGTTGCAGGGGATTCATCCAGGTGCAGGCCCGGTCAATGCATGCGATCCACTAAGATGGTCCCGTCGCCCCCATGCAAGCATGCGCGCATGAACGTTCCCCTCCGCCTGGCCCTTGTCGGTTACGGCTTCGTCGGCAAGGTCTTCCATGCGCCGCTGATCCAGGCCACGCCCGGACTGGTCCTGCACACCGTCGTCTCGCGCGATGCCGGCAAGGTGCACGCGGACTGGCCCGATGCGCACGTGGTCGCGGACGCGCACGCCGCCTTCGCCGATTCCGCCATCGACGCGGTGGTGATCGCCTCGCCGAACGCCTCGCACGCGCCGCTGGCGATCGCCGCGCTGGGCCATGGCAAGCACGTGGTGGTCGACAAGCCATTCACGGTGACGCTGGCGCAGGCGCGCGACGTGGCCGCGGCGGCGCGCCGGGCGGACCGCGTTGTCAGCGTGTTCCAGAACCGGCGCTGGGATGCGGATTTCCTCACCGTGCAGCGCCTGCTGGACGAAGCGCTGCTCGGCCGCGTGGCGGAATTCCACTCGCACTTCGACCGCTTCCGTCCCATCGTGCAGGACCGCTGGCGCGAGGACGACGCCCCCGGCGGCGGCCTCTGGTACGACCTGGGGCCCCACCTGCTCGACCAGGCATTGCAGCTGTTCGGCCTTCCCGAGGCGATCAGCGCCGACATCGCGCGGCTGCGCGATGGTGCCAGGGCACCGGACTACTTCCATGCGACGCTGCGCTATCCCACCCATCGCGCGCACCTGCATGCCGGCACGCTGGTGGCGGGCAGCGGCCTGCGCTTCGCCGTGCACGGCACGCGCGGCAGCTACCTCAAGCACGGACTGGACGTGCAGGAGGACCAGCTGCGGGCGGGCATGGTGCCGGGCGCCCCCGGCTGGGGCGTGGACACGCGCGCCGGGGAAGTCGTGTTCGAGCGCGACGGACGTCTCGTCGCGGAGATCGCGCACGCAGAGGCCGGCGACTATCGGCGCTACTACGCCGCCTTCCGCGATGCCGTGCTGCACGGCACCCCACCGCCGGTGACGCCGCAGCAGGCGCTGGAGGTCATGCGGCTGATCGAACTGGGGATGCGGAGCAGTGAGGAGCGCCGCGAGCTGGGATTCGACGTGGGAGCGACGTAAGTCGCGACGGGCAAGCATCTTTGCACCGAACCTCTGCTGCTTCCGGCTTTCGCGACTCACGTCGCCCCCACGACCGCAGGGCACTCAGGCCACCTCTTGCCCCCGATACGTCCGGTAGTGCGCCATCGCCAGCATGGCCTGGTCTTCGTGCGTATCGCCATAGGCGTGGATGGCGGCGTAGGCCCGCGGATCGCACAGCGCGCGCACGCGGCGCACCTTTTCCTGGCCGACGCATTGCGGGCCCGCATAGCCGGTGATGCGTCCACCGCGCTCGGCCAGCACCGAGCACAGCAGTTCGACGCCCTGGCCGGCGCACCACGGCGCCAGATAGACATCCAGCCCTCCGGACACCACCACGACGCGGTCGCCGCGTTCGCGATGCCAGGCCAGCCGCGCCATCGCCTGCGGCCGCAGCAGGCCCGGCAGCACATCGCGCGCGAACGCCTCGCCCTGCGCACGCAGGCGCGCCGCACGCACGCCGCGCAGCCCCACCTGCACGATGCTGGCGCGGGTGGGATTGCCCGCCACCCAGCCGCGCCGGTAGCCGAACACCACCGGCGCCAGCAGCGCGCCGCCGACCAGCAGCCGCGGCCGTGCGACCGCGTAGCGCATGAACTCCGGAAACGTCTCGCGCGTGGTCAGCGTGCCATCGAAGTCGAACAGGGCCAGGTCGCCCACGGCCAACGGCTCAGTGGCCACCATGTGGTGCAGGGGCCTCGGTTCCGGCCGGCGCCTCTGCGTCCCGCAGTTCCTCCGCCAGGATCTGCTGCATCGCGGGCATCAGAGCGCCCATCCGCTCCTGCATGGCCCGCATCGAGTGCTGCATGACCAGCGGCATCTTGTCGACGACGGCCCTGCCTGCCGGCGTGCGGTAGAACACGAGCATGCCCTGCACCTCATCCTCGCTGAACGACGCGCGGTAGATGTCCATGTACATCGGCGCCAGCACGTCCCAGGACAGCTCCTGCCTCATCAGCGCCATCGTCCGTACGCTGAGCCGGTCCACCCGCGCCTGCTGTTCGGCCGTGAGCGTGCCACCGAAGGCCTGCCGCATCGCGTCCGTGTACATCGCATCCACCTGGCCGTAGACCTGGTCGAGCAGCTGGCGCGCCTTCGTGGCCTCCAGCAACTCGCGCACCGACGCCTCGCTGGCAGGCTCAGGAGGCGCGCCGAATGCGGGCGATGCCACGGCGAACAACAGGCACAACATCCACTTCTTCATATGCGATCCCCGGCCGCGCCGACCTTGGCGCCGCGGCAGCATACGGCATACGGACTACGGGTTTTCCTCCAGCAGGCGTGCGCCCGGCCCCTCTTCGGCCAGCGCGTCCCGGGGATTGCGCAGCGGGCAGGCCTTCAGCGACAGGCAACCGCAGCCGATGCAGCCGTCGAGCTGGTCGCGCAGGCGGGTCAGGCTGCCGATGCGGGCGTCCAGCGCATCCCGCCAGCGTGCCGAGAGCCTCTTCCAGTCGGCGGCGGTGGGCGTGCGGTTCTCCGGCAACGACGACAGCGCGGCCTGGATCTCCGCCAGCGGGATGCCGGTGCGCTGGGCCACCTTGATGACGGCGACGCGACGCAGCACTTCGCGCGGGTAGCGGCGCTGGTTGCCGGCGTTGCGCCAGCTGTGGATCAGTCCCTTGGACTCGTAGAAGTGCAGGGTGGAGACCGCGACGCCCGCGCGTGCCGCCACCTGGCCGACGGTGAGCTCCGTTTCGATGGGGGGACGCTGTTTTCCCGGCATGGCGCATTGACCTCAAGAATGCTTGAGGTTCTACCCTGCCGTCCCCTCTCCTGGCAACCCGTTCCCATGCAAGATCCGCTTCATCTGGCCCTGCTGTACGGCAGCACGCGCGAGGGCCGCTTCTGCGACACCGTCGCCGACTGGCTGCGTGCGCAGCTGGCAATGCGGCGCGACTACACCGTCGACGCCATCGACCCCGCCCTGCTGGACCTGCCGCACCGCCATGGCGGCGCACCGAGCGCCGACCTGGTGAATCTGCAGCAACGCATCTGGCGCGCGGACGCCTTCGTGGTGGTGGTGCCGGAGTACAATCATGGCTACCCCTCTGCGTTGAAGTTCGTGATCGATTCGGTCCAGGCCCACTGGCAGGCCAAACCGGTCGCGTTCGTGGCCTACGGGGGCCACAGCGGCGGCGTCCGCGCGGCCGAGCAGCTGCGGCAGGTGTTCTCCGGCCTGCATGCGGTGCCGGTCCGCGATGGCGTGTACTTCCCGCAGGCATGGGACCGCTTCGACGCCACGGGCAGGCCGCGCGAGGGCGATGCCAGCGCACGCGCCGCGCGCCGCATGCTGGACCAGCTGGCCTGGTACGGCCATGCGCTCCGCCAGGCGCGCGCGGCCTGGCCTTATCCCGCCGGCTGAGCCGGTACGTTTTCCCCGGCGCCGCCCGACGTGCGCCCCCGATGGACCGACCCGATGTTCCGATTCTTCGAAACCCGCATCAATCCCTATCCCAAGGGCGAACCCGCCACGCCGCCGCGGAAGCTGCTGCCGTTCCTGCTGCACTACTCGCGTCCGCTGCTGCCGTGGCTGCTGGCGATGTCGGTACTTACGGGGGTGATCTCCGCACTGGAGATCGCCTTCTTCGACTACATGGGGCAGCTGGTCGACTGGATGGGCGGCACCGGCCGCGACAGCTTCCTGCGGGTGCACGGCGAGAAGCTGCTGTGGATGGGCCTGCTGGTGGTGGTGGCCTACCCGCTGCTGGTGCTGGTGCAGTCGCTGATCATCCACCAGACCATCTTCGGCAACTACCCGATGATCGCCCGCTGGCTGTCGCACCGTTACCTGCTGCGGCAGAGCGTGGGCTTCTTCCAGGACGAGTTCGCCGGCCGCATCTCGCAGAAGGTCATGCAGACCGCGCTGTCGATCCGCGAGACGGTGATGAAGCTGATGGACGTGTTCGTCTACGTGGTCGTCTACTTCGTCGGCACGGTGGTGCTGGTGGCGCAGGCCGACATCTGGCTGGTGCTGCCGCTGGTGGTGTGGCTGGCGAGCTACCTGTTGCTGGTGTTCCACTTCGTGCCGCGCCTGCAGAAGGTCTCGATGGCGCAGTCGGACGCACGCGCGCAGATGACCGGCCGCATCGTGGACAGCTACACCAACATCCAGACCATCAAGCTGTTCGCCCACACCATGCGCGAGCAGGACTATGCGCGCGGGGCGATGGACGAGTTCATGGTCACCGTGCACGCGCAGATGCGGCTGGTCACCCAGCTGACCGTCGCCCTGCATACGCTCAATGCGTTCCTGCTGGCCAGTGTGGCCGGCGTGGCGATCTGGGCCTGGCTGCAGGCCTCCATCTCGATGGGCGCCATCGCGGTGGCCATTGCGCTGGTGATGCGCATCCGCTCGATGTCGGACTGGATCCTGTGGGAAGTGGCCGGCCTGTTCGAGAACATCGGCACCGTCGAGGACGGCATGGGCACGCTGGCCCAGCCGCTGGCGATCGCCGATGCACCGGGCGCGAAGGACCTGGTGGTCGCGCGGGGCGAGATCCGCTTCGACCACGTGAAGTTCCACTACGGCCGCGAAGCCAAGGTGATCGACGACCTGTCGCTGGTCATCCGGCCCGGCGAGAAGGTCGGCATCGTCGGCCGTTCCGGCGCCGGCAAGTCGACCCTGGTGAACCTGCTGCTGCGCTTCTACGACGTGGAAGGCGGGCGCATCCTGATCGACGGCCAGGACGTGGCGCACGTCACCCAGGAATCGCTGCGCCGGAACATCGGCATGGTCACCCAGGACACCTCCCTGCTGCACCGCTCGATCCGCGACAACATCCGCTACGGCCGACCCGATGCGACCGAAGAGGAGCTGCTGGAGGCATCGCGCCGCGCGCATGCGGACGAGTTCATCCGCGGGCTGTCCGACGCCAAGGGCCGCAGCGGCTACGACACCCAGGTGGGCGAGCGCGGCGTGAAGCTTTCCGGCGGCCAGCGCCAGCGCGTGGCGATCGCGCGCGTGCTGCTGAAGGACGCGCCCATCCTGGTGCTGGACGAAGCGACCTCGGCGCTGGACTCGGAAGTCGAGGCGGCCATCCAGGAGCAGCTCTACGCGCTGATGGAGGGCAAGACGGTGATCGCCATCGCGCACCGCCTGTCCACCATCGCCGTGCTCGACCGCCTGGTGGTGATGGACGGTGGCCGCGTGATCGAGAGCGGCAGCCACGAGGAACTGCTGCAGCAGGATGGCCTGTACGCCGCGTTGTGGCGCCGCCAGTCCGGCGGCTTCATCGGCGTGGACCTTGAGGACGCCGAGGCGTGATGCGCCGTCCCTCACCTAATGCAGCGGGGAGACGACCACATCCCTCTCTCCCCGTGAAACGGGCAGAGGGGGCCGAAAGCCTGCCCCGTACCTGATACGGGGGCGGGTGAGGGGCGAGGAAGCCAGTGTCATCGACGCGGCATCGCCACCTCCGACGTCGCGGTCCCAAAGCGCAGCGCTTGCTCAGTCCAGCATCGCGCCCGCCCCGCATCCGGCCTCCGGCCCCCTTCTCCCCGCCGCGCGGGGAGAAGGGAACAAAAAAGCCGCCGGTTCCCCGGCGGCTTTTCTTTGTCGAGCGAAGCTCAGGACAGCCAGCCGCGTGCCTGCGCCCTGTTGGCGTACCACAGCAGGAACAGCGCGATCGCCAGCAGCACCGCCGGCATCGCCAGTCCGGCCATCCCGTAGGCGGCCCAGGCCGGCGTCACCACATAGGCGCCGATCAGCTGCACCAGCAGGCCGGTCAGCGACAGCAGGAACATCGTCGCCGCCCATTTCTTCTTCAGCAGCATTCCCAGCGCACCCAGCACGCCGGCGAACACCGCCACCGCAAAGGCGATGTTGAGCCAGCCCGGCGTGGCCTCGTAGACCTGGCGTTGTGCGTCGGTCATCGCCGCCAGCTGCCCGGCGGACATGTTGACCTGCAGGTACCACATGGCCGCGCCGATCAGGTTCCATACCAGCGCGGCCAGGCCGGTGATCCAGAAGCCCAGCGACGGCTTGTTTGCAGCATGCGTGGTCGTATTCATCTCCCCTCCCCGGGTTGGTTGCAGGACCGGGGCCGAGCATACGCCCGCCCGCGGCGATACGCGCGTTACGGTTCCGCAACGCCGTCAGGCGTCATCCTGTCCCCACGCATCCACCAAGACCATGCCCTCGTCGTCCACGCTCACGCGCACTTCGATCGGCCGACAGCAGACGTGGCAGTCCTCGACGTAGCGCTGGTCGCCAGCCGAATCGTCCACCACCAGGGTGATGGTTTCCCCGCAGTACGGGCAGGCGATGTCGGCGGTCGGCAGGTGCGGCATCAGGCCGACCCCAGCGGCGTCACCGATGCGATGCGGTCCAGCCACAGGTAATGGGTGACGTCCGGCCGCCGGTGGTCGTCGATGCGCACCACCGCATTGAAGCCCTCGTGGCCGTCGCCATCGCGGAACACCTGCACGCTGGGGCGCGTGGTGACCACGCCGGTGATCGAACCGCCATCGGTCAGGTGCAGTTCCACCACCGCCTCGTCGGGCAGCTGCGACACCAGCGCCTCCATCCGCGCGATGTCCTCCTGCCGGGTATACAGATGTTCGGGTGCCGCGCTCATGGACAACCTCCTTGCGGCCGCCACGCTACGCGCGCGGCGGTAAACCCTCGTGAAGCCTCAGCGCAGCAGGCGTAGCAGGTCTTCGGCCGCCGCCTCGGACGAGGCCGGGTTCTGCCCCGTCACCAGCTTTCCGTCGGTGACCACGTACGACTGCCACGCGGGGCCCCGCTCGTAGTGCGCACCGTTCTTCTTCAGCGCATCCTCCAGCGAGAACGGCACCACCCCGGCCAGGCCCACGGCCTCTTCCTCCTCGTCGGAGAACGCGGTGACCCGCTTGTCCTTCACCAGCGGCTCGCCCAGGGCGCCACGGGTATGCCGGAACACCGCCGGGCCGTGGCAGACCGCGGCCACGGGCTTGCCGGCGGAGAAGGCCTGTTCGATCAGCCGGATCGAATCGGCGTCCTCGGCCAGGTCCCACAGCGGCCCATGGCCGCCGGGATAGAACACGGCGTCGAACGTCTCGTCCAGCACGTCCTTCAGCCGGCGCGTATTGGCCAGCGCCGACAGCGCCTCGGCGTCCTCGTTGAAGCGCACGGTGGCCGCGGTCTGCGCGTCCGGGGCATCGCTCTTGGGGTCCAGCGGCGGTTGCCCGCCCTTGGGCGAGGCCAGCAGCAGCTGCGCGCCCGCATCCTTGAACACGTAGTACGGCGCGGCGAATTCCTCCAGCCAGAAGCCGGTCTTGTGCCCGGTATCGCCCAGGCGGTCGTGCGACGTCAGTACCATCAGGATCTTCATGGAATGTCCTCCCGTGCAGGCCCGCAGACTGGCACTGCGGGCGATAAGGCCGGGTGATCAGCCCTGCTTCACCGCATGCCCGCCGAATTCGTTGCGCATCGCCGCCAGCAGCTTGTCGGCGTAGGAATCGTCGTCGCGCGAGCGCAGGCGTTCCAGCAGCGACAGGGTGATCACCGGCGCGGAGACGTTCAGGTCGATGGCCTCGGCGACGGTCCAGCGGCCTTCGCCGGAATCGGCCACGTACGGCGCAATGCCGTCCATTTGCGGGTTCTTCTTCAGCGCGTCGGCGGTCAGGTCCAGCAGCCACGAGCGCACCACGCTGCCATGGCGCCAGATCTCGGCCAGCGCCCCCAGGTCGAAGTCCATCGCCTGCTTGTGCTTGAGGATGGCGAAGCCTTCGGCGTAGGCCTGCATCATTCCGTACTCGATGCCGTTGTGGACCATCTTGGCGAAGTGGCCCGCCCCGCCCGGCCCCACGCGGCCCCAGCCGGTGTCCGGCGTGGGCGCGAGCGTGGCGAACACCGGCTGCAGGCGCGCCACCGCGTCGGCATCGCCGCCGATCATCAGGCTGTAGCCTTCGGCCAGGCCCCACACGCCGCCGCTGGTGCCGCAGTCGATGTAGTGGATGCCGGCCTCGGCCAGCTGCGTACCGCGGCGCTGGGTGTCCTTGTAGTTGGAATTGCCGCCGTCGATCACGGTGTCGCCGGCCGCCAGCAGCGGCCGCAGCTGGTCGAGGGTGTCGTCCACCACCTGGCCGGCCGGCACCATCAGCCACACCACGCGCGGCGTGGGCAGCGCGGAAACGGCGTTCTGCAGGTTCGCGTGCGCAATGATCCCGCGCGCGCCGGCCTGCTGGCGCGCCGCTTCGCCGGGGTCGTAGCCGCGCACCGTATGCCCGCCGCGTACCAGCCGTTCGGCCATGTTGGCGCCCATGCGCCCCAGCCCGATCATCGCCAGTTCCATGTGTACTCCCGTGGGTTCAACGAAAAAGAAAAGGATGCGCCATTGTCGCCGCCCTGCATGGCGGCGGCGTGCACCGGCGTGCGTGGCCGCCGCCTCACCACGCCTGCAGCCAGTCGCGCAGCACCGCCGTGGTTTCCTGCGGCACCTCCATCGGCGGCAGGTGGCCGCAGCGCGCGAACACGTGCAGGCGCGCGCCGGGAATGCGTTCGTGCAGCAGCCGCGACTCCTCCGGCAGGGTCATGCGGTCGTCCTCGCCCACCCCGATGAGCGTGGGCACGGCGATGGTGGGCAGCAGGGGCAGCGAATCGGGGTGGTCGAGGATGGCGCGCTGCTGGCGCAGGAACGCATCGCGGCCTACGCGCTGGGCCATCGCCATCACCGCTTCGCCCACCTCGCCGTCCACGCGGCTTGCGTGCACCAGTTGCGGCAGCAGCTTGCGGGTCACGCCGGCGAAGCGTCCGGATTCGGCCAGTGCCAGGCCCGCCTTGCGCACGGCCCGCCGCTTGGGGGGATCGGTGCGCGCGCTGGTGTCCAGCAGCGCCAGCCGCGCCACCCGTTGCGGCGCCTGGCGCAGGATCTCGAAGGCCACGTAGCCGCCCATGGACAGCCCGGCCAGCGCGAACACCGGCGGCGCCGCGTCCAGCACGCGCGCGGCCATGCCGGCCACGCTGTCGTCCCGGGTCAGGTCGGCGTGATGGACCGGGGCCAGGTCGGCCAGCGCGGCCGCGGGGTCGCGCCACAGGCGCGCATCGCACAGCAGGCCGGGCAGCAGGACCAGGGGAAGGGAAGCCATGGACATAGTGTAGGCGCGCACCTGTCGGCCGACCGACGGCCACCGCCGACGGTCCGTTCCACATCCGCAACACACGCCGCTGCGTAAGCTGTCCGGGTTTATGGAAGCCTTCCCATGCATGTCCTGATCACCGGCGGTACCGGCTTCATCGGCCAGGCGCTCTGCGCCGCGCTGCTGCAGGCCGGACACACCCTCAGCGTGCTGACGCGCGATCCCCCCGCGCACGGGCCCAGGTGCCGCCCGCCGCGCGGCTGCTGGCGACGCTGGACGAAGCGCGCGATGTGGAAGCCGTGGTCAACCTGGCCGGCGAACCGCTGATGGCCGGACGCTGGAACGCCACGCGCAAGGCGGCCTTCCGGGACTCGCGGCTGGGCACCACGCGCGCGCTGATCGGCTGGATGGCGCGGCAATCGGTCCGCCCGCGCGTCCTGGTCTCCGGTTCGGCCATCGGCTATTACGGCCCGCGCGGCGACGAGGCACTGGACGAATCCGCCGCCCCCGGCGACGACTTCGCCGCCCATCTCTGCCGCGACTGGGAAACCGAAGCGATGCAGGCCGAGGGCCTGGACGTGCGCACCTGCCGGGTGCGCACGGGCATCGTGCTGGGCACCGGCGGCGGCGCACTGGCGAAGATGCTGCCGCCATTCCGACTGGGCGCGGGCGGCCCGATGGGCGATGGCCGGCAATGGATGAGCTGGATCCACCGCGACGACCTGGCGGGGATGATCCAGTGGCTGCTGGAACGCGATCAGGCCGGCGGCGCCTACAACGGCACCGCGCCCACGCCGGTGACCAACCGCGATTTCGCCCGCGTGCTGGGCAAGGCGTTGAACCGGCCGGCGATCCTCCCAACCCCCGCCTTCGCCCTGCGCATGGGCTTCGGGGAAATGGCCGAACTGTTGTTGACCGGCCAACGGGTGCTGCCCGCGCACGCGCTGGCGGAGGGGTTCACCTTCCGCTTCCCTACGCTGGAGACCGCGCTGGATGACCTGCTGCGCGCCACGGCTACTTGAGCGCATGGCGCGAGAGCCTCCTCGTCTGGCGCGTCAGGCGATCTGCAAGTGTGACAAGTCCCAACAGAATCAAAGGGCCGCAGTTGAAGCCCCAAACTGGACGGCGCGTCAACATTCGGCAGCGAAGCTAGGTGACGGGATATCAGACAAGTAAATAAGTTTACCGAACTGACTTCTTTCACGGCTTGCAGAGCGCGCGTAATGTACGCCAAATGGACTCAATCACCCTCAGGGTGAATTGCTTGAGCCAGCCACAGGGAGTGAACGACTATGGAAAATGCAAAGAAAACGGGCACCTGGCTGGCATGCATTGCCGGCTCAGCAATTGCACTGGCGATTGCAACGCTTCTTCAGACCAAGAGACTGATTCAGCAGGTATCACTTCAATGCGCCACCCAGAATCTCGATATCTGCGGAGAGTTCGTTCCATGGGTTTGGATCTGCATTTCGTTCTCGGCGATCGCTGCCCTCGCATCAGTACTGTGGTTTGCACGACGGCGACCACTGGCAGGCAGGTTGGCGCCGATCTCGTTCTTTATCTTGTTGCTGGTTACGGCCTACTCGATGTGGCTATGGTTTCGGCCCTCTGACTATGCGCTCGCCAAACCGAACGCCAACCACGAGGCTCGGCGGATAGAAGATCTCGCAAGACAAATAGATCACGCTAAAGCGGGGGCCGAACTGGAACCTCAGCAGCCACGTGGTCACCATCCGTTTCCAGATTTGCCACAGAGCCGTGACGGTCTACCTCTGAATGACGACCCCTTTATCGCCACAAGCAAAGCTGAGCAGGCGTGGCTCGATAGAAACGGGTATCCAAACGCGCAGCAATGGGCTGCCTACACACGAGCGTCTGACGTACAGTTACGGGACGCTGCCAAACAGGGCGACAAAGGCGCGACCGCCTTGCTCGGTCATCGACGCTTGATGGCCGGAGACGACACCGCAGTAGTTGATCTTCTTACGGAAGGCGCAAAAGGGTCCGGCTTCGCGCTTGACATGCTGGCCTCCTATCTCGCCAGCGTAAGAGGAGGCAATCGTCAAACAGCTTACGCTATCAGTCGAGTTTCGGAGATGCGTGGAAACTTCAGGGTCGCAGCTGCTCGCGACCTGATGTTCGACACCCCCCTCACGAACACCGAACGTATGCAAGGAGATCAGGAAGCGATGGAGATCTACAACAGCCTGCTCGAACTCCAGCGAAAGATCCGTGGACCAGGTTCTTCACCCGTTGATCCACGCCCAATCGGCGGGTAAAAAAATGGCGGGCGCATCAAACAAGGAGTAGTTATGATTAAGATTACCAGAATCTTGCTCGCTGGCGGATCTTTGGTGGCAAGCGGGATCGTTATCGCCTGCGCGATGAAAGCGATGCCTTATCTTGGAATAATCGAAGTGTCCGCGTGGGATATCGCAGTAGCTGGTGCTCAAGGCTATGAAAATCCGGCCCGGGCAGCAGCACTAAAGAATCTGGACGAAAAGGCAATCAGCGTACTGGGTGCGGCAGAGTGGAAGGCTAATAATTATGTTGGTGCGGTATCCTACAAAGTTGGGAATGGTGCAACTATCGTTACTGAAGACAAGCCGTGCGACAAGCTGATGAAGGAAACAACCCCACGATCCGGAAGCAACTCCTCGGGATCCAGTGGCGGCGGATCCTACTATTGGTATGGTGGTAGCGTTTATGGCTCTTCCGGCACATGCCTTTACGGTTGCACCGGCACGGTTAAAGTAGGAGAGGTTGAGGAGGCCTAGCCGTGTAGGCCCACCTAATCACCAAGCATCGCTGGGTAAAGCAAAGGGTCGCACTTGCGGCCCTTTGCTCATTGTGCAATTTCATTCAGGGTATGCTGGTTCTCCGATGGCAACCTCGATCACCGAAGCGAGCAGCGAGGGATTGTGCGCAACCTCAGTCCGGCACTAACGGACCGTGGACCCTCACATACCGCAGCGCTGGGATTGCGCACTGCTCCATCCCAGCCTACGGGGCTACGAGGCCCGCCCTATCCGCGCCTGCTCTTCGCCTGCTGCATCTCCCGGGCCTGGCGCGCCATGTCTTCGTAGTGCGCGCGCAGGTCGTCGAGCTCCTTCTCCTCCAGCTCCTCCAGGTCCAGCAGGGCGTTGTTGGCGCTGCGCGAGACGCGGATCAGTTCGTCCAGCTTGATCTGCATGGCCTCGGTGTCGCGGTTCTGGGTGCTCTGGATCAGGAACACCATCAGGAAGGTGATGACCGTGGTCCCGGTGTTGATCACCAGCTGCCAGGTATCGCTGAAGCCGAACAGCGGCCCGGTGACGGCCCAGGCCACGATGATGCCCAGCGCCAGCGCGAAGCAGGCGGGACGGCCGGTGAAGGTGGAGGCCTTCTTGGCCAGGCGGGTGAAGGCGGACGGGCGGCTCATCTGCGGCTCCTGGATCAGGGGTGAACGACCTGGCGCCACTGTAGCCGGAGCCGGGAACGCCGTGCGGCCGGCACCGTGCCGCCTCGAGGACAGCCACCGCCCTCGACCCGCGCGGTCCGTACGTCATCCCGGCGAGTACGGCGTTAGCATCGCGGCATGGATGTCGCCGCCCTCAAACGCCATTGCCGCGCCCTGCCGGGCAGCGTGGAAACGCTGTACGGGGCGCCGTCCAACATCCTGGTGTACGAGGTGGGCGGCAAGCGCTTCGCCTACTTCAAGACCAGCCAGCCGGAACAGTGGCGCTTCAGCTTCAAGGTGGCGCCGGAGCGCTTCCTGGAGCTGACCGACCAGCCCGGCATCAAGCCGGCGCGCTGGCTGGGCAAGCACCGCTGGGTCACCGTGGTGGACGTGTCCTCCGTGCCGGGCGCCTACCTGAAAGACCTGCTGGCGTGGTCGTACCGCCACGCCCTGGCCAAGCTGACCCGGCGCCAGCGCGAGGCCATCGCCGGGGCCGATCCCGGCGACGCCGTCCGCTGACGGGCGCGCGGACCGGATGCATCTTCATCTCCGACGCTGTCGATTCCGGCCCTGCCGGTTCGTCGGAGAACACGAGCAGGGCGTGTCGGCCCTGCACCCGACCACCCCAGGAGCCCACCATGAACGTCAATCCGTACCTGATCCTCAACGGCGACTGCGAAGCCGCCTTCACCTTCTATGCCCAGGCCACCGGCGGCACGCTGGGGCCGATGATGCGGTTCGACGGCATGGACGGCTGCGGCGACATCCCGGCCGATTACCGGCAGAAGATCATGCATACCCACGTGATGTTCGGGCAGACGGTGCTGATGGGTTCGGACAATCACCCGGCGCAACCCTACGAGGGCGTGAAGGGCTGCTCGGTGTCGCTGTCGGTGGACAGCATCAAGGATGCCGAGCGCATCTTCGGCGCGCTGTCCGACGGCGGCCAGGTGACCATGCCGCTGGCGCAGACGTTCTGGGCGGTGCGCTTCGGCATGCTGGTCGACAAGTTCGGCGTGCCGTGGATGATCAACTGCGAGAAGGATGCGTGATGAGGGTGCGGGCGCGGCGTGGACGCCATGACGCCCGCCTGCGCTGCGCTGCGGCTTTCACCGGCCGCGGCGCCGTGGTCTGATGCGCGCCATGTCCACCCCATCTGCCACCCATCGCGCGATCGATGCCGTCTGGCGCATCGAGTCCGCGCGCGTGATCGCGGGCTTGGCCCGCATGCTGCGCGATCTGGACCTGGCCGAGGAACTGGCGCAGGACGCGCTGGTGGCTGCGCTGGAGACCTGGCCCCGTGACGGCGTGCCGGACAATCCGGGGGCGTGGCTGATGACCACCGCCAAGCGACGCGCCATCGATCGCCTGCGCCGGCTCCAGTTGCTCGATCGCAAGCACGGGGAGCTGGCGCACGAACTGGAGCAGATCCAGGACGAGCGTCGCGCCCGCGACGAGGACGCGCTGGACCACGACATCGACGATGACCTGCTGCGGCTGGTGTTCGTCTCGTGCCATCCGGTGCTGTCGATGGAGGCGCGCGTGGCATTGACGCTGCGCCTGCTGTGCGGGCTGACCACGGACGAGATTGCGCGCGCGTTCCTGGCCGCGGAACCGACCGTGGCCCAGCGCATCGTGCGCGCCAAGCGCACGCTGGCCGAGGCGGACGTGGCGTTTGAAGTGCCCCGCGGCGATGCGTTGCAGGAGCGGCTGGCCAGCGTGCTGGGCGTGGTCTACCTGGTGTTCAACGAAGGCTACGCGGCCACCAGCGGCGGCGACTGGGTACGACCGGCGCTGTGCGAGGAAGCGCTGCGGCTGGGCCGCATGCTGGCCGCGCTGACGCCGCGCGAACCCGAGGTGCACGGGCTGGTGGCGTTGATGGAGATCCAGGCCTCGCGCCTGCACGCGCGCGTGGGCAAGGACGGCGAGGCCATCCTGCTGCTCGACCAGGACCGCAGCCGCTGGGACCCGTTGCTGATCCGGCGCGGCCTGGAGGCACTGGCGCGCGCGGAACGGCTGGGGGGTGCGTTCGGTCCGTATGCGCTGCAGGCGGCGATTGCGGCCTGCCACGCCCGCGCGCGCACGGCCGACGAGACCGACTGGCCGCGGATCGCCGCGCTCTACGCGGCGCTGGCGCGGGTCAACCCCTCGCCCGTGGTGGAACTGAACCGTGCCGTGGCGGTGTCGATGGCCAGCGGCGCGGAAAGCGCATTGCCGCTGGTGGACCGGCTGCAGGACGATCCTGCGATGAAGCACTACCACCTGCTGCCCAGCGTGCGCGGTGACCTGCTGTTCCGGCTGGGGCGGCACGACGAAGCGCGCGCCGAGTTCGAGCGCGCCGCGGCGATGACCCGCAACGCACGCGAACAGACGCTGCTGCTGGCGCGTGCGCGCGAATGCGCGCCGGCCGGCTGACGCGCGCTACATCCAGCGCGACAGGCGGATCTCCGGCCCGGCCAGCGCCGCGGTCTGGTCGTAATCCAGCGCGCGCAGTTCCTGCGAGGTGTACTTCACCAGGTCGCTGACCTTCAGGCGGCGCCGGTCGCCCGCGCCGCCGCGCAGCATGCGTCGCCAGTTCTTCACCAGCGCGTAGGTGAAGGCGCCATGCTGGATGGCGCCGTGTTCGTACTCGTAGGCGAACTCGCCCTCCTGGCAGGCGTAGACCAGCAGCGGCATGTACGGCCCCTTGTGGCCGAGCGCCTTGCGCAGCTGGCGCGCTTCGCCCAGCGGCAGCGTGCGTACCGGCAGCGCGTAACCCAGGCGCCCGCTCATGTCGCCCAGCGGCATGGTGTCCTGGTCCACGGCCAGCTGCTTGCGCTCGGCGACCTCCAGTTCGCGCGGCACCCACATCTCGCGCGCGGCGTCCCACTTCATCGCGCGATGGCGGATGTCGTCGGGCGGATTGAGGCCGCGCATGCGCGCGGGGCCGCCCTTGGCCATGCCGCCGGAATGGCAGCAGTCCAGCAGGATGCTGAAATCCACGTCGTACGGCAGCTGCACGTAGCGCTCGAACAGCCAGTCGTCGGTGAGCGCGGTGTCCTCGGTCCAGTCGAAGTCGTAGGGCACCAGCGTCTCGTCCATGCGGTCCACCCGGTCGCCCAGCCCGTAGGTGGGCAGCTGCGCGCCATGGCCGCTGTAGTACAGGATGCGCTGGTCCCCGGCACGCACCCCGTCCAGCAGCCAGTCCACGCGCTCGCGGATGCCGTCGGCGGTGGCCCGCTCGTCCAGCACCACCCGGATGTCGCCGGCGTCGAAACCCTGTTCCTGCAGCATGGCGCTCATCAGGAACACGTCGTTGACGCAGCCGGCCAGGCGCTGGTCGGGGTCGGGATAGTCGTTGATGCCGATCAGCAGCGCGCGCTTGCGCGGCGTGGCCACGCGCGCGGACACCGGGCGCTGTTCGCGCAGCGCACGGGTGATGCGGGTGGTCTCGTCGTTGAGCACGTCGTACCAGAAGGTGCTGACGGCCTGCGGATGGCGCAGGTATTCCTCGGCGGCGTGGTCCGCATTGCCGGGGATGTCGAAGTGCGTGTCGACCTGGCGGAAGTTGTCGGCCGCGATCGAGACGCGCGCGGTGAACACCGAGTCGAAGCGGTTGTACAGGTGGTACCAGAAGCGCGCCTTCTCGATGGCGCTGAGGCGGCCGGCCTGGTACTCGCCGCGCACGAACGGGTTGCCGATCTGCGACCCCAGCGAGACGAAGTAGCGCCCGCTGGCGGTGGCGCGGGAGTCCTCGTGGGTGAAGGTGTCGTAGCAGACCAGCGAGCCCAGGCTGTGGCCGAGCACCACGTGCGGCTTGGTCGCCTGGATGCGCTCGACCAGGCGCTCACGCGTCTGCTTGCGGAACGTGGGGCTTTCGACCCACTTCACCACCATGCCGGCGGTATGCCGCAGGCGCGAATCGTCGCCGCGCGCACGCCGGAACGGGGCGGTGATGCCGTTGGCCAGCAGGCGCGCCAAGGCTTCCAGCGTGTCGCCCAATCCGACCTTGTGCTGCGCGAAGATGTCGTCGTAATGGCAGTACTCGATATCGAGCGCACGCTCGGCATCGACCTGCCGGCAGGCCTCGTGGATGGCCGCCTCCCAGGCCTGCTGCCACGCCCCGCCGGGCGGGTGCTGGCCCACGCCGTGTACGCAGAGGATCCGTAGTGCGGTCGCCATCGCTGCTTCCCTCGCTGGAGTGGTCCCGGCATCCGCGCAGGCGACGGCTGTCGCAGGGCGTGGAGGCCCGGGCGACAGTATCGGAGGGCCGCGTCGCATGCCGTGACACGCGCAGCACTCCGTCGCCGCAGGCTACCGGCTCCCCGGGGAAGCCGCCGCGCGGCAGGGATCGCGCGGCTTTTCCTGTCCAACGCCGGTGGGCGGCCGGAGCGGACACGCCGCCCGCGGCGTCGTCAGGCCTCGGGGCCCAGATAGTCCAGCTTGCCCAGCGGTACGCCGTTGTGGCGCAGGATCGCGTAGGCGGTGGTGGCGTGGAAGAACAGGTTGGGCAGGACGAAACCCAGCAGGTAGCCGCGTCCGTCGAACTTCAATTCGCCGCGCGTGCGCGTGGTCAGGGTGATGCTGCGGTCCTGGCTGCCTTCCAGCGCGGCCTCGTCG
The DNA here is from genome assembly GCF_022965755.1 of Pseudoxanthomonas sp. F37. Lineage (NCBI taxonomy): Bacteria > Pseudomonadati > Pseudomonadota > Gammaproteobacteria > Lysobacterales > Lysobacteraceae > Pseudoxanthomonas > Pseudoxanthomonas sp. F37. Next base: position 752,914 of record NZ_CP095187.1, on the reverse strand, counting down.
AAGGTCCGCAGATAGGCGCAGACCGCATCCAGCCGTGCGTACAGTTCCTCGAAGGTGGTTTCCACATCGTCGAAGCGCGGCGACTCCACGCCCGCCAGGCGGGCGACGGCGAACTTCGCCGTATCCGTGGCGAACTGCACCTGGCGCACCAGCGGGAACATGTCCGGCGCCAGCCGCGACTGCAGCAGGACGGCGGGCTCGTAGCCCCTGTCCCGCGCATGCGCCTCGCCTTTTGCCAGTACGTGGCGCAGGTTCCCGAGCGCGCGCAGAAGAACGGGGACCGAGGCCTGGTACATCGAAACGGCGTTGCTCATGGGGCATGTCCGGAAGAATGGGAGTGCGAGGATAGCCCCGGGCCGGCACGCTGATTAGCCACCCGGCGCGGGAGACTGCATCCCAGGCCCCGCAGGCTGCGATAGCATCAGCGCCCCACCCGCAACTCCACCTCCCATGGCCTGGACCGCGCTGCTCCGCGATATCCCCGACTTTCCCAAGCCCGGCATCCTGTTCAAGGACATCACGCCGGTGCTGGCCGATGGCGACGCGTTCGCCGAGGCGATCGCCGCGATGGCCGAGCCGTGGCGCGGCGTGGCGCTGGACGCCGTCGCCGGCGTGGAGGCCCGCGGCTTCATCCTGGGGGCGGCGCTGGCCCGCGAACTGGAGGTCGGCTTCGTGCCGATCCGCAAGCCGGGCAAGCTGCCCGGGCACACGCTGTGGCTGGATTACGGGCTGGAATACGGCCGCGACCGCCTGGAGATCCATGCCGATGCGCTTCCCGCCGGATCGCGCGTCATCGTCGCCGACGACGTGCTGGCGACGGGCGGCACGCTGAAGGCGGCGCTTGCGCTGGTCGAGCGGCAGGGCGCGCAGGTCGTGGGCACTGCCGTGCTGGTCGAACTGGGTTTCCTGGACGCGCGCGCGGGCTGGACGCATCCCGCCCCCCTGCACGCCTCCGCCGTCTACTGAAACCGCGCCAGCCCCGCCCGGCCATCGCGCACCGTGCGTGCGCCTTCGTCAGTCGGCCACGCGCGTGACGTAGGCGCCTGTCTCGACCACCAGGAAGGTGTCGTTGTCGATGCGGCGCACCCGACTGCCGTCTTCGAGCACATAGTGCGGATGCGCATCCGTCGCCGTGCGCGATGCGGGTGCGCCCTCTTCGTTGCGGAGAACCTGGATCCGGCAGCGTCGTCCGGAGGCGTCCTGTGCGGTGAAGACATGCGTACTCATCTGGCCTGCTCCCATTGCCGGGAATGCCAGCCTAAGCCCCGCCGCGTTAAATCCTGCGCAGCATCGGGTGAGGATGCGCAGGAAAAGCGAGGGGGAGGCGTTGCACCTCCCCCTCTGGCGCCGAAGCGCGATGCCTGCCATGTGTCGGAATGGCAGGCGACCGGGTCGCCCCCTGGGGAGGGGGGCGCCCTCTAACTGCCAGACGGGGGAGCGTCGGCAGATAGGCGATCGAGGGTTGCGGGGCCTGCGGATGCCTCGACCGCCGCTTTCGTCCGTCCCTCCCTGGATTCATGGCCGGCACGCCATCGGCCACCGCCGCTGCGGCGATGCATCAGGATGCCCGCATCACCCGGCTCAGGTGCTTGGTGTTGTTGCGATGCAGGTAGCGCTGCACGAGGGCGTGCAGATCCAGCGCACGCGGGTCCTGTGGCCCCAGGCACGCGAGAACCACCTCCCAGTTGCCGTCCTGCGCCCAGCGTATGAAGCGTACGTAGATGCCATGCCATGAACCGAATTCACGTGGCAGGTCGGACCAGTACGCGCCGGTCTGCGCCACCCACAGCACGGCCTCGATGAAGCGGCGCGCGTTACCGCCGTGGCGCGCGCGGGCACCGACCCGTCCCGGCAGGGCCTGCGTCAGCGCCTTCCACTCGTCTTCCGCAAGGCGCTGCATGATCGGCCATTGGCTCTTGGCGCGCGGCCCCAGACCCTGGGGGATGGCCCAGGTCCTGGGAAGCACGTCGGCCGCACCATAGCGGGTGTCGCGCGCAGCGCCCTCGTCCTGGGCACGCCCCCCAACCGTTCCGTCATTCCCCATGCGGGCGACCTCCGGCCATGACCCTCGTCCATGCCCGTGCCGGGATGGCCGCCCTCCGACGGCGGGCTTCGTCGAACCCGCACCTGACATACTCGTTGCCGATCATCTACGTGGAAATCTCCATGCCGCTCTTTCCCGGGGCCCGCGCGACGCCCTTCGTTCCCGACGACAGCTCGCACCGGACCGGTGTTGCGGCTTGCGTACGACGCGCCCGCGGGGTCATATATGGGATGGAATCGTGAGGACGGGCCTACTCAGGACATGACAGCGCGGCAACATCCAGGCAGCGCCACGGCAAGCTCCCCTCCGGACCCGTGGACGCAGGACGCGGCGCCCGTGCCGATGCCGGATGAGGAATCCGTCACCCGCCTGCTGGGCGATGTCGGCAGCGGGAAGCCCGGCGCCTGGAACCGGATCTACGCGCTGCTCTACCGGGACCTGCACCAGATCGCACGCGCGCAGATACGACAGCAGCGCCGTTCGCACGCACGCTCCCCCACATCGCTGATCAGCGAGACCTGGCTGAGGCTGGCCGGCGCGGATTTCAGCGTCGAGAACCGTGCGCACCTGGTGGCGCTGGTGGCCAGGGCCATGCGGTTCGTGCTGCTGGACGAAGTCCGCCGCGCGCTGGCGGAAAAGCGGGGCGACGGCATGGACCTGCTGCCCCTGGACGAGACCACCGAGCCGGTCCAGACCTCGCGCCTGGAGCAGTTGTTGATCCTGGACCAGGCGTTGACGGACCTTGGCAGGCTGGACGCCCGCCTGGCCCAGGTGGTGGAGATGCGCTACTTCGGCGGCCTGAGCGAACTGGAGATCGCCGACGTGCTGAAGGTCACCGAACGCACGGTGCGGCGCGACTGGCGCAAGGCGCGCGCGTTCCTGTTCAGCCACCTGGGCGAAGGCGAGCTGCCCGAACCGTGGTAGGCCCATGGCCACGGGAGCGAGCGGCGGCGTCCTGATCCATGCCCGGAGGGCGAACTCCGGTGTGTGAATCCCCGCAAATCCCCTCCCCCCACGCCGCGCCGCATGCGCGAACCCGCGACGACCGCCCATCCGCCCCGGGCCGCCGCATGCGCCTCCGGGGCGACCGCCCTCTCGCGGGCGATGGGCCTGTTCGATGCGTACTCGGACATGCACGATGAAGACCAGGCCGCCGCCCTGGCGGCACTGAGGATGCGCGACCGCCCGCTGCATGACGCGCTGGTGCGGCTGCTGGTGGCCGACGCGCTGGAACATGCATTGGATGTTCCCCCGTGGCGCGTGCGCACCTGACCGGTCGCACGCCGATCCCGCCGGTCCCGCAGGCCCGGGCAGACGCGACAGCCGCTCCGGCACGCGCCTGCCGCACGTTCCCGCACGCCGATGCAAGGCGATCCGCGCACCCTGCAGCATGCTGGGAACGCGGGCCGCCACTCGCGCCACACGGGACGCCACCATGCCCATGCCGGCCTATCCCGCGGGGCGCACCGCACTGCTGCTGATCGATCCCTACAACGATCTGCTCGCCGAAGAGGGCAAGCTGTGGCCGCTGGTCGCCGAAGTGGCGCGCCACGTGGATCTGCACGCCCGGCTGCAGGCCGTCCTGTCGTGCGTGCGCCAGGCAGGACTGCCCGTGTTCATCGTGCCGCACCATCGCGCCGAGCCGGACGACTTCAAGGGCTGGGACCATCCCACGCCCTACCAGCTGGGAGCCGCCCGCATGCAACCCTTCGCCAAGGGCAGCTGGGGCGGGCAGTGGCATCCGGATTTCGCGCCGCAACCCGGCGACATCATCGTCAAGGAACACTGGGGCAGCAGCGGGTTCGCCAACACCGACCTGGACTACCTGCTCAAGCAGCACCACATCAGCCATGTCATCCTGGTCGGCGTGATCGCCAATACCTGCGTCGAGGCCACGGGACGGTCCGCGGCCGAACGCGGCTACCACGTGACCCTCGTGCGCGACGCCACCGCCGCCGCCACCGTGGCCGCGATGCGTGCCGCGCATGAGATCAACGCCCCCACCTACGCGCACGCCATCCTCACCACGCAAGGCCTGCTGGACGCGCTCACCGCCCGCGCACGCCTGTGATGCGCGACCGCGCGAGGGACGGCCGCGAGCTGTGGCGTGCGTCGCATTCCGCCTCACATTGCTGCCTGCCCAGGCGCATCGGCGCGTGTTCATTCCTGCATCGAGGTGCGGAACTGCGACGGCGTTAGCAACTCTCCCACCCCGGAGGCTCGCTAGCATGGTGGCTCTCTGCCACCGCCGCGCCCGTCCCGCACAAGGAGTGTCCATGCCCCCCCATGCCGCCGCCGCTTTCGCCGGCACCTGGCACCTGCTCCCCGAGCAGTGCGATTACCAGCTCGGGCATCCGCCGCGCAGTGGCCACTACCGCCTGGCCTGCACGGAAGACGGTGCGCTCTCGATCAGTTCGGAATGGTTCGGCAGGAACGGCAAGCGCCATCGCGCGGCGTTCGGCGGCCGCGCCGATGGCGTGCCCTATCCGTTCCACGACACGCCGCATGCCGATGCCCTGAGCTTCGAATCGGTCTCGCCCACGCTGCTGCACTCCACCACCTGGCACGATGGCCGCGAGGTGCAGTGGTCGGAACGCGAACTGGTCGACGGGGACACGCTGGTGATCCGCATGCGCGGCCATCTGAGCGACGGCCGCAGCTATACCAATGTCGGCGTTTTCCGGCGGCAGGCGGACTGAGCCGCGCCCGACGACCTCCCGCCGCTCCGCAACGACGAAGGGCGCCCCTGCGGGCGCCCTTCGCTGGTCCAACCTTCAGGCGTGGATGCGGTTCAGCGGGTCTGCACGCAGTTCTGCAGCCACAGCACGCGCTTGAAGTCGTCGTAGCGCAGGAACTGCCCCTTGAACGTCACCTTGTCGCCCTTGCGGAAGGTCAGCACGTTGGCCAGCTGGTTGGGCTTGAACAGGCAGGCCACGCCCACGCGCGGCTCGTTGTCGCCCGGCACCTGCAGCAGTCCCGAACCCTGCTCGGGGATGTCGAAGGAGACGTTGTAGTCCTGGCCGTCTTCCTGCACGTAGTCCACGCGGCCGCGCAGCGCGTAGTGACGCCCCTTGTGGCGCGCCGTCACGGCCACCGCGTTGCCCTTGGCCTCGCGCGCGATCTCGCGCGAGAAGACGTAGACATCCTTCACCGTCACGTCGGCGTTGTTCTGCGTCTTCGCCCCCTGCGCGGCCGCCGCACGGCCTTCCTTGCCGCCCTTCACCTTGGCCAGCAGCTGGCACATGTAGGGGCGGATGGCGTCCTGCTTGGCCATCTGGCCCTTTTCTGTCTTCACCGTCATCTGCACGGTGGCGGCACCGCCCTCGTCGCTGATGGCGATCAGCGTGGGGATGGCGCGCGTGGTGTTGGTGGAGCGCTGTTCCACCAGCATCGTGCCGGTCTCGGCATCCTCGGTGATCACGTCCATCTTCTCGGCGATCATGATGCCGCGCATCTGCCCCATCGCGTCCTTGACCGAGAGGTCGGGCACGGTGACGCGGCTGGAGAAGTCGGTGCCGGAGAAGATGCTGCCGGACTTGCTGAAGTTGTCCTCGCATTCACCCGCGAAGGCGGCGGGCGCCACGCTGGTCAGGGCAAGCGCGATGGCGGCCAGTAGCTTGTAGGTCATGTGGTCCTCACATTGTGGAAGTGTCGGGCGGTCCGGTACGACGGGCGCCGCTTCCGGCCGGCACCTGCGCCTGCTCCGGCGCCCGTGCATTCTTGCAAGGGCCACGGACCGCCACAAGCGCCCGCGCGCCGGCCGCCGCGTCGCGCGCTTCCGCCCTACAATGCGGACCCGCTTCCGTCATTCATCACGTCCATGGCGCCTGGCCGCATCATCCACCCGTCCTGCCTCACGCTGCTGGCGACGCTCGCGCTGGCGACCGGTGCGCGGGCGCAGGAACACATGCCGCCGCGGCCGCTGCCGGACGCGGTGCAGGCCGATGTCGCGGCGATCGCGCAACACCTGTCCAGCGTGCAGGAAGAAGCGCCGCCGCTTGCCTGCGGCAAGGCGGTGGAAAACGCCCGCTGGGGTGTGGAGACCATGCTGGAAGTGGGCGAGAAGAACCTGCGCGGCGGTTACATGACGCAGGCCGCCTACGACGCCGTCACGCCCGCCCTGAACGCCCTGCTGGGCGTACTCAGCCTGCAGGACTGCGAGGCGGCCACGGGCGCGAGGCGCGATTTCTACCAGTGCATGTCCAGCGACTACAACCATGTCCTTGCCTGCGGCAAGGCGCATCCGTTCGAACCTTGACCCTGCAGGCGTACCCGATCACCCTTGCCGCATGAACCCCTGTACCTGCGTCCCGTACGCGCATCCTTTCCGACAGGCGTACCGATGAGCTGGCCGCGACTGACGGACTGGCTGCGCGAAGGCGCGGATGTCACCCTGCCCATCGCGCAGGCGATGGCGATCCTGCTGGGCGCCTGGCTGCTGCTGCGCGTGCTGCGCATCATCGTGCGCCGCATCTGCGAGAGCTACCGGCTGCCGGCACAGGTCGCCGTCAGCGCGCGCCGGCTTCTGGGCGTACTGGTCTACATGTCGGCCTTCATGCTTGCGCTGGGCCGGCTGGGCGTGTCGGCCAGCGTGTTGTGGACGGCGCTCACCGGCTTCACCGCGGTGGCCGCCGTCGCGTTCTTCGCCGCCTGGAGCGTGCTGTCCAACATCTTCTGCAGCGTGCTGATCCTGACCACGCGGCCGTTCCGCGTGCATGATCACATCGAGGTGCTCGAGAACGGCGACAAGCCGGGCCTGCGCGGCCGCGTCATCGACATCAACCTGCTGTACACCACCCTGCTGGAAGAGGACGCGCTGCGCGGCGACACCGTGCTGCAGATCCCCAACAGCCAGTTCTTCCAGCGCACCACGCGGCGCTGGCGTTCCGGTTCGCCGCCTGCGGCCTCCTCGCCGGAGTAGTCCAGGGCAGACGCGCACGCGCGTTCAACGCGCTCGCCCGGTGCAGCGGCCAGCCATCCGTCAGATCGTGTCTCCGCGTCCCGTCGTGCGCCTGCGCGCGGATCGGCGGTGTCCGCCGTGCGCGCAGCGCGGCGTTGATCCGCATACAGGGACCGCTCAATCGAAGGACGCGACGCAATGGATATCACGAAGGAACTGATCAACCGCAATCTGCTCGAGTCGGCGCAGAAGCTGGACCTCTTCCGCCTGGGGCTCTACATCGCCGGCATCGAAGTCACCCAGGCCATCCAGCACTACGACGCCGATGGCCATCTCACCGACAGCAACGACCGCGGCGCCGACAACTCGGTCACGCTGGTCGCCAACAAGCCCGCCTGGGTGCGCGTATACCTGGGCAGCCTGATCGGCGCCACCGGCATCAGCGGCACGCTCGAGGTCCAGCGACGCCACAACGGCTTCCTTTGGAGCACGGTGGCCACGCTGAACCCCACGCCCCCCGTGCCCACGAGCGTACCCGGCCTGGTGCTGGGACAGGACTACGACGATACCCGCGGCGTGCTTTCGACCACGCTGAACTTCATCCTTCCCGCCAACGAAATGATCGGCACGCTGCGATTGATCGCCCGTGCCAGCAGCGGCGCGCGCACGGCGGAGCGCCGCGCCACCGTGTCCGTCACGCTGCGGCAGACGCTGCGGCTGGCCGGCGTGATGATTTCGTACAACGGCCCGGCGAGCAACGCACCCAATGCTCCCAACCTCACGCTCGCGGCACCCACGCTGGCCGACCTTCAGGCCATGTCGGGCCGCGCGCTGACGCTGTTCCCGGTCCAGTCGACCGCCCAGTTCCGCACCGCCGGCACCCTGGCCCTGACCAACCACCTGCAGGACACCAGCTTTCCCACCAGCGGCTGCGGCGCCGGCTGGGATGCCCTGCACGCCCGGGTGGCGAATGCACGCACGGCCGATGGCAACCAGCCGGGCTGGATCTACTACGGTCTGTTGCCGGCCGCCACACCGATGGGGCCCGTCGGCGGCTGCGGTGGCGGCGGCGTGGCGGTCGGCCCGATCAACCAGCCCGGCACGCTCGCGCACGAAGCCGGCCACGCCTGCGGCCTGCCGCATGCACCGGCCGGTGGTGCACCCAACGCCGACCCCAACTACCCCGCGTACGAGCCCTACGACACGCCTGCAGCGCGGCGGGCCTCCATCGGCGAGTTCGGACTGGACATCAACAACGGCAACATCGCCTCGCCGCAGACGTTCCGCGACTTCATGGCGTACGGCGGCCCCGCGTGGATCTCGCTGCACCATTACGGCAGGCTGCTGCAGAACGACCGGCTCAATCCGGTGACGGTGGGCGTGGACCATCCGTGGTGGAAGGATTTCGTCTGGGAAGAAATGCGGCGCTGGCCATGGTTCCCCCTTCCCGATCCGCCGCCGTACGACTTCGACCTGGAACTGCCCGTGTACCCGCCGCCCTTCAAGCCCCAGGACATGATCTCGCTGATCGTGCGTATCGCCGACGGCCGCGTGGCCGAGGTGCTGCACGTGGCCCGCACCCGCCTGCATGCCACGCTGGAACGCACGGCCGCGACGCCCTTCACGGCACGTCTGCTGGAAGGCGACAAAGTGCTGGCTGAAGCCCCCTTGCGCAGGCTGCACACCGCCGCGTGCGGATGCGGATGCGGCGGCGACGGCCACCACGAGGGCACGCCCCCGCGCGAATACCTGGCCCAGGCCCTCGTGGCCGATGCAGGACCCGGTAGCGCGCTGGAGATCCTTGCCGACGGCCAGGCGCAATGGACGCGCGCATCCACCGGCAAGCCGCCGCGGGTGGAAGGACTGGAAGCGAAAGTCGACCGCAAGGGACAGCTGCGCGTGGGATGGACCGCGGCGCGCGGCGCGACGGAGTACTGGCTGCGCTGGTCGCGCGACGGAGAACAGTGGCAGTCGCTGGCGACCGGCCTCACGGACACCGAAACGCGCGTGGACGCCGCCCAACTTCCGGCCGGCAAGATCCTGCTGCAGGTGGTCGCGCACGACGGCTTCCACTCCGCCGCTTCGAAGCCGACGCCGCTGGCGCTGCCCGCACGGCCGCCACAGGTCGCCATCCTGCATCCGCAGGACGGGCACACCTACCAGGAAGGGCAGCCACTGCGTCTGTGGGGAAGCGCCACCTCGTCGGGCGATGATCGCCCGTCGACGCCACGCGCGACCTGGCTGCTCGGACGCAAGGCGATCGGCGAAGGGCTGGATGCGTGGACGTCGCTGCCGGCCGGCGAGCATGCGTTGACGCTGCGCGTGGAGGACGCCGGTGGCAGCACGGAAGCCACCGTCAAGGTGAAGGTCAGCGGCCGCGACGGCTGACGCCTTGGGCGGCGTGCGCGCAAGGATGCGCCGCGCGTGGCTCAGTGCGGGGATTCGCAGGCGAGGGCGTTCGCGCGCTCGCCCGCGCGCAGCGACTGCTGCGCCCAGGCATAGATCAGCAGGCCGGCCACTGCCATGGCGGCGCCCACGTAGCCCGTCGAGGTCCAGCCCAGCCCGGCGGTGATCGCCATGCCGCCCAGCCACGGGCCCAGCGCGTTGGCGGTGTTGAAGGCCGCATGGTGCGACGCCGCCGCCAGCGTCTGCGCGTCGCCGGCCACGTCCATCAGGTGCGACTGCAGGATGGGGCCCAGCGCCCCCATCAGGCCGATGCCGACGGTGGCCAGCAGGATCGTCGGCAGGGTCTGCGCCATCAGCGGGAACAGCAGCAGCATGGCCACGGCCCAGAGCAGTACGATCCAGGCGGCCCGCAACTGCATGCGGTCGAACAGCCAACCGCCGACGAAGTTGCCGATCACCCCGCCCACGCCGAAGCCGGCCAGGCCCAGCGGAATCCACGCCGGCGCCACCCGCGTCACCTCCAGCATCGTCGGTGCCAGATAGCTGAAGACCGCGAACATGCCGGCAAAGCCGATCGCGCCGATGCCCAGCGCCTGCCAGACCGGCAGCCGGTGGAAGGCGCGCAGTTCGTCCAGCGGATGCGCCCTGGTGCCATCGATGCCCTTGGGCAGCCAGATGGCCAGCAGCAGGGCGGTCGCCAGGGCGATCAGCGCGACGAAGGCGAACACCCAGCGCCAGTCGATCACCTGGCCCAGCCAGGTCGCCAGCGGATTGCCTATCAGGATGGCCAGGGTCAGGCCCAGCATGACCAGGCTGATCGCGCGCCCACGCTTGTTGGGCGGGCTGATGGCCACCGCGGTGAGCGCGGCGACGCCGAAATACGCGCCGTGCGGCAGTCCCGCGACGAAGCGGAACACCAGCAGGCTCTCGTAGGTGGGGCCGAGCGCGCTGGCCAGGTTGCCCAGGGCGTAGAACCCCATCAGCGCCAGCAGCAGCGTCTTGCGTTTCCAGCCGGCCCCCAGGATCGCCAGCAGCGGCGCACCGACGACCACGCCGAGCGCATAGGCACTGATCAGGTGACCCACCTGCGGCTCGGTCACGCCGAGCGAGGCCACCATGTTCGGCATCAGCCCCATGCTGGCGAACTCGCTGGTGCCGATGGCGAAACCGCCCAGCGTCAGCGCGAACAGGATCAGGCCGATCTGGCGGGACGTCAGCGCGTCGGCAACGGACGGAAAGGAAACGGGGGGCGGCGGCGAGACATCCATGCCGCCATTATGCTGCAATGCAGCAGGCCGGATCGACCCCGCCGACGGAACGCTGCAGCCTCAGCCGCCGCGGTACTCGGCCACCACCGCATCGGCATCGGGATTGGCGCGGGCGCGCTTGCGCACGAACACCACCGGGATGGGCCCGTTCATCACCGCCATCACCCGGTTCGCTTCTTCCTGCGACGACAGCGTGCTGAAGCTCGCGTTCTGCGACCGCGCATAGGGAATGCCGGCCTGGTCCAAGCGTCGCGCCAGCGCCTCCGCCCGCTGCGCCGCGTCGGACGGGCAGTTGGCGGGCGCGAAGATCACCACGTGGTGGCCGGGCTGTCCGTCCGGCAGCGGCACGTCGACGAACCCATGGCGGCTGGTCGCGCCGGCTTGCGCCGGGGCCGCACCGATGACGCGCGCGGCCACCGTCTGCACCGCATCGCGCGGCAGGTATGCGCGCGCGGCCAGCACCGCCAGCGCCGCCACGGCGGCGAAGAAGCCCACCTTCAGCACATTCATCGCCACCGCTCCGCGCGCGCGATGTCCGCCACGGGTGCCGCCGCCTGTTCCCGCGCCGGCACGGACACATGCGCACCCACCTGCAGCAGCAGGCCCATCATCCCGTTCCGCATGTGTTCCCCTTGAAGGCGCCCCCGGCGCGCACGCCCTATTCCAGCGCACTCCGGGGGCGCGCGCAATCGGCCGACGCCGGCCGCACGCCCCGGCGCGCGCGGGGACGGCGCTAGAATGCGCGCATGAACACCATCCTGATCCCCGTCTCCATCGGCGAACTGGCCGACAAGCTGTCCATCCTGGAAATCAAGGCTGCGCGCATCGACGATGCCGGCAAGCGCGCCCACGTGCAGGTGGAACGGGAGGGGCTGCGCGCGTTGTGGGACGCACAGGTGGCGGCGCAGGCCGAACTGGCGGACATGAAGGAGCAACTGCGCGCGATCAACGAGCGCATGTGGGACGTGCAGGACGCGTTGCGCGCGAAGGAAGCCGCACAGGTGTTCGATGCGGACTTCATCGCACTGGCGCGCTCGGTGGCGCACCACAACGGCGAGCGCATCCAGGTGAAGAACGCCATCAACCGCCTGGCCGGTTCGCGCTTCATCGAAGAGAAGCAGTACCAGGCCTGAGGCCGTTCACGCGGCGCCGTGGCGCCGGCGGATCACCTCCAGCCGCTCGCGGTAGTACAGCGCGTCGGCGGCCACCTTGGGCGGATGCTCGGCCAGCCAGTCCACCGCATCGCGCAGGAGGGCGGCCGGGTCGGCGTCGGGCGCTTCCAGCGCGGTATCCACGCGGTCCAGTTGCAGGATGACGTCTTCGCGCGTGCTCGGAGGCATGGGGCAGGTCCTTTCAGAGGGGCGTCCACCGTAGCGGACGGGCCGTATGCGGCGCGTCAGCGACGGGCCGCCGTGCGCAGGCATGCGGCCTGCCTGCGACGGAAGGCGCTCCCGCCGCGGCCGGCTTGGCGGTAGAGTCGTGGCATGAGTGTCAGCACGATCGTCGAACACGGCTGCCCGCTGACGGTACAGACGCTGGAGCGCGTGGATGCGCTGGGCGCGAGGTACTGGCAGGCGCGGGCGATGTTCCGCATCGCCTCCGGCCAGGCGCGCGTGGACGTGGTCACCCGCAGCCGCCACGCCACGCGCGAGGCCGCCGAACGCGCGGCGCTGGCGCTGGCGCGCGAGAATGGCTGGGGGCGCGGGTAAGCCGCCGATGCGGCATGCGTGCCGGACAGGCGACCAGCGCGCCCGGCAACCCGCCACGCCACGCACAGGAATCCCATGATCGACCGCGACGCACTCCAACGCGATGGCTACGTCCTGCTGCGCGGGGCCATTCCGCCCGCGTGGCTGGCGGGGCTGCGCGCCACCTTCGATGCCGGCGTGCTGCCCTCGCACGCATGGCCGGTGCCGCGCGGGCACGGGTGGCGGCATGCGCTGGTGGACCTGGACCCCACGGTGCAGGCGGTGTGCCGCCTGCCCGCGGTGCTGGCCGCGGCCGGGGCATTGATCGGCGAGCGCTTCTTCCTGGCCCAGGTGGAAGGCCGCGAGCCGCTGCAGGGCGCCGGCCACCAGGGCCTGCACCGCGACCTGTCCGCCGAGCGCCGCGGCGATACCGTCAATGCGCTGGCCTTCTTCGACGACTACGGCCCGGACAACGGCGCCACCCGGCTGGTGCCGGGCAGCCACCGCCCCGCGACCCGCGACGCGGCGCTGGATCCGGCCGACGAAGCACGCGCGGTGCAGCTGTCCGGCCACGCGGGCGACATCCTGGTGTTCGACGCCGACCTGCTGCATGGCGCCAGCCTCAATCCCTCGGGGGCGCGCCGGCGCTCCATCCTGTTCGGCTTCTTCGCCGAGCCGCGCCATGCCGCGCACCTGGCCACGGCGCACCTGCGCAACGTGCGCATGGCCACCGCCGAGCGCTTCGATCCGGCGCCGCCGCCACCGGTCGAGCAGCCCGCATAGGCGGGCCGCGGGCACGCGTGGCGCGGCCGGGGAAGTGGTAGCGTGGCACTCCTGACGCCACAGGCCGCCCTCCGGGGGGATGCACGATGAGACCGTTGTTGCCGGGTGGGCCGATGGGGTGGTGCTTCGTGCTGGCCGGACTGGCGCTGCTGCGCGCGGACACGCCATCGACGACGGTGCGCGCGCACGTCGCCGCCGCGCCGGCCGCTGCCCACGCGTCCACCGCGGACCCCGCGCGCGGCGCGGTGCGCATGCCGCGCGGTCCCGTGGCCCTGCGGCGGGTCCCGCCCACCACGACGGCGCCGGCCCCGCAGGCCGACCCGTTCGCACCGGTGTACATCGTGACCTCCGCGGACACCTGGCAGGGCATCCGCGGCCTGGCCCGTGGTGCGGTGGCGCGGCGCGACAGCACCGGCATGCCGCTGGTGATCGCCGAAACCCGGGCCGACCGGCTGGGCGGCATCAGCCGCTACGTGCACGAGCACGAGCGCCGCTGCGGCGGTTATTTCGCCTTCCCCGACCGCGCGCAGGCCGAGGCCTTCGTACGCGGCGACCGCGCGAAGCAGGCCATGGCCAAGTCCGCGCTCGCCCGTTACACGCTGGACAACCAAGCCACCGTCGGCCGCTGGCTGCCGCAGGTGCAGGAACAGCGCCTCTACGACACCATCAACCACCTCTCCGGCTACCGCAACCGCTACTTCGCCAGCAGCCACGGCAGGACATCGGCCGAATGGATCCGCGACCACTGGCAGTCGCTGGCCGCCGGCCGCAGCGACGTCACCACCGAGCTGTTCACCGCCTGCGGCAATTGCGGCACGCAGCCGTCGGTCATCCTGACCGTCCGCGGCTGGGACCTGCCCGATGAAGTGGTGGTGCTGGGCGCGCACCTGGATTCGATCAACGGCAGCACCTACAACGACCCCAACCAGCTGGCGCCGGGCGCCGACGACGACGCCTCCGGCATCGCCACGCTCACCGAGACGCTGCGCATCGCCCTGGCCGACGGCTGGCAGCCGCGGCGCACGGTGAAGTTCATGGGCTATGCGGCCGAGGAAGTCGGCCTGCGCGGGTCCAACGCCATCGCGCAGTCGTTCCGCGCCCGCGGCGTGAACGTGGTCAGCGTGCTGCAGGTGGACATGACCAACTACAAGTCCGGCGCGGTCACGGACATGAAGCTGATCAGCGATTACTCCAATACCGAGCTGAAGAATTTCTTCGTGGCCCTGTTCGACGCCTACCTGGCGCCGAGGGGGCTGACGCGCAGCACGACCGCCTGCGGGTACGCCTGTTCGGACCATGCGTCGTGGACCAACGCCGGCTATCCGGCCGCCATGATGTTCGAGGCCGGCGACCCGGGCGGCAGCTTCCCCTACATCCACACGCCGTACGACACGCTGGCCACCATGGGCGAATCGGCGCAGCACAGCGTCAAGTTCATCCAGTTCGCGCTGGCCTACCTGGGCGAAACCGCGAAGACGCGCGGCCGTGTCACCGGCGGGCCGGCGCAGGTGTTGCCGGCGCAATGAGCAGAGGGTGGGCGCGGGCCCACCGATCGATGAGTGCAGATACCGTGCGATGGTGAGCGTGAGCCCACCCGGCGGGCCAGGAGACCCAGATGAGACACGCGTTTGCGAACATCGCCTTCACCCCTGCGGTGCGCCAGGTGCAGGCGCGCGACGGCAGCCGCGCGCAGTACGCACGCGCCTTCGAATCCGGGGACGAGGTCCGCAACGCGGAACTCGGGCCGGACGAGGCGGCGTTCATCCATGCGCAGCGCAGTTTCTACCTGGCCACCGTGTCGGAAACGGGCTGGCCGTACGTGCAGCACCGCGGCGGCGCGCCGGGTTTCCTGCGCGTGCTCGATGCGAAGACGCTGTCGTTCGCCGACCTGCCCGGCAACCGGCAGTTCATCAGCGTGGGCAACGTGGCCAACGACGACCGCGTGGCGTTGATCCTGGTGGACTACGCGCACCGGCACCGCATGAAGCTGCTGGGCCGGTTGGGGGTGCAGGAGTCGCCGGGGGCGGGCCGCACCGAGCGCACGATGACGATCCACGTGGAAGCCTTCGACTGGAACTGCCCGAAGTACATCCCGGTACGGTTCGAGGCCGAAGACGTGCAGCGTGCGCTGGACGAGCGGGACCGGCGCATCGCGGAACTGGAGGCGCAACTGGCAGCGGCGCGGGCCGCGCGCTAGCGCGTCGCTGCAGCTGGGCCCGCCTTCCGGCTTTCAGGCCCGCCCACGGGAACGCGGGCGACGCCCGCCCTACGGGCTACCGTGCAGCGCCACGTTCAGGCGGTCCACCACCATGGCCCAGTCGGCGTCGTCCAGGCGTTCCTCGCGCAGCAGCTGGGCCTGGGCGGGTGTCCAGAACGGGGCTTCTTCCAGGCGCATGCCATCGGGCAGCGGCGAGTGGGTGGCGATGAACTGCTGGATGCCGGCGTTGTCGTTGGGCAGGCCCAGCTGGGCGAACAGTTCGGAGAAGGGGTGGATGGCGTGTTCCATGGTGATGCCTCGTGGGAGAGGCATCAGGGTAACCGTGGCGGTGTGAAGCGGGCGGATGGCCCCGATCGATGCACGCAGCCCCAAGGAGACCCCGTACCCGCCTTGCGGCGTGTGCCCTCGAAACTCACTGGCGGGGCCGCGGTTGAACCTGGACGTACTGGCGTTTGTCCCCGGTTCGCTGCCCCTTGGGATCGATGTTGGCGCACACACGGTCGCCGCAGATGACAACATCGGATGCGTAATAGGCTTCGAGGACGGGGATCGCATCCTCGTAGCGATGGAGCTCTTCCTTGGCGGTGGAGAGCTCCCGACGGTAGTAGCCCAGCACGACCCCGCCGACAAGCAGCACCAGCAACAGGATGGCGGCGGCCGCCGCGAACCACATCCAGACGGTCTTGCCCGCTGCGTGCAGCTTCGCGGATGCCGCCGATACGGCGCGGTCGTACTCGCTGGCGACGGGGGATACCGCTTCCTTGGCCTCCGTGGCGATCCGGGCGCTGGCCCCGCTGACAATCCCGGCCACTTCGTGCCGGAACTGGCTCACTTGCTGTTGCAACGATTGGATTTGCTGACTGAACGAAGCACTCATCTGCGCTTCGCGTTGGGCCATCTCCGAGCGCAGCATCAAGATGGCCTTGATGGCGCTTTCCGCGTCCGCGTTGTTCATCCTTGTACTCCTGCGCGTGGGTGGTGCGCATCACATGCGCATGGCCGGTCCCTGCTGTGTCTGGCTTCGTTGCTGCTCGTCCACTCGCTGCTGCTGGGCCAGCCACTGGTCGCCCATCTGCGCCATGCGCTGCCCCTCCGGCGATCGGGAGAACTCGCGGGCAACACGGTCAAGTTCCCTTCCATCGCCGGCCAACAGGGCTGCATAGGCCTGGTTGACGAAAGGATCGTTGAATGGCCCGCGCTCAGGGTCGCGTCCGCTTCGGCGATCCTCGACGTCAGGCGCGGAGGCTGGACCGGGCGGGACGGCGCTGTCGGGCCCGCGCCCCTCCCCGTGCCGCTGGTCTTCCGGACGGTGCGGATCTGTCTGCGGCCCGCCCAGGGTGATCCCCAACTGGCCGTTCTGGAAATTCTCGACCACTACAGGGCTCGGCAACGCCGGAACCGAAGCCCACGTGTCGGTGACCGAGAGCGTAGTGTTGTCCAGCGCGTAGATGAAGCGCCCGTCTTCGCTGCGATAGGTATCCACGGGATCCGATGCCGCCCGCGTGCCACCTGTCAGCGCCCGCCCGCCCCAGCGCACCTCGCCCATGCCGTCGCCGTCCATCACGCTGTCGCCCGCGTCGACCACGTAGGTGTCCCGGCCTTCACCGCCTTCCATCCGGTCGCGGCCCTGCCCGCCGATCAGAATGTCATCGCCACGATGCGACCGCAGGGTGTCGTTGCCGCCGTCGCCGATCAGCAGGTCGTTGCCTGCGATCTCGACATTGCCTTGCATCCTGCGGGAATCGAGGGTGGCGGCATGGTTCTCGTCGACGTCCTGCTGGGTATTGTTGCGCTGGTCCTGGCGAAGCGCATTGCCGGTGCGCAGACCTCTTCCCGGATCCAGATAGATGGCAGTGGTTGCGAAGTCTTCATTCTGAAGGCGATCGGCAAGATCAGGATTCTCTTGTCTGAGATCCTCCAGAAGTCTGTTCCTGGCGGGCTCAAGAGCAGCGGCCAATGTCTGAACTTGTCCGTATTCTTGGACCAGATCGGGATAGTTGTTGTTGGCCTGCGCGACAGCGTTGCTTCGTGCCGGGTTGCCATCCAGATCTACCCCCCAACTGCGCTCGTTCTCGAGAATATCGTCGCGATGGAGCTGGAACATTCTGTAGACGCTGCGCGCCTCTTCGGGCGACACATTCAACGGATCATTGTAGAGACCGAAGATCTGGGCTTCCATGTTGCGGCGGGCGCGCAACCCCAACTGCACGTCGGGATCGGCGTTCGTCCCGCGGCTGTTGTAACGCAGTTGATACCATGCTTCCGCGCGGTCGCCGTCCGTGACGGCATCGTTGAACCCCTGCATGTGGGTTGCCATGCGCCCCGGGCCACGGTTGTACGTAAGTGACACCACAACCGCGCGCTCATCGGAGAAGGGCATTTCCAGATTCGTAGCCGGGCGTTCATGTGTCGAAAGACTGGCGTTCTCGAGCAAGCTCCGGGCTTCTTCGCGCGTTATCCGCACATCGAACGCGAGCCCGAGCGCCGTCTTATGTCCATCTAGCGCCCTATCAATAGCGATCAACTGCTGGCGCTCGGCCTGAGACAGCTGCACGCCGGCCCTGTCCCACAGTTCGAGATTGTTGTTGCGATTGAACGTATAGCCAAAACCAATCGTCGCCTTGCCATCCTCCGCGTCGTAGGGCGCGGCGCGATAGCCTTCGAAGTTCTGGATCATTACGCTGGCCCGGCGGCGATACTCTTCTTCCGTCTGCTCGTGATAGTCGATGGGCATGCACCTTCTCCTTGGCTTGATTCGTGCCGTGTATCCACTCAGGGCGAACGAGATTCTGCCCTAGCGCTCTCCTGGACATGCGGCCGCCTCTTTCACGAAGAGGATGCGCGCCCTGGTGGCCGCCGTCTTGCAGGAACTCAGGAGCATGGGATACATCGAGCCCCCCTTGTCCTCTTCCGTCTCTTCACTACAGAGGCGGTCACGCTCCGCCTTCCAGCCAGCGTGCGCACGATCCATCTCAGCTCGACATTCCGGCACCACCGACGCCCGCTTCGCTTCCCGTTCGGCATCCAACTCCAGTTCCGCAGCAACAAGGTTTCGAGACGCGCAGAGGGTCATGGCGAGCTGTGTGCGCGAACAATCACCCAGCAACACCCGCAGTTCAGAAACCGGAATCCGGCTACGGGCAGAAAGTTCTTCCATCACCCTGGATTGATCCGGACCGGCGGTCCCGGACGCCGGGGCGGTCTTGCCAATGGGCTCCTCCGAAGAGTACGCAGACTTCGTGGGGGCGGTCTGCTCGCAAGCAGCCAGGACGGCGACCATCAATAGCACTGCGCCTATTCTCAAGACCCCCTCCCGCGGGACCGCAAGGACTCTCTTGCTGCCTATCGAGCCGACATACATCGGAAGCGGAATCTCCGCATGCAGCTTGCGATCGCGGTCTGCCTGATCGAGTACCCGACAAGCCATCATCGATTCCCCTTCAATTGAACGACAGCAACGCAGGTTCTCTCATCTTTCGTGCTCGCATCCTGTTGCAACGGGGCGTCACGGGACTTCACCAGCACCTCGTCCGTTGCAATGATGTCGATGTCCCGTTCGCTTTCACGAACGGTATCCCGCATCTTCCAATGCATGCAGCGACCCTCGATGGTTGCCTCGACAAGACAGATTCCGCCGCTACGCAGGCTTTCTATCGTCAGGATGGCCGTATTGCCGATGGCGATGCCGTGAACATTCCCGCCTTCGTCGATCTGGGAAAGCCGTGGGCTCGCGCCGAAGGATTCGCCGCTGATCCTGTCGTCTACCTGGGTAAGAACGACGTGGAATCCTCCACAGTCCGCATCCGGATCGGTCTTGTCGCACCATTGCACTGACCACTTGCCGTTGAAACCGGCTTTAGCAGCGCGCACGGGCGGGCTCGACGCGCAAGCCGCCATGCCAACGCTCGAGAAGAGTAGAAATCTCGCCAGTGTGCCAGCTGCGAATCTTGGGATGTCCATCGGGTCCTCCTGACCTTTTCCTGACAGGCGGCAGTCTTCCAGAGAAGAGCAAGCGTCATGGTGATTTTCCGCGCAGTGGATCGTATTGGTTCTGGGTACGAATCCTTGATAGCGCTATGCCTTGACTCGTGGCTAGCCAGACGGGACCTCATCCGGCCAGTGGCAAGGAAGTTCCTCCAGTTCGCGCAGCGCAGATGCGCCACCTTCCGACCTGTCGTTGCTCAACAGCCAGTCTCCGCCGATGATGCTGTCCCACGGCCGTTCTCCCTGTATCACCGTCCCTACAACATGCCATTGCAGGCCCTCTAGCGTGAGATTCACAACAGCGATGTTCCGCTCGCCAGATCGCGCGTTGTCAATCAGCAGTACGGCAGTGTTGCCAACGGCTTTGCCCAGCACCGAGCCCGGCTCACCTTCCTCGAGCTTGGACAGTCTCGGCGTAGCGGCGAAGTGTTGGCCGCAGATTCGTTCGCCGCGCTGAACGAGATGCAAGACAAAGTTGCCGCACTCAGCCTGGGGATACTCCGGGTCGCACCACTTGGCTGACCAAGCCCCCGTGAAGTCCGGCTTGTTCGTTTGGACGATTGGACCGGAGGCACAAGCTGCCAAGCCTGCGCATAAGCCAACGGCCAGGCCCAATCGCGGATGGCGGCCCGCACTAGTTTTTCCACAGACCATGCAGCTTCTCCCTGCCCTACTCCGACACTGACTAACGATGGGCACCATTTGATCACTGCCCTCACGGATAGGCACCCATCTCTTTCAAAAGAAGGATGCGTGCTCTGGTGGCGCGAGTTTTGCAGACACTGATGAGCATCGGCCGCACCAAGCCTCCTTCATCTACTTCCGTCTCTTCACAGCATGCTCTATCACGCTCCGTCTCCCAAGCAGCATGGGCGCGGTCCATATCAGCTCGACATTGCTGCGACGCTGATTCGCGCTTGACCTTGAGTGCGGCAGGGACCCTCGATGGTTGCCTCGACAAGATGGATTCCGCTGCTACGCAGGCTTTCTATCGTCAGGATGGCCGTATTGCCGATGGCGACGTGGAATCCTCCACAGGCCGCATCCGGATCGGTCTTGTCGCACCATTGCACTGACCACTTGCCGTTGAAATCGGCTTTAGCAGCGCGCACGGGCGGGCTGGACGTGCAAGCCGCCATGCCAACGCTCGAGAACAGTAGAAAGCTCGCCAGTGTGGCCACCATGGAGCTTCGGATTGCCATGCGGTTCTCCTGCCACCTGTCACACGGGTAGCAGTCTAGCTAGGGATAGACTCTGGTCCTACCTTTCCGGGCTAGGAATTTTCTTACTGCGACGTCAGAGAACGCCTCGATCTGGCGGCGCAACGTCCAACGGCCCGGACAGGCAGTAAATCCATTTACTCGCGCAGCGGCTGGAATATTCGGCTATAAGCACGGCAGGTGCTCCCGGTGGGGCGGGGGCGTCGGGGGAAATGCTGACTTCATGACCGTTCCTTATCAGCGGAGGAAGGATGAAAAGCGCGCGCGCGTTCGTCGCCGTCATGGCACTGGCCATGACGGCATGCACCACGACAGGCAGCGGAAAGGTGGACGGGGGTGGCCTGGACCAGGGCATGCTGTCACGGCACATCGCCTTCGAGCCCATCGATCCGATCAACTACGATCCGAAGCGTTATGCAGGCAATCCCATTCCCGCCGAGTGCATGACGGCCGGCATCTCGAAGGAGATCATGAAGCAGCGCCGGGACTGCTGGCTCTCGGCGCTTCCCGATGGCGAGGACTACGTGTCCGTCCGCGACCTGACGTACGGCGCCAACGCCGGCTTCATGGGGGCGACGATCAGCCACAAGGGCAGTTCGTACGAGATCGTCTCGCAGTGGGCCAGGTTCCTTGTGGTGCAGCCCACGGATGCCAACGGTATTGCCCTGGACGGGGAGATGCACAAGGTGGGTGTGGGTGCGCGCGTGTATGCGCAGATCAAGACCAACACGTCCGGTCTGAACCTGGGCGATCTTCTGGGCATTGCCGCCGCCGCCGAGAAGGGACAGGTGGATGGCACGCTGCTGTTCACCATCCAGGGCATCCATGGCAAGGCGGTGGATACCTATACGCCGCGGGTCTCCACGCTCAACCAGGACAACATGCGCAAGGTGCTGGACGCCATCCAGAGCCTGAAGACGCTGCTGCACAACGACAGCGACATCTACCTGACCGGCAGGGTGTTGGCGACGCGGCGCTCGGGCTCATCGAAGGATGGGCTTCCCAAGGCCGATGCCGCTAGCGGTGAGGGTGTCTTCCGGGGGCTGTCGAACCTGTCCGGGGCACTGGGCGAGAAGTCGTTCGCGGACCTCAGCCGTTTGCTGGGGGGCAGTCTTGGCGGTGCGACGGGCACGTCGGGCAGCGCCGGCACGGTCACGCGTCAGGGTTGGCTTTACGTGGGGGCATTCGATGCCAACCAGAAGCCGCGCGACATCGTGACGCTGGATGTTGCCGCGCGCCCGCTGGGGGGCACCACGGCGAAGACGCGCACGGCCACGTACCTGCGGAGCGACTATCCCAAGTATCCGGACTTCGCGCTGGCGGGGATTCTGGCCGTGGTGCCGGAGGGGAAATCCGTCAACATCCTGCGTGTGGTCAGCAGCAGCGATGAGCACGTGTGGGCGTTGGTGGAGTATCGGTGAGGGCCCGGTGCGGATGCGCATTCCTGGCGGGGTGTCGGCCAGGTGGGTGAAGCAGAGGGCCCGAACACAGGGGCACTCTGGCCCACCGTTTGGCCGCACCGCGACAGATGGGAAGGTGGGCAGAGCCCACCCTACGCGCTACTCGAACAGCTTGGTGGAGTCCTCGACGAAGACGAAGCGGGTCAACACCCAGCCCTGGGTACCGCGGTACCAGACGAAGTACCAGACGATGGCGTGCTCGTCGAAACGGTGGAGGAAGACCGTGCGTACCAGAGAGTCGCCCATCGTGTCGTTGCGCAGCAACTCGTAGCCGGTGCTCTTTCCGAACCGGGCGCCCCAGGTGTCCTGGTGGGTCTTCACCTGCTTGTTGAAATCGTCCATCTGCGCCTTCGTCACCAGGGCGTGCGGTAGCGCCAGGTCGAAGCCTTCGGCGGCCTTGCCCGCCACGATGAACTGCATGATGCGGTCGGACAGCGCCACGGCCGCGTCGGCCGAAGGCAGGGCCCGCGCCGCTCCCACGACGCGCTCCTGGCCCGCCGGTGGAGCCCTGCGGGCGACCAGCGCGGCGATCTTCTCGCCGAAGATGGCGGTGGCCTGTTCCGTATCCAGCTTGGGTTCGACCACCCGGCTGGAGGCGATGTTGGCCGCAAGGGACGCCTTGATGAACCGCTGGCCCAGTTCGGTGGCGTAGAAGGCGATCAGGGCGTCGGCATCGGCGACGGTGAGACTGTCGTCCAGAGCGCGCGCGAAGGCCGTCCTCGCCTTGGTCTTGTCGTAGTCGCAGTAGCTGGCCATCATCGCGGCGTAGGCCGCTTCGGCTTCGGCGAACTCGGGCTCGCCCCGCTGGATGCCGCCAAGGATCTGCGGATTGCTCTTCACGGCCGACTCAACGTCGTACTTCGCCATCATTTCGTGGCAGACCATGATGTTGTTCTCGAAGGCTTTGTCGAACGCCATGGCCTCCATCAGTCGCTGCCCGTGGGAGGGCTCGGTGGCCTGCGCCGGCGCTGCCATCGCCGCTGCCGCCAGGCACGCCGCCATCGCGCATGCGCGCGTCATTCCTTGCTTGACCATGTGTCCCCTTGTCGTGTGCAGGGAGAAGCCGCGTGCGGCGTCTCCTTGATGCGTGCGTTTGCGGGCGCAGACCCCACCGCGCTGCGGGAGACTATGCCATGCCAGGCACGTAGCGTCAGTCGGTACCCGCGGCAGCGATGCGGTCGGCGGTGTCGGCATTGTGGGTGAAGCTGCGCGCAAACGGCCCTGGCCTACCATTTGGATCGCGCCGCAACCGATGGGAGGGCGGGCGGGCTTAAGCCCGGCCTACGCCGCTGGGGCTGCCGAGCCGGATTTCATCGCGAGTGCTTCGGACAGCAGGGATTCGTAAAGTTGCAGGCGGATGCGCATCAAGGTGGCCGCCACGATGACCAGCCATAAGAGGATCAGGAAGGCGGCGATCAGCAGTTCCCACAGGGGCATGTCGAGAATGTCGCCGACATTGCGCAGGAACAGATAGGCGGCCACCAGGGCCGGCAGCACGCCGAGGCGATCGAGCCCGCCGGCCAGCAGGCCCAGCTTCGCCACAAGAAGGCGGTGGGTCAGCGCCACCATGCGCTGGCATCCGGCCAGCGCATCCGCGGGCTGTTGGCACAACCACACCATGATCGCCTCGAATTCCGGGCGGTCGTGGTCCAGTTGCTCCGCCTGTTCCTGCCGCCACTTCCACATGGAGGCGAGCAGCGTCCAGAGTTGGCGGGCATACACCGGCAGCCATGCCACCACCATGACGGAGAAGCCCATCTGCACCATGGTGACCATCCATGGGGCCGCCGGAAGGAGGCGCACCAGGACAATGGGGATGAGCGCGACTACAAGGCCCACGCCCCCCACCATGTTGGCGATGCGGTACAGCGGCGGGGTGTTGAGAATGCCTGCCGGGCCATCGGGCACGGCGCGCAGGCGACGCTCCAGTTCGGTGAAGGTCAGCGTGTCGTTCGTCGGCATGCCACGGGTCCTTGTGGATGGGTCAGCTGCGCGGAGGTGTCAGAGGCTCGTCGAAGCGGGTGCCGCAGGCGGCGCAGTAGTTCATGCGGCGGAACACGCCGGATGTACGCAGGTTGAGCCAGCTGGTGTAGCCGCCCACGGCGCTCCTGCAGCGTGGGCACGCGATGCTGCGCGAGAGGACTACGCAAGCCAGGTAGCCCAGTACGAACACCCAGGCGGTGGCGCTATAGAGGGCCCGCCCACTAACACCGTGGGCCAGGACCAACCCGGCGGCGAACACCAGGCAGGCGGTGCCGATGCCCAGGTAGCGCGCCTTTTGCCGGCGCAGGTAATCGCGGATGGTCATGCCCTTCCCCAAGGCCGATGAGGCAGGACTATGCCATGCGCGGCCTGCTCCGTCAGGCGGTCACGGCGGCGACGATGCGGTCGGCGGTGTCGGCCAGGTGGGTGAAGCAGTGGGCCAGGCCGGTGCGGGGCAGGATGAGGTCGTCGGGGTGTTCGGTTTCGGGGATGCTGAGCTGGGCCAGCAGGTGCAGGTGGTCGCGCAGGGCCTGCAGTTCGGCGTGGGCCTCGGTGGGCAGGTAATAGCCGGGGTCGGTGAGCGTTGCATGCTTCATGGCGAATCCATCCGCTTGCGTCGTACGTGGCGTGCTTACTTGGGCTACATGGTCTTGGGTCCCAGACGCTTCAACGCCATTGCTTCAAGCCCTTGCCGAGCCTTACGATCTGCTCCGAGACATGGACGGCTGGGGAGCCATATGAAAGAGATATTTGAGGCTGTCAGCGCTCGCATTAAGGCCCCCTATTTTGGCTACGCTGTCTTGGCGTTTCTGGCTCTCAACTGGCGAGCTATCTTTCTACTGATCGTCACACAGGCGACGCCCGCCGCTCGGCTGGAAGCATTCGATAAAGCCACCGATCCAGCGCGCCTGTATCTCTTCCCACTGCTGGTCGGCGCCGCCGTGACAGTGGTGACGCCGTGGATACGTTATATCTTCAGTCACATATCGAAGAAGCCTTATTCGCTGCTTGATGGCATAAATCTAGAGGCAGAACACACAAACAATCTCAAGAAGACCGAGTTGGAGCGCTCTAGGGCTGCATTCTTTGCAGCGAAGGAACAGGCGCTCATTGATCAAGCTAAGCGCGACGCTGAAGTTCGCACTATTGGCGATGAGCAGGTTAAGAAGGAAGTAGTAGAGCGCATCGAAACACTGCGACAAGAGCGGAACGCCGCCCACTCTATCGACACGCCATCCACTCCGACCCTATCGAAGGAAGAACGAGAGCTGCTACTCCGAGCAGCTATGGATCCCAAAGGCCAGATAATGCGCATGCGCGACTCCCATGGACCCATCATTGCTGCCGCCGATACGGCGTTCGGAAGAGGCAGCAAGCATGCATATCTTGAATACGATGAAGCCCTGGAGTCCCTCATCAGCAAGCGATTGGTGCGCGCCGTAAGTGGCGAATCTGTCTTCGAGCTGACGCTGAGCGGTTGGCGCACCGCGAAGGCTGAGAATCCTAATCTGTCTTAGCCCGAACTCGACGTACCGAGCATAGCCTAGGCAAAGCCAAAGACCGTGCCCGAGTGCCTAAACGGACCGCGGCAAGCTTCCCGTGTGTGCTGCGCTTATCAAGGCTCCCGGGTGGTCGTGGGCCTGGTCAGTCGGTGACAGCCGCGACAATGCGGTCGGCGGTGTCGGCCAGGTGGGTGAAGCAGTGGGCCAGGCCGGTGCGGGGCAGGATGAGGTCGTCGGGGTGGACGGTTTCGGGAAGGCTGAGCTGTGCCAGCAGGTGCAGGTGGTCGCGCAGGGCCTGCAGTTCGGCGTGGGCCTCGGTGGGCAGGTGGTAGCCGGGATGGGTGGGCGTTCCGTGCTTCATGGCGGTGTCCTTCCGCGTGCGGGGTGCAGGGCGTGCCTGCGGGCGCGGCGTGCGCCCGCAGGGTGTCGGGAGGTTCGAAACCGCTCATAGACGGCGGGCGTATTTCCCCGAAGGGTGTTGTATTAGCCGCCCTCCCGACGCGGAACTTGCTGCGTCGGCATGCCCGATGCGCTGGGCACAAAAAGCCCACCTGGATCTCGGTGGTGGGCTACCGCTATGAGAGGAGTTTCGACGCTCCTTGAAGGCGAGTTTGCACCAGGGATGGCGGGGTGTCTATTCACATTTGGGGATTTCCTGCGGGATCAGGCGCAAGGCTTCTTCGGAACTGCATCCCGTCTAGTGGCGCTCGTAGGTATTGAAGACCAGCAGCGGGGCCAGCACGCCGACGCCAACGGATACCGTGATCTTCCAGGCGCCGCATTCATTGCGATGGGAAGCGGACGGCAGCGACGGGCCCGACAGGTACGTGGACGAAACTCCACGTCCTTCAAGGCTTTTTCGAACCTGGACTCCTGCCGTCCATAGCATCCCCTTGCCCTGCGTCTCGATATTACGGGTAGACGGGGCATGGCTGTTGAGAACCGCCTCGCTCAACCCAATCCTACGCGCCACGCGCTCTTAGCCGTTGTAGACCTGCGCTGGCCAAATTGTGCGCTTCACCCGCAAGTTGATTGAGCACGGCAGCCATACCATCGATATCCCTACCCTCAATCTGCCCCTGCGTCTTCGCTCTCATGATGTAGTTCGCCTCCGCTATCCTTGCCCTCTCTATGTGTCCAATCAGAGCGATTAGTCCAGCCTCCGTTTCTCCATCGAAGTAGTGAAACCTAGGCACGCCATTCTGGATAAACGCGGTCCCCCTAAAATTGTCGAGACCAAAGTACTCTTTCGCTCGCGAGGCGCTGACAGGCAGCGCAGGCTTTATGTCTCGCACCAGGTGCGCAGTATGATCGATTAATGCATCGTGAAATCTAGCGATTCCCTGTAAATACAACTCACACCAAACGCGCAGCTCTCTAGCCTCC
This sequence comes from Pseudoxanthomonas sp. F37, assembly GCF_022965755.1. Lineage (NCBI taxonomy): Bacteria > Pseudomonadati > Pseudomonadota > Gammaproteobacteria > Lysobacterales > Lysobacteraceae > Pseudoxanthomonas > Pseudoxanthomonas sp. F37. The sequence continues at coordinate 726,072 of NZ_CP095187.1, read as the reverse complement.
TTATTGGCTCTTTCCGACTCCCTTTCGACCTGGCCTCGCATCAATTCAACCTGTCGCCGCATAGCATCTGCTTGTGCTGACATTGCTTCGAACTGCTTGCGCTGAGCATCGTTGTTTGCCGAAAGTTCGCCTCTCTGCAACTCAAGCTCCGCCTTCTGAGATAGCGAGGCATAAACGAGCCAAAGGAATGCCAGTGGTGAAAAGACGCCTGCCAGAACATCACCCCATTCATGCGGATCCAGCGGTCGACGCGACGGATCGCCTAGACCATAGAAACCCAATAGCCAAGAGCTCAGCACAATGACAGCGCAGTACAGGACAGTCGCCACGAGGTACCAGTGTGTACGTGGTCCGCCATGTGGTTTGAGATTTTCCATCTCGGCCATAAGCTCTAGATTTGAAGAGTAGAGGTAACTAGTAGGGTGGCCGCGCCCGCAATGGCGCGAGAGCGCAATCTTCTGCATTCTCTGCTGCTAGAAATGCACTCTGCTTTCTGTTTCAGCTCGGTATCGCTAAGCGCCTGTGGCCACCCTCTTTGCGACCATTTCTGCCAAACGGTCAACCACCTCTTGAAGCGGCATCTTGTCCCCATGCTTGCCGTCGAGCGTTTGCGACGCATTGCGTGCTATCGCATCAATAGCCTTGTTAAGTAGGGAGACGAGCATCTCGTCGTTCTCCTGCCCCAACTCCTCAATTTGCTTCTTATAGCTATCGTAGGATTTTGCAAGCGCTTCCTTATGAGCATACTCCTGCTGCAGTCGTTGATACTCGCTTCTACGCTTGCTCGCATAGTAAGCGAACCAAACGGCAGGGGCATAGAACGGAAGCTTGTACGCCAAACTCCTTAGAACCGACTCCCAGTCGCCTAACTCTTTGAATTTCACGCCTTCCAGAGTGATGCTGTCCACAGCCAACAGAATTGACCCGACGATAAGTACGCCAATAGCCGTATAAAAGGCGCCAGAGGCGAACCTGATGGGCTTCTCAAAGGAATCTTTCATTTCGCGGTAAGCGCTGGCTAGTCCAGCACTAGTAGCGCCCGGCAACAGACTTTCAATCTGGAGATTGAGGGCCTCATACTTCGTCTTTTGTTGCTTTTCGAACTCGACAAGTCGGCCTTTTAGGTCCAACAGATCTGCCGAGTAACCCCCTTTTCGGGTGCCGTCTTCCTCAGCAGCACCAAGGGACTTGTCGTAGAATTTTTCCAACTCCTGGACGAGACTCGCAGCTTTACTTACTGAGGCTTTAGCTTTCTCCGCCTCCCGCTCAGCGATCGCAACTAACGACTCAAATTTACTCTTCGTTGAATCTTCGTCCTCAGTCCCCACTAGCAACTCATCGTAAAGCTCATCAATCTTGTCTCCGCTGATCTCGATGGCGGACAAGTGATCGGCCAGTTGCTTGAGGATTCCGCCCTCGCCATTCTGGCCGCGGATCGCATCCCTATCGGCAATGACGTCGGCCATAGCCGCAGAAGAAGTGCGCGCATCTGCGACAGCCTTATCCCTTGCATCGCGAACCGAAGCCAGCGCCTCAGTCGCTTCCTTCTTATATATCTCGAAGTACTTGACGAGCGTATCGGAATAGTCCTTCGCAGACTCGCTAAGTGCTCTTGCAGACCTACCCGAGGCGACAACAAACGGCTTTATGTTCGCCAGGAGCGCGTCGGCATAGACATTTGCGCCTTGCAAATGTCCGATATTGCGGTTTGCGACGTAGGCCAGCACCTCATTTGAGCAATTCGCGGCCTGCGGATTCAACTCATCCCACTTTCCGAGCGGAATGAGTTCTGGGTCTGTCGCCTCTAGCACTATGCTGAGATACGAGATGACCTTCTTTAATCTAGCCAACTCTTGGAATTCATCGCTAGAAGAATCTTCCGCAAGCTCCGCTTGCTCTAGCGATGCTTTCAATGCAGCCCAGCTCGCTTGGAAAGCATGATTCTTCGACTGCTCACTCCATCGAGACATGTCGATCCGCTCCGTCAGTTGATGGTCCAGCTCACCCGCACTTCGAATAACCACAGTTCAAGCACGTCGCACACCCGTCCATGATGACGAGGGCCTTGGTGCTGCACTTGTGGCAAAGCGTGGCGGAGGGCGGGAAGCTGGCGCCGTCGCCGGTGACGGCGATGTCCTCGGCGGCGCCCAGGGCGGGCGCGGCCGGTACGGCGGGCGCGGCGGCGGGGGCCACGCTTACGTCAGCGTTTTTTTTTGCGCGGTCTTCGTACTGCTTGCGCTTCTCGGCCAGGATGGCGCGCTGGTGCGCGCTCATTTCCGGATCGTGGATCAGGCCGATGGACTTCATGTGCTCTTCCACGATGGCGCCCAGCTCGGCCACCAGCGACGGCATGTACACCCCGCCGGCCTTGAAGTACCCCCCGCGCGGGTCGAACACCGCCTTCATCTCGTCCACCAGGAACGTCACGTCGCCACCCTTGCGGAACACCGCCGACATGATGCGCGTCAGCGCCACGATCCACTGGAAATGCTCCATGGACTTGCTGTTGATGAAGATCTCGAACGGACGGCGCAGCTCGTGCTCGGTGCCGGCGTTCAGCACGATGTCGTTGATGGTCACGTACATGGCGTGCTCCACCAGCGGCGACTTGATCTTGTAGGTGCTGCCAATCAGGACTTCCGGGCGCTCGATGCGCTCGTGCATCTGGATGATGTTGTCCTGCGGGGTTTCCTTTTCCACCGTCTCGCGCGCCACCGACGCCGTGGGGACCAGCGCCGCGGCTTCGCGCGCCTTGTCTTCCGGGGTGAGCACGCTGTAGCCCTTGATTTTCTTGTCGATCTTGACGGCCATGACGGAGGAATCCTGTTCGTGTTCTGAAAGTTGTCGTCGATGGGCGGGGCCTGGCCTTCCGGGCCGGCGACCGCCCCAACCCTCCCCCGGACCCGGGGGAGGAGGGGTGAAGCATCAGGTCTTACTTACGGGCTGCTTTTTTCGCAGCTTTCTTCGGGGCCTTGCGGACGGCCTTCTTGGCCGCTTTCTTCGGGGCGGCTTTCTTCGCCACCTTCTTGGCGGGCGCCTTGCGGGCGACCTTCTTCACTGCCTTCCTGGCGGCCTTCTTGGCCGGCGCCTTCTTGGCGGCGGCCTTGCGGACGGTCTTCTTCACCGCCTTCTTGGCCGTGGCCTTCTTGCTGGCGGCCTTCCTGGTGGCCTTCTTGGCGGCCGACTTCTTGGTGGCCTTCTTGGCCGCCTTCTTGCCGGTCACCTTCTTCTGCAGGCTGGCGGCTTCGGCCTTGGCGCTGGCACTGGCCGCGGCCAGCGTCTTCTTGGCCTTGGCGACGGTCTTCTTCACCGCCTTGGTGGCCTTGTCGGTGCGCTTGGCCACGGCCTTCTTCGCCTTGGCGATGTCGGCGGTGACCGTCTTGCGCGCCTTCTTGGCCGCCTTCTTGGCCTTGGCCACCGTCTCGCTGGCGGTGGAGGCCACCGCTTCGCCGATGCCGGCCACTGTTTCCTTCACGCTCTCGGCGGCGCCGGAAAGCGTCGCCGTGACACCATTACCGTTGCTCATGCTGCCCTCCTTGTGGGCGAGGTTGTGACGCTGCCGATGCTATACCCGATGGCGCGGGGTGGAACGGTGAAGCGGATGAATCTTTGGTTCAACTTTTTGGAGCTTCCTCTCCCCGCCAGCGGGGAGACGTTCTTCTTTCTCCTTCTCCCCGCACGCGGGGAGAAGGTGGCCGAAGGTCGGATGAGGGGCGCTTTTCGCGAAGAGCAAAAGCAGCTCGCTGCGCTCGCTCCCCCTCACCTGCCCTCCGGGCATCCTCTCCCCGCAGGCGGGGAGAGGGGTAAAGCGGTGTTGCTTCCTTCTCCCCGCGTGCGGGGAGAAGGAGAGAGAAGAACCTCTCCCCGTTCGCGGGGAGAAGGCCAAGGCATCAGAACTTGCCGTAATACCCTTCCTTCAACGCATCGAACAGGTTGGCGGCGGTGTGCATCTCGCCGTCGTACTCGATCTGCTCGTTGCCCTTGACCTCGATGACGTTGCCGTCTTCCAGCTCGAAGCGGTAGGTGGTGTTCTCCAGGTCGGCTTCCTTCACCAGCACGCCCTGGAAGGCGGCCGGGTTGAAGCGGAACGTGGTGCAGCCCTTCAGGCCCTGCTGGTGGGCGTAGCGGTAGATGTCCTTGAACTGCTCGTACGGGTAGTCCGTGGGCACGTTGGCGGTCTTGGAGATGGAGCTGTCCACCCACTTCTGCGCGGCGGCCTGCACGTCCACGTGCTCCTTGGGGGAGATGTCGTCGGCGGCGATGAAGTAATCGGGCAGCTTGGCCTCCGGGTCGTCCGAGAACGGCATGGCCTTGGGGTTGACCAGTTCGCGGTAGGCCAGCAGCTCGTAGGAGTAGACGTCCACCTTTTCCTTGGACTTCTTGCCTTCGCGGATCACGTTGCGGCTGTAGTGGTGCGCGAACGAGGGCTCGATGCCGTTGCTGGCGTTGTTGGCCAGCGACAGGCTGATGGTGCCGGTGGGCGCGATGGAGCTGTGGTGGGTGAAGCGGCTGCCCACTTCGGCCAGCTCGTCCACCAGGTCCGGGGCCACCTCGGCCACGCGCTGCATGTAGCGGCTGTACTTGGCGTGCAGCACCTTGCCGGGGATCTCCTGGCCGACCTTCCAGCCGTCCTTCGCCATTTCCGGGCGCTGGCGCAGCATGGCGGCGGTGACGGTGAACAGCTCGTCCATGATCGGGGCGGCGCCCTTTTCCTTGGCCAGGGCCAGGCCCATCTCCCAGCCGGCCACGGCCATCTCGCGGGCGATGGCTTCGGTGAACTCGCAGGATTCGGGGCTGCCGTACTTGTGCTTGAGCATGGTCAGGGTGCTGCCCAGGCCCAGGAAGCCCATGCCGTGGCGGCGCTTGCGCAGGATCTCCGCCTGCTGCTGCGGCAGCGGCAGGCCGTTGACTTCCACCACGTTGTCCAGCATGCGGGTGAACACGCGCACGACTTCCTTGTATTCCTCCCAGTCGAAACGGGCCTGGTCGGTGAAGGGGTCGCGCACGAAGGTGGTCAGGTTGACCGAGCCCAGCAGGCAGGCGCCGTAGGGCGGCAGCGGCTGCTCGCCGCAGGGATTGGTGGCGCGGATGGTCTCGCACCACCAGTTGTTGTTCATCTCGTTGACGCGGTCGATCAGGATGAAGCCCGGCTCGGCGTAGTCGTACGTCGAGACCATGATCATGTCCCACAGGTGGCGGGCGCGGATGTGGCCGTAGATCTTGCAGGCCACCAGGCCGTCGTCGCGGACGATGTAGTTCTTGTGGGTGGGCCACTCGCGCCAGACGACCTGCGAAGCGTCCTCGACGTCGATGTCGCCCTTCTCCTTGATGTTCACCGGGAACACCAGCGGCCAGTCGGCGTCCTGGTCCACCGCCTGCATGAAGCCGTCGGTGATCAGCAGCGACAGGTTGAACTGGCGCAGGCGGCCGTCTTCGCGCTTGGCGCGGATGAAGTCCTTCACGTCCGGGTGCGAGATCTCGAACGTGCCCATCTGCGCGCCGCGGCGGCCGCCGGCGCTGGAGACGGTGAAGCACATCTTGTCGTAGATATCCATGAAGGACATCGGGCCGGAGGTGTAGGCGCCGGCGCCGGCGACGAAGGCGCCCTTCGGACGCAGGGTGCTGAACTCGTAGCCGATGCCGCAGCCGGCCTTCAGGGTGAGGCCGGCCTCGTGGACCTTCTCCAGGATGCCGTCCATCGAGTCCTCGATGGTGCCGGACACGGTGCAGTTGATGGTGCTGGTGGCCGGCTTGTGCTGCTGGGCGCCGGCGTTGGAGGTGATGCGGCCGGCCGGGATGGCGCCGCGGCGCAGCGCCCACACGAAACGCTCGTACCAGTAGGCGCGCTTCTCGGGGGTGGCTTCGGCGTCGGCCAGGGCGCGGGCCACGCGCTGGTAGGTGCCATCGATGTCGGCGTCCAGGGCCTCGCCCTGCTTGGTCTTCAGCCGGTACTTCTTGTCCCAGATGTCCTGGGACGCCGGTTGCATGGGGATCAGGGTGGGCTGTTCCGTCTTGACCGCCTCAAGGCGCACCGTACTCATGGTTGTGTTGTTCTCCTGAAAACGACTGGAACTTCTCTAATGACTGTGGCGGGCAGGCCTGGGCCTGCCCCGGTATCTCATCGCGGACCCGGACGACGGGGACGCCGGCGCGGGCCGCCGCACAGGATGCGCTGCCCGGATGGCCGGATTGTGGTGGTGGGCCCTGACGTTGCCGTGCTGCCCACTGCGTCCCTCGCCCTCATGCGCCAATCCCCAAAGGCGCCCGATTTCCCAAGCGCAAAGCCCGACGTGAAACACCAGTGCTTGGGTCCGCTTCGTGCTGGACCGCAACATCTTGTGTCAGCACGAAGTGGTCAAACTACGCCCGGGGGTGCCCCCTGTCAACCGGATTGACATGACAATGGCATGGCTCTCCACCCACCGTCCGTCGTCGCGCGCCGGGTCCGGCCAGGGCGGTGCACAGGGTGAACTTCATTGCCGGTTTAGGGGTCCGTGCGCAGACTCATTCAGGTTACGCGGGAGGCCTCCGGCGCCCGCTCCCTCTTGCAACGAGCTGCCGACCGACCATGAAGAAAGCGCTGCGCCCGTTCCCCACCCTGATCGCCCTGTCCGCCGCCGCCGCGTTCGGCGGGTTTGCCGCCACCGGCCTGAACGACCTGCTGCAGAAGCCGGCCAACGCCGCACCCGCGGCGGCGGCCGCCGTACCGGCCGCCGCCGCCCTGCCCACCGCGGTGGACGGGCAGGCGCTGCCTTCGCTGGCGCCCATGCTCAAGCGCGTCACCCCCGCGGTGGTCAGCGTGTACAGCCGGCAGACCGTGCGCGTGGCCAGCCCGCTGGGGCCGTTCGGCGATGACCCGATCTTCCGCCGCCTGCTGGGCATCCCCGACATGCCGCGCGAGCGCGTGGAACGCGCGCTGGGCTCGGGCGTCATCGTGGATGCCGCGCGCGGCTACGTGCTGACCAACCACCACGTGGTGGAAAACGCCGACGGCGTGTCGGTCACGCTCAGCGACGGCCGCCAGGTGGAAGCCGAGTTCATCGGCTCGGACCCGGACACCGACGTGGCCCTGATCCGCATCCCCTCCCAGGGCCTGACCGCGGTGCCCATGGCCAACAGCGACCAGCTGCAGGTGGGCGATTTCGTGGTGGCGATGGGCAACCCCTACGGGCTGGGCCAGACCGTCACCTCGGGCATCGTCTCGGCGGTGGGGCGCAGCGGCATCCCGGTGGCGGGCTACCAGAACTTCATCCAGACCGACGCCTCGATCAACCCGGGCAACTCCGGTGGCGCGCTGGTGGACCTGCAGGGCCGGCTGGTCGGCATCAACACCGCCAGCTTCAACCCGCGCGGCAGCATGGCCGGCAACATCGGCCTGGGCTTCGCCATTCCCATCAACATGGCGCGCGGCATCATGGAGCAGCTGATCGCCAACGACGGCGTGGTGCGCCGGGGCACGTTCGGGGTGGAATCGCAGGACGTGGACGAGCGCGTGGCGCGCGGCCTGGGCCTGGACCTGCCGCGCGGGGCGCTGGTGACCCGCGTGTACCCCGGATCGGCCGCGGCCGAGGCCGGACTGCAGCCCGGCGACGTGGTGCTGGCGGCCAACGGCCAGCGCATCGACAACCGCGCGGCGCTGCACAACTTCGAAGGCCTGCAACCGGTGGGCACGCGCGTGGCGCTGGACGTGCGCCGCGACGGCAGGCCGCTGCAGCTCAACGTGGCCCTGAAGGAGGGCGCGCGCAGCGCCGACGGCGCCAGCCTGGATCCGCGCCTGGCCGGCGCCACCCTGAAGGAGATGGACGAGTCGGCGCGGCAGGCCGTGCGCGGCATGATCCGCGGCGCGCAGGGCGGCGTGCAGGTAGGCAACGTGGCGCGCGACAGCCGCGCATGGAACAGCGGCCTGCGCCCGGGTGACATCATCGTGGCCAGCAGCAGCGGCGAGTTCGGCGACCTGCCCGGGTTCCGCGCCAGCTTCGAGCGCAAGCCCGCGCAGCTGGTGCTGAACATCCTGCGCGGACGCGGCACGGGCCGGCTGCTGATGCAGTGAGGAAGGCCAGGAACGAGTGATGAGGAACGAGCAGCGAGGGGCGGGCGGGGCAAGTGGCTCTCACTCTCCACGCCGCAGCCCCCACTCGTTCCTCGTTCCTAGCCACTCGTTCCTCGCCCCCAGCCATCTAACAGCCCGTTCACCCCCGTGCATTAGAGTGGCCCCATCCCCCGCCTGCAGGAGACACCCATGAGCATGCCCACCAACACCGATGCCTTGAAGTCCAACCTGGGCGAGGCCGGTTCGCACCTGGCGTCGGCCGCCGCGGCCGCTGGCGAGGCCATCAAGGGCGCGGCCAGCGCCGCTGGCGACGAGCTGCGCCTGGGCAAGGCGAACGTGAAGTCCGAACTGGCCGACAGCGCGCTGTCGGGCATCGCCGCGGCCGAAGCCGGCGGCGGCGCCGCGCGCGAGCAGGTGGACGCCCTGATGGACAAGGGCCGCGACCTGATCGACAGCGCCGCGGACCTGATCCGCGAGCGGCCGCTGGCCTCGTTCGGCGTGGCCTTCGCCGCCGGCTGGATCATCGCCAAGCTGGCGCGCAGCGGCGGCGACAAGTAAGCCGGCCGCGTGAGCGACGCGCCCCGCGATACCGACACCCCCGCGCCGCCCGACCTGGCCGACACCCTGAAGGAGGTCGGCGCGGCGGGCCGCGCGGCGTTCGGCTCGGCCAAGGATGCCGGGCGCGCCTTCCGCGGCCTGGTCTCGGCCGACTTCGCCCTGGCCCGCAGCGCCTTCGGCCGCGCGCTGGCCTGGGCCGGGGTGGCCATCGTGTTCGGCGCCTCGGCGTGGCTGCTGGTCACCGGCGCGCTGATCGCGCTGATGCAGCGCTTCGGGTTCTCGTGGCTGCAGGCGCTGTCGCTGGCGGCGCTGCTCAGCCTGGCAGTCACCGCGCTGGCGGTGTGGAAGGTGGGGCGCTACTTCGACTACACCGGCATGCATGCCACGCGGCGCCAGCTGTCCAGGCTGGGCCTGTTCGACGAGGACGCCGCGCTGGACGATGGGCCGCCGGCCGCCGGCACCGCGCACGACCCGCGCGCGGCCGACCACGGAGGCGCGTGATGCGCTTCGAGAAGCTGCTGCAGCACGTGCAGCGGGCCGAGCGGCGGGTCGAGCTGCGCGCCACCCACGCACAGCTGCAATGGGCCACGCTGAAGCAGGCCTGGCGCGCAGGCTGGACGCCGGGCCGCATCGTCATTGCCGGCGTGGTCAGCGGCTTCCTGGTGGGGCGGTCCGAGCCGCTGCGCGCGCTGACCGGCGCCCGCTGGATGCAGATGTTCACCGCCGTCTCCAGCTTCCTGGCCACCGCGCAGGCGGCCGCCGCCGCCGAGACCGCCGAGCAGGCCGCCGACACCGCGCAGGAAGCGCAGGAACAGGCCGACACGCAGGCCGACGAAGAGCCGATGGTGGACGAGGCCTTCGACGAGGACGAGATCGTGGTCACCGCGCCGCGCCCGGCCGAAGCGGCGACGGAGCTGTCCGAGCGCTGAGGCGCTTGCGGTGGTGGGAGCGACGTGAGTCGCGAACGCGCGCCACCCGTCGTGGGGAAAGCCGGCCGTTCTTCTCCCGGACGCGCTGCGGCGCGTCCACCCTCCTGCATCCGGCGCCGCTATCGGGGCGCGCTCGCGACTCACGTCGCTCCCACGGGGGACGTTGCACAATCGCGCATTCCTTCCGGCGGCCCCCTGCCCATGAGCACACCTGCCCCACCCGACGCGCCCGCGGCCCCCGCCCCGCCGCCGCCACGCCCGCGCGCCTCCACCCCGGTGCTGGTACTGGCCACGCTGGCGGTGGGCTACACGATGTGGGCCGCGCAGGACCTGCTGCTGCCGGTGCTGCTGGCGATGTTCTTCGCCCTGGTCGGCAACCCGATCATCCGCGTGCTGCGCCGGCTGTACGTGCCGCGCTTCCTGGGCGCGCTGATCGTGCTGCTGGGCGGCATGGCCACCACCGGGCTGCTGGCGCAGAAGATGCTGCCCTCGGCGATGGAGTGGGCGCAGCAGGCGCCGCGCGAGATGCGCCAGCTGGCGCCCAAGCTGCGCGAGCTGACCAAGCCGGTGCAGGACGCCAACAAGGCCGCCGAGAACTTCGCCCGCGCCGCCGCCGGCACCCAGACGGGGCGGCAGCCGCAGGTGGTGCAGGCCACCCCCGACGACCCCTACGGCAAGCTGCTGGCCACGCCGCGCGTGCTGGCCTCGCTGCTGGCGGTGGTGCTGCTGACGTTCTTCTTCATGGTGTACGGGGAGAACCTGCAGCGGAATGCCATCGCGCTGCTGCCGGGGCGGCAGCAGAAGAAGTTCACCGTGGAGATCCTGCACTCCATCGAGCGCGAGGTGTCGCGCTACGTGCTGACCATCAGCATCATCAACACGGTGGTGGGCCTGGTGTTCGCCTGCGTGCTGTACCTGCTGGGGCTGCCGCTGGCCGAGGCGCTGCTGTGGGGCACGATGGCGGCGCTGCTGAATTTCGCGCCGTACGTGGGGCCGCTGATCGGGATGGTGGCGATGCTGCTGGTGGGCTTCATCAGCTTCGAGGAGCCGTTCCAGTCGATGCTGCCGGCGGTGGCCTACCTGGTGCTGCACACGATCGAGGGGCAGATCGTCACCCCGATCATCCTGGGCAGGCGGATGGCGCTGTCGCCGCTGGTGCTGATCCTGGCGCTGATGCTGTTCGGGTGGTTGTGGGGGATCATCGGGTTGCTGCTGGCGGTGCCGCTGCTGGTGTGCGTGAAGCTGGTGCTGGCGCGGGTGGAGGGCATGGAGGGGTGGGCACGGTTGTTGGAGTGAGCGCTACGCTTCATTGAGCCTGCGGCGTCCGCTCTCTGATTGGCGAGCATGGCGCCGCTCGCCGCGGGGGCCCTACTTTTCTTTGCTTGTGCAAAGAAAAGTAGGCAAAAGAAACACACCCCGGCGGTCCGCCCGCCGCTGTGCGGCGGGTGCGCAGTCCCGACGGGAATTTTCGGACGGGGCCTCCTGCCCCGGCCGAAAACGGCGCACATCCTTGTGCGCCGCCCTGCGGGTTTTACCCGCCGGGACTGCCGGACCTAAGGGGCCCCGGGAGCAAAAGCAAACGCGTCCGCGCCCGCGATCTGCATGTGCTGTTGCTGTTGTTGTTGTTGCTGTTGCTCCTGCTTTTCGGGGCCCCCATGAGGCACGCCGAGCGGGCCGGGTAAAACCCGCAGGGCGCCGTCATGGATGACGGCGTTTTCGTATGGCACAGGGATGTGCCATACGAAAATTCCCGGCCCGCTCGCGGACCCGGAGCGCGCAGCGCGCAGGGCGTGCCGCCTGGGGCGTTTTTCTTTGGTTCCTTTCTTTGCACGAGCAAAGAAAGGAACGCCCCCGCGGCGAGCGGCGCCATACCGAAGAAAATGAAGGCCTGTCCCGCAAGGCCACCGAATCAGAAAGCCATCGCGGATGTGGCCCCAGCAACGGAAAGCGAAGAACCATCTTCGTTTCCCCTCACCCCAACCCCCTCTTCCACTGGGACAAGGGCTCCCTCCAGCCTGACGGAGTGAAAGGCAGCCCGGGACGGGGTGTAAAATCGCCGCGATGAGCTTCCCCGTCCGCGCCATCACCCTCGACCTCGACGACACCCTCTGGCCGTTCGCCCCCATCGGCGCCCGGATCGAGCGCGTCCTCGACGACTGGCTGCGCCAGCACAGCCCCGCCACCGCCGCCATGTTCCCGGTCGAGCGCATGCGCGCCGTGCGCGAGCAGGTGTTTGCCGCGCACCCGCAGCACAAGCACGACCTCAGCATCCTGCGCCGGATGACGCTGGAACACGCCCTGCGCGAGAGCGGCGCCGACATGGCCCTGCTGGAACCGGCCTACGAGACCTTCTACGCCGCCCGCAACCAGGTGGAGTACTACCCGGACGCACGGGCGGCCCTGGAGCGCATCGCCGCACGCCTGCCGGTGGCCGCGGTGACCAACGGCAACGCCGACCTGCAGCGGATCGGGCTGGGCCACCTGTTCGTGCATCAGATCCATTCGCGCGAACACGGCGCCGCCAAGCCCGAGGCCAGCATCTTCCTGGCCGCCTGCGAGCGCCTGGGCGTGCCACCGGCCGAAGTGCTGCACGTGGGCGACCACATCGAGATGGACGTGCTGGGGGCCGCGCGCGCCGGCCTGCGCAGCTGCTGGATCAACCGGCCGGAAGACCACGACGGCCAACCCCGCGCCTGGACGCACGAAACCCTGCGTCCGGACCTGGAATTTCCCACCCTCACCGCGCTGGCCGACTGGCTGGACGCCCACCCCGACTTCGCCACGGAACACGCCGCCGCATGAGCGCCGCCCTCGCCTACACCGATGCCTCCTCCAGCGCCCGCGCGCTGCACGTGCTGGACCGCACGCAACTGGCCGCCTGGCGCACCACCCAGTCCGCCGCGGTCAATGCCTGGATCGACGCGCAGGCGTTTGCCGCCGGTGCGGGTTCGCTGCTGTTGCTGCCGGGCGAGGACGGGCTGGCGGGCGCGCTGATCGGCATCGGCGATGCGCTGGACCCCTACAGCTACGCACACGCGCCGTTCGGTTTGCCGGCCGGCGACTGGCAGCTGGCCAGCGACCTGTCCGCAGAAGCACGCACCGCGCTGCAGCTGGGCTGGGGCCTGGGCAGCTACAGGTTCGACCGCTACAAGCAGCCCGCGCGCAAGCCCGCACGGCTGGTGCTGCCGCAGGCCGATGCCGAAGCGCTGGACCTGCTGGCGGCCAGCTTGCAGGTGCGCGACCTGGTCAACACGCCCACCGAGCACATGGGGCCGGACGAGCTGGAAGCCGCGGTGCGCGAGCTGGCCGCCACCCACGGCGCGCAGGTCGAGGTGGTCGCCGGCGACGCGCTGCTGGCGCAGAACTTCCCCGCCATCCACGCGGTGGGCCGCGCCTCGCACCGCGCGCCGCGGCTGATCGCGCTGCGCTGGGGCGATGCCTCGCAGCCGCACGTGGCGCTGGTCGGCAAGGGCGTGTGCTTCGACACCGGCGGCCTGGACATCAAGCCGGCCGACGGCATGCGCAACATGAAGAAGGACATGGGCGGCGCGGCGCATGCCATCGCGCTGGCCCGTCTGGTGATGGCGCGCCGGCTGCCGGTACGGCTGACCCTGCTGGTGCCGGCGGTGGAGAACAGCATCGGCCCGAACGCCTTCCGTCCCGGCGAGGTGATCGCCACCCGCAAGGGCGTCAGCGTGGAGATCGACAACACCGATGCCGAAGGCCGCGTGATCCTGTGCGATGCGCTGGCCTACGCGGGCGAGCAGTCGCCCGAACTGCTGCTGGACTTCGCCACGCTGACCGGCGCGGCACGCATCGCGCTGGGTCCGGACCTGCCGGCGCTGTTCGCCAACGACGATGCCGTGGCCCACGACTGGATCGCCGCCGGCGAACGCACGCGCGACCCGGTGTGGCGCATGCCGCTGTGGCGCCCGTACCTGCGCTACCTGACCAGCGGCATCGCCGACCTGGCCAACGCCGGCTCGCGCATGGCCGGCGCGGTGACCGCCGCGCTGTACCTGGAGCGCTTCGTGCCGGACGGCATGAAGTGGGCGCACCTGGACGTGTACGCATGGAACGACAGCGACCGGGCCGGCCGTCCCGCCGGTGGCGAAGCCCTGGCGCTGCGCAGCGCCTACGCGATGCTGAAGGCACGCTACGGCGCGTGACGTTGCCCCCTGCAGGAGCGACGTCAGTCGCGACCGTGGCCCCGAAGCCACGTGAACCGGTCAAAGACGCGACGAGCGTCGCATGCCCATTCCTGCGCAATAGCGCAAGCCATCGGAACGCGGGGACGCGTGCGGTCGCGACTGACGTCGCTCCTAGAGCAGGCGTTTCATTTCCTACAACCACCCGCGCTGGCGCGCCAGCCGGTAGGCTTCGATGCGGTTGCCCACCCCGAGCTTGCCGATGGCTTCGGACAGGTAGTTGCGCACCGTGCCCTGCGAGAGGTTGAGCTGCCTGGCGATGTCGCCGGCCGATTGCCCTTCGCCGGCCAGCCGCAGCACCTGGCGCTCGCGGTCGTTCAACGGGTCCGCGTCGGACCAGGCTTCCAGCGCCAGCTGCGGATCGATGGCGCGGCCGCCCCGGTGCACCTTGCGCAGCGCTTCGGCCAGGTCTTCGGCCGGCGCATCCTTCAGCAGGTAGCCGGATACGCCGGCCTCCAGTGCGCGCCGCAGGAAGCCGCTGCGCGCGAAGGTGGTGACGATGACCACCTTGCACGCCAGTTCGTGCCGCTGGATGCGCTGGGCCAGCTCCAGCCCGCTCAGGCCGGGCATCTCGATGTCGGTGACCAGCAGGTCGGGCTTGAGCCGTTGCAGTTCGCGCCACGCCGTCTCGCCATCGGCCGCGCCGCCGACCACCTCGATGTCGCGTTCCATGCCCAGCAGCGCGGTGAGCGCACCCCGCACCATGGCCTGGTCTTCGGCGAGCAGTACGCGGATCATGGAGATGTCGTGGCAAAAAGATTGAACGTCACGCTAGTGAATCACACTCGTGAAGTGGACTGCCCATTGTAGGAGTGGTGCAGGCAAGTCTGCACCGGTAAGTCGCGACCGCACGGGTGGCGCAGCCATGGAAACAAGCGAGGCAGCCTGCATCCGCGCACGCGTCGAGATGAGGGTGTGTCCGGCCATGCGGTCGCGACTCACGTCGCTCCTACAGGGGCTTTCTCTGGTGCCGTCACGACATCGGACCCCGACGGCAGCGGCAGCACGATCTCAACGCAGGTCCCCTGCCGCAAGGTGGAATCGATGCGCAGGCGTCCGCCGCGTGCTTCCACACGCTCGCGCATGCCGCCCAGGCCGTTGCCGGGCACGGCGGCGCTGCCGACGCCGTTGTCGCGGATGCGCAGATGCGCGTGTCCGTCGCTGCAGGCCAGCGCGACTTCGGCGATCGTGGCGCGCGCGTGGCGCTGGATGTTGGTCACCGCCTCGCGCAGGCTCAGCGCGAGCACGGTCTCAAGATCGGCCGGCAGCGCCACGTCCTGCGCCTGGTAGCGCAGGGTGACGCCGTCCGATTCCAGCAGCAGGCGCGCCGAGGCCAGTTCGGCCGCCAGTCCGGCCGCGCGGATGCCGGTGACCGCGCGCCGCACCTGCGCCAGCGCATCGCGGGCGACGCGGCTGACTTCGTCGATCTCGTTGCGCGCGGCCTGCGGGTCGCGGGCGATCAGCCGGCCGGCCAGGTCGGATTTCAGCGCCACCAGCGACAGCGTGTGGCCCAGCAGGTCGTGCAGGTCGCGGCCGATGCGCTCGCGTTCGGCCAGCGCGGCCAGCCGGCGCACTTCCTCGTGCGAGAGTTTCAGCTCGGCGCGCTTGCGCACCGTTTCGGACTGGAAGTAGTTGCCGGTGAACACGGCCACCGAGATGATGGCGGTCAGTATCGGCACGAACACCGGGAACCCCAGCCACACCGACAGGCCATGGTAGGCGCCCAGCAATGCCGCCAGCACGGCCAGCCGCAGCCACACCGCGCCGGGCAGCAGCGCGACGAAGGCCGCCGCGTAGATGATGTAGGTGTTGGAGAAGGCGTTGTACGCCATCAGCCCGCAGCCGAGCGCGGCGATGCCCAAGGTGCACAGCACCCGCGTCATCGCACTGCCGCGGTAGGCCAGGAAGTACATCGGCAGGAACGCCGCGATCGATGCCAGCGTCGGCCACAGGCGCCAGTGCAGGTTGCCGCCCCAGTCGCCCCCGGACGGCACCAGCACCGGCATGAACAGGAACACCAGGTAGCCCAGCAGGAAGAGGGGCATCCAGCCCAGGCCCAGCGCCTCCGGGACCAGGGCGTCGCGCAGGCGGGTCAGCCGACGCAGCAGCGGAGAGGAAGACGGGTTCATCGCAGGCTCCTTGCTCGACGGTCCGGTTCACCGCACCAGGCGGCGGCGCGCCAGCAGGAAGAACACGATCGTCATCCCGGCCAGTACGGCGACATGCAGCGGCAGCGGACGCCCTGCATCCACGCCGACCACCTTCTGCGCGACCTGCGCCAGATGATACGCCGGCCATGCCGGCGCCAGCGTCTGCAGCATCGCCGGAAGCATCGTCAGCGGCACCCACAGCCCCGACAGGAACGCCATAGGCAGGTAGACCAGGTTGATCAGCGCGGGCGCACCGCGGCCGCCGACCAACGTGCCCAGCCACAGCCCCAGCGCGCTGAAGGGCAGCACGCCCAGCAGGCACGTCGCCGCCCACCCGGCCCACTGCGCGGCCGACAGCCGCACCTGCGCCACGCCGGCCGCGATGGCGGCGAGCAGCAGCAGGATGATCGCGGCGAACAGCAGCGCCATGGCCATCTTCGCCACCAGGTAGGCCCCCGGCGGCATCGGCTGCGCACGCTTGAGCGTCAGCAGGCCCTGTTCGCGATCCATCGCCACGGTCACGCCGAAGCCGAACAGCGCCACGCCGATCACGCCGAATACGCCATAGCCCGCCAGCAGGTACTGCGCGGCGACCGGCCCGCCCTTGCCGCCCAGCAGCACGCCGAACAGCAGGTAGAACACCGGCGGAAACAACAGGGCAGGCAGTGAGAACGAGGGCGTGCGCAGCAGGCGGAGGAATTCGTAGCGGGCTTCGAGCACGTACGCCCGCGTGGACGAAAACGGAACGGTGGCGACGGTATCCATCAGGCGGCTTCCTTCTGCGTGTCACGGGTGAGGGCCAGGAAGGCATCCGCCAGGCCGGCGCGCTGCACTTCCAGCTCCGTGAGTGCGGGATCCTCGTCCAACAGCCGGCGGACCACCGGCTCGGCCGCATCGACGACGATCTCCAGCCGCTCGCCGTCGTGCTGCGCGCGCTGCACCCCCGGCCAGCCCTGCACCCGCGCCGCCGGCAGCGTGGTGCTGCAGCGGATGCGTCGTTGCGCCACGTGGGCGCGGATCTGCGCCACGGTGCCTTCGGCCACGACGCGCCCGTGGTTGAGCACCACCACGCGATCGGCCAGCGCTTGGGCTTCTTCCAGGTAATGCGTGGTCAGCAGCACCGCGCAGCCCTGCGCGCCCAGTTCGCGGATCGCCTTCCACAGCGTCTGCCGGGCATCCAGGTCCAGGCCCGTCGTGGGTTCGTCGAGGAACAGCAGCCCGGGCCGCCCGCAGAGGGCCAGCGCGAACTGCACGCGCCGCTGCTGGCCGCCGGACAGCCGGCCGTAGCGGCGGTCCATCAGGCCGTCCAGCCCGGCCAGCGCCACGCAGTCGGCCACGCTGCGCGGACGCGGGTAGTAGCTGCGGGTCAGGTCGATCAGCTCGCGCACCTGCAACGTGTCCGGCACGGCAGCCGTCTGCAGCATCACGCCGATGCGCCGGCGCGCGGCCAGGTCCTGCGGTGGCAGGCCGAACAGTTCCACCTGCCCCGCCTGCGGACGCTGCAGGCCCAGCAGCAGGCTGATCGCGGTGGTCTTGCCGGCCCCGTTGGGGCCGAGCAGGGCCAGCACCTGGCCGGCCGGCAACGCCAGATCCAGACCGTCGAGCGCCAGGGTGCGGCCATACTGATGGCGCACGCCACGCAGCCGGGCGAGCGCGGGGGAAGGGAGGGTCGCCGTGTCCATGCCAAGGAGCCTTGCCGGAAGAGGGACACAGCCTGCGCCCTCGCCCCGCCTGTGATCAGTGGCGCCCCTCAGGCGAATCAGATGACAGGTGTCACTGGGATGCGCCCGCCGGAGCGTCGATGATGCGCACCCTCCCGGCCTGTTGCCGGCCCGTTGCCGGGCCGGGCCGGCCGGTTCCTGCATGAAGTGACTTCCGGCAACTAGGCTTCCGTTACCCTTGCTGGTCACACTTCCCCGCATTCACCGTCTGGATACGCATGAACACCTCTGCCGACCTGCTGAAGGAACTCCGCATCGACCGCAAGGCACCGCCGCCGGAGCCCGCATCGCGCCGCGGCCTGTGGATCACGCTGGGCGTGGTCGCCGTGCTGCTGGCGCTGGCCGCGGCCGGCTGGGCATTGTTCGGGCGCGAGAAGCCGATCGAAGTGCGCACCGCGCCCACGGTGGCGATGGGCAACGGCGGTGCCGCCGCCTCGGTGCTGGACGCCTCCGGCTACGTGGTCGCACGGCGCATGGCCACGGTGTCGGCCAAGATCACCGGCAAGGTGCGCGAAGTGCTGATCGAGGAAGGCATGAAGGTCGAAGCCGGCCAGGTGATGGCCACGCTCGACCCGGTGGATGCCGACGCCAGCCGTGCGCTGTCGCAGGCGCAGGTCGAGGCCGCGCGCTCGCAGGTGGCGAACGTGCAGGCGCAGCTGACCGAGGCCGAGGCCCATGCGCGCCGCCTGTCCTCGCTGGTGCGGCAGCAGTTGGTCGCGCGCTCGCAGTACGACCAGGCGGTCGCCACCCGCGACGCCCTGCGCGCGCAGCTGCAGGCCGCGCAGCGCAACGTCACCGTGGCCAGCCGCAGCCTGGCCATTTCCGACAACGGCGTGGACAACACCATCGTGCGCGCACCGTTCGCCGGCGTGGTGATCGCCAAGGCCGCGCAGCCCGGCGAGATCGTCTCGCCGCTGGCCACCGGCGGCTATACCCGCACCGGCATCGGCACCATCGTCGACATGGACTCGCTGGAAGTGGAAGTGGAGGTCAACGAGTCCTTCATCGGCCGCGTGCAGCCGAAGATGCCGATCCAGGCCACGCTGAACGCCTATCCCGACTGGCAGATCCCCGGCGAGGTGATCGCCATCATCCCCACCGCCGACCGCAGCAAGGCCACGGTGAAGGTGCGCGTGGCGCTGGCGGTGAAGGACCCGCGCATCGTCCCCGACATGGGCGTGCGGGTGAGCTTCCTGGAAGCGGCCCGGCCGCAGCAGGCCGCGCAGCCCAAGGGCGTGCGTGCGCCGGGCGCCGCCGTGGTCGAGCGCGACGGCGCGCAGGTGGCCTTCGTCGTCGGCGACCAGGACACCGTGCAGCGGCGCGCGCTGAAGGTCGCCGGCAAGCTGGGCGACGACGTGCATGTCACCCAGGGCCTGGACGCGGGCGAAACCGTCGTCCTGGACCCGCCCGCCGAACTGCAGGACGGTGCCAAGGTCGTGCTGGCCGAAGACACCGAGTAAGCCCGCAAGGCGCCGCGTGAGGATGTCCTCGCGGCGGCGAACCACCGAACACCGGGCGCCGTTGCACCGGCGCCCGTCGATCCCGGGCGGCGCCATCCGTCGCCCCACGGGCGTCCCGTGTCCCTCGAGGGCGGGATCCGCCCTGCTTGAACCGCAGCATCGCCGTCCGCCTTTCCGTCTCCTACAAGGATCCTGCCGATGTCTTCCCTGGTTTCCATCCGCAACGTCACCAAGACCTACCAGCGCGGCCCCGAGAAGGTGCAGGTGCTGCACGGCATCGACCTGGACATCCCGCACGGCGATTTCGTCGCGCTGATGGGTCCGTCCGGCTCGGGCAAGACCACCCTGCTGAACCTGATCGGCGGCCTGGACACGCCCACGGCCGGCGAGATCGAGATCGAGGGCCAGCGCATCGACCGCATGAACGACGGCCAGCTGGCGCACTGGCGCAGCTCCAATGTCGGCTTCGTGTTCCAGTTCTACAACCTGATGCCGACGCTCACCGCGCAGCGCAACGTCGAGCTGCCGCTGCTGCTGACCAAGCTGGGCGCGGCGCAGCGCAAGCGCAATGCCGAGATCGCACTGCAGCTGGTGGGCCTGGCCGACCGCAAGTCGCACCGCCCCAACGAGCTGTCCGGCGGCCAGCAGCAGCGCGTGGCGATCGCCCGCGCCATCGTCTCCGACCCGACCTTCCTGATCTGCGACGAGCCCACCGGCGACCTGGACCGCCATTCGGCCGAGGAGATCCTCAACCTGCTGAAGATGCTCAACCGCGAGCACGGCAAGACCATCATCATGGTCACCCACGACCCGAAGGCGGCCGAGTACGCCACCCACACCATCCACCTGGACAAGGGCGAACTGGTCGACGCCCCGGCCGCGGCGCACTGATCCGGAGGCGGACATGAAATATTTCTCGTTGATCTGGTCGGCGCTGTTCCGCAGCAAGACGCGGACGCTGCTGACCCTGCTGTCGGTGGTGGCGGCGTTCCTGCTGTTCGGCCTGCTGGACTCGGTGCGCGTGGCGTTCAACTCCGGCGGCAGCGTCGCCGGCGCGGACCGCCTGGTGGTGGCCTCGCGCCTGTCGATCACGCAGATGCTGCCGTACA
Organism: Pseudoxanthomonas sp. F37; assembly: GCF_022965755.1. Classification (NCBI taxonomy): domain Bacteria; kingdom Pseudomonadati; phylum Pseudomonadota; class Gammaproteobacteria; order Lysobacterales; family Lysobacteraceae; genus Pseudoxanthomonas; species Pseudoxanthomonas sp. F37. The sequence goes on along the minus strand of NZ_CP095187.1, from coordinate 705,887 downwards.
GCCTGCTGACCCGCATCGAATCCACGCCCGGCGTGAAGAAGGCCACGTATGCGGCCTGGTTCGGCGGCATCTACAAGGACCCGAAGAACTTCTTCCCCAACTTCTCGGTGGGCCCGGGCTATCTGGACATGTACCCGGAGTACATCGTCGATCCGGCGCAGGTGAAGGCCTGGGAGGCCGACCGCACCGGCGCCATCGTCGGCGAGAACCTGGCCAGGCGTTTCGGCTGGAAGGTCGGCGACACCATTCCGCTGCAGGCGACGATCTTCCCGCAGAAGGACGGCAGCAATGCCTGGCCGCTCACGCTGCGCGGCACGTTCAGACTGGCCGACTCCAAGCGCAAGGGCGAGGAGAACCAGCTGATCTTCCACTGGAAGTACTTCGACGAAGCCAACCAGTACGTCAACGGCCAGGTCGGCTGGTACATGGTGAAGCTGGACAACGTGAACCACGCCACCCGCGTGGCCAAGGCCATCGATGCGATCTCGGAGAACTCCGCGCACGAGACCAAGACCCAGACCGAGCAGGCGTTCAACCAGTCCTTCGCCAAGCAGTTCGCCGACATCGGCCTGATCGTCACCGCGATCATGGCGGCGGTGTTCTTCACCCTGCTGCTGCTGACCGGCAACACCATGGCGCAGGCGGTGCGCGAGCGCATCCCGGAACTGGCGGTGCTGAAGACGCTGGGCTTCACCAACGGCACCGTGCTGGTGCTGGTGCTGGTGGAGGCGGTGCTGCTGATCGTGCTGGGCGGCGTGCTGGGCATGGGCCTGGCCTCGGTGATGATTCCGGTGGTCAGCGGCGCCAGCAACGGCATGATCGCCCTGCCCACCATCCCCGCCCAGACCTGGGCGCTGGGGCTGTCGCTGATGGTCGCCATCGGCCTGATCGTCGGCGCGCTGCCGGCGACGCGGGCGATGCGCCTGAAGATCGTCGACGCCCTGGCCGGCCGCTGAGAGGAGACACCACATGAAGAAGCAATGGTTGGGCAATCTGGTCTCCATCGTGCTGCTGGCCGTCGGCCTGGCGGCGTGGATCGTGTCGCCGTGGTTCGTGGTGGCCGGCCTGGCGGTGCTGCTGGCGCTGTGGCTGTTCCTCACCCGCAGCGGCCGACTGTCGCTGGAGGCGGCCAGGATCGGCATCGCCAGCCTGCCGCAGCGCTGGGGCGCCTCGTCGGTGATCGTGGTCGGCATCGCCGGCGTGGTCGGCGTGCTGGTGGCGATGCTGGCGATGGGCGAAGGCTTTTCGGCCACGCTCAAGCAGACCGGCAGCGACGACACCGCCATCGTGCTGCGCGGCGGCTCGCAGGCGGAAACCAACTCGGTCATCACCCGCGACCAGGTGCCGCTGATCTCGACGCTGGCCGGCATCGCCAAGGACAAGGACGGCCGCGCATTGCTGTCGCCGGAGCTGTCGCAGATCGTCAACCTGCCCACCGCCGGCAGCGGCGAGGACGCCAATGCGCAGTTCCGTGGCGTCAGCGAAGCGGCCTGGGCGATCCGTCCGCACATCAAGCTGATCGAAGGCCGCAAGTTCAACGTCGGCGTGCGCGAGATCGTGGTCGGCCAGGGCGCCAAGGGCCAGTACCGCGGCCTGGACATCGGCAAGACGCTGCGCCTGGGCAACCAGGACTGGACGGTGGTGGGCGTGTTCGCCGCCGGTGATGCGCACGACTCGGAGCTGTGGACCGACATCGACACGCTCTCCTCGGCCTATGACCGCCGCGCCTACCAGTCGGTCACCGTGCGCACCGCCGGCAAGCCGGGCTTCGAGCAGTTCAAGAAGGCCATGGAGAACGACCCGCGGCTGAAACTGGACGTACTGACCACGCGCGACTATTACACCAAGCAGTCCACCGGCCTGACCACGCTGATCAGGGTGCTGGGCACGGTGATCGGCAGCATCATGGCCATCGGCGCGGTGTTCGGCGCGCTGAACACCATGTACGCCGCCGTTGCCGGCCGCGCGCGCGAGATCGCCACCATGCGTGCGATCGGTTTCCGTGGCCTGCCGGTGGTGATGGCGGTGATGCTGGAGACGATGCTGCTGGCCCTGCTGGGCGGGCTGCTGGGCGGGCTGATCGCCTGGGCCGTGTTCAACGGCTACAGCGTGGCCACGCTGGGCAGCAACTTCAGCCAGGTGGTGTTCCAGTTCAAGGTCACGCCCGAGCTGTTGTGGAGCGGGCTGAAGTGGGCCCTGGGCATCGGCCTGGTGGGCGGGCTGTTCCCGGCGCTGCGCGCGGCGCGCCTGCCGATCACGCAGGCCCTGCGCGCGATCTGATGCAACCGGGCGGGGTGCCGGCCCACGCCGGCACCTCGTCACGCGAGGGGATCCAGCCACCCCCGCGATACGGCCCCCGCAATATCCTCCGGGGTGTCGATATCGACACCCAGATCCGGCGCCTCGCAGGCGATGACGCCGGCACCTGCCGCATTCAGCACATCGCGCAGGCCGCGATCTCCCCGCGCCGCCATTGCGGCCCGCAGCATCGTCGGCGCCACGACGGCGGGGACACCCACGCGGTCGGCCAGGCGCGTCGCGGCGGAACCCGACGGCGCACGACCAGACGCCTCCAGCAATGCCTGCAGGTGCGCGGCCTCCAGTGCCGGCTGGTCGCAGGTCAGCAGCAGCGTGGCGCGGGCATGCGCGGCAAGCGCATCCACCGCGGTGCGCAGGCTTCCTGCCAGACCCTCGCGCCAGCGCGCGTTGCACAGGCACTCCACGGGCAGGTCGCGCACCGCGGCCGCCACATCATCCGCCTGCGCACCGACGATCACCAGCACGCGTGCCGCGCCCGACGCCAGGGCCAGCCGTGCGGCGCGGTGCACCAGCGTCTCGCCATCGCGCGTCAGCAGTTGCTTGGGACGGCCCAGGCGCGTGCTGCCGCCCGCGGCCAGCACCACGGCGGCATGCGGCTTGGTCATGGCGTCTCGCCGTGCCGCCAGGCCTGCAGCTGGGCGACGATGCTCAACGCGATGGCCTCCGGACCCTGTCCGCCCAGCCTGAGCCCCACGGGCGAGCGCAGGCGCGGCGACAGCAGCGCAGGCGTCGGCGCCGGGAGTACCCGCAACAGGTCTTCGCGGCGACGCACCGGCCCCAGCAGGCCGATGAAAGGAATGCGGGTATGCGCCAACGCCTCCAGCGCCTCCCGGTCGTGTTCGAAATGATGGTGCATGACCAGCGCCGCATCGGGCGCGGGTTGCAGGCTGCGCAGCGCATCGGCGGGCGGCTGCATCAGCCACGCGTCGGCGATGTCGGTGTCGGGAATCCAGCGCGCGCGCCGCTCGACCATGCTGACGTGCCAACCGAGCGGACGCAGCGCCTGCAGCAGCGACGGGGTTTCCGGTCCCGCGCCGAAGACCGCCACGCGCGCCGGAGGCGGCACGCTGACATCGCCGGCCAGGCTGACCGTCGGTTCCCCGGCATGGCGCACCAGCGTCCAGTGCAGGCTCACCTCGCCCACCCGCAGGTGCACCTCGCCGTCGGCGGACAACGCCAAGCCCAGCGTGCCGCGGCCCGCCCACCACGCCTGCACGGCGGTGGCCCAGCCGGGCATGCGATCCAGCGGCAGCAGCACCAGGCGCAGACGGCCGCGACAGCCGACGGCGGAGCCGGCGAACAGGTCCTCATCGTCGCGGGTGTCGATCTCCATCGCGCCCACGGCGCCGACGGCGGCGGCATGGCGCGCGCGCCTGGCGATCTCGGGCTCCAGGCAGCCGCCGCTCAGCCAACCCACCTGCGTCTGGTCCGGGCCGAACAGCGCCATGGCCCCTGCGCGGACATACGTCGAGCCTTCGGTGGCCACGACGACGGCCAATGCACGGCCATCGGTGTCCTCACCGGCGCGGGCGGACGCGAGCAGCACGTGAGGGGACGCGGTCATGGCACCACGATGGCGCAAGCCGCGGGGCGAAGGCAACGCCCGGCGCGCCGGTCGGGGCATCGGGCAAGCATCCCGCAGGATCGTGCAAACATCGACCCGTGGCTTCACTGGCATGCAACGCGGGCGCGGAGTATCGTCGCCCGGTCCCACGCCGCCGCCAGGAGACGCCATGAAGTTGAACGTCAACGGGGCCGAGCGCGAAGTCGACGCGCCGGACGACATGCCGCTGCTCTGGGTCCTGCGCGACCTGATGGGCCTGACCGGTACCAAGTTCGGCTGCGGCATCGCCCAGTGCGGCGCCTGCACCGTGCATGTCGATGGCGCGCCGCTGCGCGCCTGCGTCACGCCGGCATCCGCCGTCGCCGGCAGGAAGATCACCACCATCGAAGGCCTGTCGGCCGACGGCTCGCATCCGGTGCAGAAGGCGTGGGCGGAACTGGACGTGGTGCAGTGCGGCTACTGCCAGTCCGGCCAGATCATGTCGGCCGCCGCCCTGCTCGCCAAGGTCCCCTCGCCCAGCGACGCCGACATCGACCAGGCGCTGTCCGGCAACCTGTGCCGCTGCGGCACCTACCAGCGCATCCGCGCCGCCGTGCACCGCGCGGCCGACATCGGCAAGGCCTGATCCGGTGCGGTGACGCCCGTCATCGCATTCCCCACGTTCGACGGAGGCTGTTCCGTGAACCTCGAAACTTCTTCCCCGCGCCGCGACTTCCTGCGCGCCACCGCACTGGCCGGTGGCGGCCTGGTGATCGGCTTCCTCGTACCCGGCGCGCGCCGCTACGCCATGGCGCAGGACGCGGCCGCCGCCCCGGCCGCCGCGTTCGTGCCGAACGCCTTCCTCAGCATCGCCGCCGACGACACCATCACCGTGCAGCTGGCGCATGCCGAGATGGGCCAGGGCATCTGGACCACGCTGCCGATGCTGATCGCCGAAGAGCTGGATGCCGACTGGTCGAAGATCCGCGTCGAGCACGGTGCGGCGGACAAGGCCTACACCAGTCCGGTGTTCGGCATGCAGGGCACCGGCGGTTCCACCACCACCTGGTCCGAGTTCGACCGCTACCGGCAGGCCGGTGCGACCGCGCGGGCGATGCTGCTGCAGGCGGCGGCCGCGCGCCTCAAGGTGCCCGTCGACCAGCTGCGCACCGAGAACGGCGCGGTGGTGTCCGGCACCACGCGGCTGCGCTACGGCGAACTCGCCGACGAGGCCGGCAGGCAGACCCCGCCGGCACTGGATGCATTGAAGCTGCGCGACCCGAAGGACTGGAAGCTGATCGGCAAGCCGACCAAGCGCCTGGACACGCCGGAGAAGATCACCGGCAAGGCCCGGTTCGGCATGGACGTGCAGTTCGAGGGCCTGCTGACGGCGGTGGTGCTGCGCTCGCCGGTGTTCGGCGGTACGGTCAAGTCGTTCGACGCCACCCAGGCGCGCGCCGTGGCCGGCGTGCGCAACGTGGTGCAGGTGCCCAGTGGCGTGGCCGTGATCGCGGATCACTACTGGGCCGCCAAGCTCGGCCGCGATGCGCTGCAGGTGGTGTGGGAAGCGGGCGACGGCGCCAAGCTGGACAGCACCGCGCTGCGGCAGCAGTTCTCGCAGCTGGCGACCGAGGAGGGACCGACCGCGGTGCGCGCCGGCGACGTGACGGCCGCACTCGGCAAGGCCGCGAAGACCGTCGAGGCCGAGTACGCCGTGCCCTACCTCGCCCATGCCGCGATGGAACCGCTGAACTGCACGGTGAAGATCGGCGACGGCGAGTGCGACATCTGGTGCGGCACCCAGTTCCCCACCCTGGACCAGAACAGCGCCGCGAAGATCCTCGGCATTGCGCCGGAAAGGATCCGCATCCACACGCCGTTCCTCGGCGGCGGCTTCGGCCGTCGCGCCACGCCGACCTCGGACGTGGTGTCCGAGGCCGTCGAGGTCGCCAAGGCCGCGAAGGCGCCGGTCAAGACGGTGTGGACGCGCGAGGACGACACCCGCGGCGGCTACTACCGCTCGGCGTTCGTCGAGAAGATCAAGGTCGGCCTGGGCGAGGACGGCCTGCCGGCGGCATGGCACCAGGTGATGGTGGGCCAGTCGATCATGGCCGGCACCTTCATGGAAGCGATGATGGTCAAGGACGGCATCGACGCCACCTCGACCGAGGGCGTGGCCAATTCGCCGTACGTCCTGGGCACGCCCGCGCACCGCGTCGACCTGCATTCGCCCAGGACCGGCATCCCCGTGCTGTGGTGGCGCTCGGTCGGCCACAGCGTCAACGGTTTCGTGATGGAAGGCTTCGTCGACGAACTGGCGCACGCCGCGGGCCAGGACCCGGTGGAGTACCGGCGCAGACTGCTGAAGGACCACCCCCGCCATCTCGCGGCACTGGACCTGGCCGCCGAAAAGTTCGGCTGGGACGCGCCGCCCGCGCAGGGCCGCGGCCGCGGCATCGCGGTGCACGAGTCCTTCGGCAGCTACGTGGCGCAGGTCGCCGAAGTGTCGATCGAGGACGGCAGGATCCGCGTGCACCGCGTGGTGTGCGCCATCGATTGCGGCGTGGCCGTCAATCCGGCGGGCGTACAGGCGCAGATGGAGTCCGGCATCGTGTTCGGCCTGAGCGCCGCGCTGCATTCCACGCTCACGCTCCGCGAGGGCCAGGTGCAGGAATCCAATTTCCACGACTACCCGGTGTTGCGGATGAACGAGATGCCGCAGGTGGAGGTGCACATCGTGCCCAGCACCGAGAAGATGGGCGGCGTGGGCGAACCCGGCACGCCGCCGATCGCGGCCGCGGTGGCCAACGCGGTGTTCGCCCTGACCGGCCAGCGCCTGCGCGAACTGCCGCTGCGCCTGCCGACGTCCACCTCCTCGACGCCGACCGCCTGAGGCCCGCCATGCGCATCCTGATGATGTCCCTGACCGTGCTCCTGCTGGTGGCGTGCAAGCCCCGCATCAGCGAGGAGCAGAAAGCCCTGGCGCTGACCGCGTTCGCCACGGTGGAGGAGGTGTTCCAGCATCCGCGCTGCAGCAACTGCCACATTCCCGGCGACGCGCCGCTGCAGTTCGACGCGCAGGTGCCGCATGCGATGAACGTGGTGCGCGGGCCGGACGGCAAGGGCGCGCCCGGCCTGCCCTGTTCCACCTGCCATGGCGAACAGAATTCGCCGGCCAGCTACGGCCCGCACGCGCCGCCGGGCGCACCGCACTGGCAGCTGCCGCCGCCCGACCAGAAGATGGCGTGGATCGGCCTGCCCGCCGACCAGTTGTGCGCGATGATCCAGGACAAGGACCGCAACGGCGGCCGCGACTTCGACGCGCTGCTCAAGCACGTGGCCGAGGACAAGCTGGTGCTGTGGGGCTGGAACCCCGGCGGCGAACGCGCACCGGTGCCGGTACCGCACGACCGCTTCGTCGCGGCGTTCAGGACGTGGGCGGAGGCGGGTGGGCCCTGCCCCTCGCCTGGCGCCACCGCGGCCGGCGGCGCCGCGCGCTGAGCCTTACTTGCCCGCGGACGCCGCGACCAGCGCGTCGCGGCGACGCGCGCGCCACAGGCCGTCGCTGGCGAAGATCAGCAGGCCGGCCCAGATGGCGGCAAAGCCGACCGCACGCGTGGCATCGAAGGCCTCCTTGAACACCAGCACGCCGATCAGCAGCTGCAGGCTGGGCGCGACGTACTGCAGCAGTCCCACCACCGACAGCGGGATGCGGCGCACACCGTAGGCGAAGCCGATCAGCGGCACCGCACTGACCACGCCCCCCAGAACCAGCAGCAGGTCGTCGCGCCAGCCATAGCCGTCGACGAAACCGCCGCCATGGCCGAACTCGCCCCACACGACATAGGCCAGGCCGGGCAGGAACAGGTACAGGCTCTCCACGCCCAGTCCGGCGACGGCGTCCACCGCCACGGTCTTGCGCACCAGGCCGTACAGGCCGAACGAGAACGCCAGGCCCAGCGCGATCCAGGGGGGCGAACCGGCCTGCACCGTCAGCCACGCCACGCCGGCCAGGGCGAACCCCACCGCGATCCATTGCGCGGGCGAGAGGCGTTCGCGCAGCACCAGCACGCCCAGCACCACGTTGATCAGCGGATTGATGAAGTAACCCAGGCTGGTTTCCACCACGTGCCCGGCGTTCACCGCCCAGATGTACAGGCCCCAGTTGAACGCGATCAGCAGGCTGCTGACGCCCAGCAGCGGCACCGCGCGCGGCTGGGCGCGGATCTGCCGCCACCAGCCCAGGCCGTTCTTCAGCAGCAGCCAGCCCAGCACCAGCACCGCGCTCCACACGATGCGGTGGGCGATGATCTGGAACGACGGCACGGCCTTGAGCAGGTGCCAGTACAGCGGCACCACGCCCCAGATCAGGAAGGTGCCGACGGTGATCGCCAGCCCTTTGCGGTCGAGCGGTTGATGGGTCATTTCGACTGCCGCGCGCGCGCCAGCGTGATCACCACCACGCCGGCCAGGATCACCGCCATGGCGCCCAGGTCGTGCGCGGTGAAGGTCTCGCCGGCGATGAAGGCGCCCAGCGCCACCGCGATGACAGGATTGACGTAGGCGTAGCTGCCCACCAGCACCGGACGCGCGTGGTGCAGCAGCCACACGTACGCGGTGAACGCCACGATGGAGCCGAACACCGCCAGGTAGGCGACGGCCAGCCCGCCTTCCAGCGTCCAGTCCGCCACGTGGAAGCGCTCGCCATGCAGCAGGCCCGCGCCGACCAGCATCACGCCCGCCGCCAGCATCTGCGCGGCGGCGGTCATGAAGGGCGAAGGCAGGTCGCGGCCGCGCGACCACACCGAGCCGTACGCCCAGGCGATGGGCGCCACCAGCAACAGCACCAGTCCCACCGGCGAACCGGTCAGCGAGCTGCCCGCGTTGAGCCAGACCACACCCGCGAAGCCGACGATGATGCCCAGCCATTCGCCGCGCGTCGGGTGCTGTCCGCGCATGGCGCCGAACAGGCCCATCCACAACGGCATGGACGCCACCGCCACCGCGGCAAGCCCCGAGGACACCGTCTGCTCGGCCAGCACCACCATGCCGTTGCCCATCAGCAGCAGCAATGCGCCCATCACCAGCAGGTTCTTCCATTGCGCGCGCGTGGGCGCGGCGACACCGCGCCAGCGCAGGAACAGGTACATCACCAGGCCCGCGGCGACGAAACGGCTGCCCGACACCATCAGCAGCGGCGGGAACCCGCCTTCCAGCGCGAAGCGGATGCCGAGATAGGTCGAGCCCCACACCACGTACACGATGGCCAGGGCGGCAGCGACGGCAAGGCCGCCACGCGCGGGCGCGGCGGCGGAAACGGAGGAGCTCATGGGGAAACCGTGGGGGAGTGCGGTATGGGGCAATTCTAGGCCAGACGCCGACCGGTGGCATGGCGAACCTGCCCTCGGTCGTTTGAAACCTTTCCCGTCCGGCTTGAAAGGCGTTCAAGTCTCTATCGCGACTGCTTTCCGCTGGCGGGAGCGGCGCCAAGCGCGGCCGGGGCGACAGGCGAGGTTTCTGGATCGTCGACAGGCAGGCTTGGTCCGGCGCGCCGTTCTTCCGGATCGCGCGTTCGGGCCCGCAGCGCCATCGCGACCGCCATCACGATCGCCTTCGCAGCCACCGCGAAGATCCGGGTCAGCCGCGCTCCCGCGCGAGCAACTGCTGCTTGCGCGGCAATCCCCAGCGGTAACCGCCAAGCGAGCCATCGCCGCGGATCACGCGGTGGCAGGGCACCACCACGGCGATGCGGTTGTGCGCGCAGGCGCTGGCCACCGCGCGCGCCGCGCGCGGGGCGCCCAGCTGGCGCGCCAGGCCGGCATAGCTCACCGTCTCGCCCACGGGCACCTTCATCAGCGCATCCCACACGCGCTGCTGGAAGCCGGTCCCCAGCAGGTCCACGGGCACCTCCGCCTCGCGGCCGGCCAGGCGTTCGGCCACGGCCTGCAGGCGCGGCGCGAGGAAATCGTCACGACCGGCTTCCACGCGTTCGAGCTGCGCATGCGGGAACTCTTCGCGCAGCCGACGTTCCAGTGCGACGTCCTCATCGCCCAGTTCCACCGCGCAGATGCCGCGCTCGGTGGCGGCCACCAGGGTGCGGCCGAGCACGGTGTCCACGAGCGTCCAGCGGATCGCAACGCCGCGGCCACCGGCACGATAGGTGGCCGGGGTCATGCCCAGCTTCGCCGCTCCCTGCTCATACAGCCGCGAGGGCGAACCATAGCCGGCATCGTAGAGCGCGGTGGTGACGTCACGCCCTTCGCGCAGGGCCGTCTTCAGCGTGCCCAGCTTCTTGCGGGCCAGGTACTCGGCCGGACTCAGGCCGAAGCGCGCGCGGAAGCGGCGCTGCAGATGCGAGGCACTGAGGCCGGTGTGCGTGGCCAGCTCCGCCAGGGACGGTTCGCCCTCATCGAGCAGGCGGCGCGCCTGGTCCAGCGGATCGGCAGCGAGGGCGGTCGGGGCGGGAAGCGATCGGCGCGGCATGGTGTCCATGCGCCCAGACTAGGGCGCGCGCGACGGTGGGACTATCCGGATCTTGCGCTTGGGACGAGGAGCGAATGGAAGGAGTGAGTGGGGAGGAGTGAGGAGCGAGCAGGAGCGCATGCCGACGCTCACTTCTCACTCCTCATCACTCACCACTGCCTCATTCCGCCCAGCGACCCGGTCCGGGCGAATCCGGCAACACCTGCGCGGACAGCTTGCGGTCCTGGCCCAGGATCTCGATGGCATCGCCCAGGATGGCCGCCGATTCGCGCAGCAGCGGGTCCGGACGCTTGTCGGCCAGCTTCTCGCGCTGCGCATCCTTCACGATGTCGCGCTCGGAAGCGCCCAGGCCGTCATCGGCCAGGTCCTCGGCCAGCGGATCCAGCGCCAGTCCCAGGGCCTTGCGCTCGGCCTGGCGCTGCTTGCGCTGCGCCTCCTGGCGGTCGCGTTCGGCGCGGCGTTCGGCTTCGTTGAGCGAAACGTACTTCTTGGCGGCCTCGGCGCGGAACTGGGCCACGTCTTCGGACCACCACTGGAACTCCCTGTCCTTGGCCGAACGCGCGGCGTGCAGCGCCTCCAGCCGGGGCAGCAGCGGCGCGAAGTTGCCATACTGCAGGTGCGGCACGGCGGCGATGCGCGTCCACGGCAGCGCGTTGTCGTAGGTGCTTTCGCCGTATTCGCTGGCGTCCACGCTCACCGGGAACGCGATGTCGGGCACCACGCCCTTGTGCTGCGTGCTGCCGCCGGCCACGCGGAAGAACTGCGCGATGGTCAGCTTCACCGAGCCGAAGCGCGGCGCCTCGTTGGCCGGCCAGCGGTCCAGGTCCACCATGTTCTGCACGGTGCCCTTGCCGAAGCTGGTCTCGCCGATCACCAGGCCGCGCCCGTAATCCTGGATGGCGCCGGCGAAGATCTCCGACGCCGATGCCGAAGCGCGGTTGATCAGCACGGCCAGCGGGCCATCCCACGCCACGCCGGTCTTGCGGTCGCTGTTGACGGTGACGCGGCCGCCGGATTCGCGCACCTGCACCACCGGGCCCTTGTCGATGAACAGGCCGGTGAGCTCCACCGCCTCGTCCAGCGAACCACCGCCGTTGTTGCGCAGGTCCATCACCACGCCGTCCACGCCCTGCGCCTTGAACTGGGCCAGCAGCTTGGCGATGTCGCGGGTAGCCGAGTTGAAGTCGTTGGGGTTGCGGCGACGGCCTTCGAAATCCTGGTAGAACGCCGGCAGCTTGATCACGCCGATGCGGCGCTCGGGCTCACCCGCGCCGGCCGGCAGCGTGATGGTCTCGGCCTTGGCCGCCTGCTCTTCCAGCTTGACCTTCTGCCGGGTGATGGTGACCTGCGCGTGCTTGCCATCGATGCCGGCTTCCACCGGGATGTACTCGATGCGGACCTGGGTGTCCTTCTTGCCGCGGATCTGCGCCACTACGTCGTCGATGCGCCAGCCGATCACGTCGGTCATCGGCCCGGACTTGCCCTGCCCGACCGCGACGATGCGGTCGCCGACCTTCAGCTTGCCGCTCAGGTCGGCGGGGCCGCCGGGCACGATCTCGCGGATCGCCACCAGATCGTCCTGACGCTGCAGCACCGCACCGATGCCTTCCAGCGACAGCGACATCGACTGGTTGAAGTTCTCGGCGGTGCGCGGCGTGAAGTAGTCGGTATGCGGATCGATCGCGCCGGTATAGGCATTGAGGAAGGTCTGGAAGACATCCTCGGTCTTGAGTTCGTTGATGCTGCGCTGGAGGTTGGCGTAGCGCTTGTCCAGCGTCTTGCGGATGTCGTCGGGCTTCTTGCCGGCCAGCTTCAGGCGCAGCCAGTCGTTCATCACCGACTTCTTCCAGATGGCATCCAGTTCCTTGCCATCGGCCGCCCACGGCGCGTCCTCGCGGTCGTATTCCCAGCGCTGGCTGCCGGTGAAGTCGAAATCCTGCTTCAGCAGCGCGCGCGCATACGCCACGCGCTGGCCCACGCGCTGCTTGTAGACGGTGAAGATGTCGTACGCAGGCGCCAGGTCGCCGCTGCGGATGGCGTCGTCCATCTTCGTCCTGTACGGCGCGAACCGCGCCACGTCGGCAGCGGTGAAGAACTGCTTGCCGCCGTCCAGCGCTTCCAGGTAGCGCTTGAACACGTCCTGCGACAGCGCATCGTCCAGCGGGCGCGGACGGTAGGCGTAGCGGCTGTCGGACAACAGCCCGTACACCAGCTTGGACGTGTTGGCCTGGTCCGTCGTGGGCGCCACGGCGATCGTGCCGCCATCGCCGCGCGCGAGCAGCGCCAGCGGGGTCGACAGGGCCAAGGCCAGCAGCAGGAGGGGGGCTTTCTTCAGTTTCATGGGTACTCGTGGCCCCTGGGGACCGTCAGCTGGAACGATGCGGGTTCGACACGACGACAGTGCACAAAGTTGCGCGCCTTGTCATCTGCCTTTCGGCAGCCTAAAGGCCCAGGCGTAGGGAAAGGTGAACCGCGCCCGTGCCGGGGTGCGGAGGCGCACACGGCGCCGCCCCGGCCCGGGGTGGCCAGGGCGCACGGAGGGAGACGTTCAGACTGCCTGGCGGGCGGCGTGGGCGGCCTGCGCCGCCTGCTGGTCGGCGTGGTAGGACGAACGCACCAGCGGACCCGACGCCACATGGCTGAAGCCCAGCGCCATGCCGTACTCCTCCAGCGCCTTGAACTCGTCGGGCGTCCAGTAGCGCAGCACCGGGTGGTGGTGCGGTGTGGGCTGCAGGTACTGGCCGATGGTGACCATGTCCACCTCGTGCGCGCGCAGGTCGCGCAGCGTGCCCTGCACCTGCTCCATGGTCTCGCCCAGGCCCAGCATGATGCCGCTCTTGGTGGGCAGATGCGGGTGCTGCTGCTTGAAGCGCTGCAGCAGGGTCAACGACCACTGGTAGTCGGCGCCGGGACGCACGTTGGGGTACAGCTCCGGCACGGTCTCGATGTTGTGGTTGAACACGTCCGGCGGATTGGCGGCCAGGATGTCCAGCGCGCGGTCCATCCGGCCCTTGCCGCGGAAATCCGGGGTGAGGATCTCGATGCGCGTGGCCGGCGAATGCTCGCGGATGGCCGCGATGCAGTCCACGAAGTGCTGGGCGCCGCCGTCGCGCAGGTCGTCGCGGTCCACGCTGGTCACCACGACGTACTTCAGGCCCATGTCGGCCACGGTGTTGGCCAGGCTCAGCGGTTCGGACGCATCCGGCGGCTTGGGACGGCCGTGGGCGACATCGCAGAACGAGCAGCGGCGCGTGCACACCTCGCCCAGGATCATGAACGTGGCGGTGCCGTGGCCGAAACACTCATGGATGTTCGGGCAGCTGGCCTCTTCGCACACGGTGACCAGGCGGTTCTCGCGCAGCTTGGCCTTGAGCCGGGCCACCGAGCCATCGGAGGGAATGCGGACGCGTATCCAGGACGGCTTGCGCAGCACCGGGGCGTCGGCGAACTGCACGGGCGAACGCGCGATCTTGTCGCCCCCCAGTTGTTTGGCGCCTGCCTCGAGCGGGGCGGGCGAGGAACTGACGACTTCAAGGGGGATTACGCGGGCGGGGGTGTCGGCCATGGGCCAATTCTAACGCTTCGCCGGTCGCCTCTGGCCGGCACCTGGCTCCAGGCAGGGGAAGGCGACCAGGGCAGAGCCCGCTGAGTCCGGGGGCGCGGCGAAGCCGCGGGGTGGGGTGGCGCGGCTCGAGGCCCCGGGTCTGCGCAGCAGAACCTGGGTTTCCATTCCTGCGCAGCAGGAATAAAAAAGCCCGCAAAGGCTGGGCCATTTGCGGGCTTGCTCCCTCCCCCACGTCGGGATGCGGGGCCATCGTGAAGGGTGCGTTACGGGTGTTGCACGCTGCACTGCAAAACAAAACCCCGGGTATCGCGTCCTGAGGGTGCGATGCCACAAAGATGAATGCGAGCAAAACCCGCGCCGTGACTGCATGTTACCGATATCAGACCAATTCCGCGGCCGCTCGTCAGAATCCCGGTTACGTTCTTCATCGCATTTACCTGAACAGGCGCGCAGGCCCACTCGCGCGCAAACCGGCGGCCCCTCCCCCGATCGAGGGCACGGGCCCGCCTTCGCACCAGACCTTGGCCTTCGACCGCATGGCGACTGCGCCAAGCCGGGAGTCCCAGCCGCGCCAGCAAAGCGTGCCGGTCATGGCACGCTGCCTGCGGCCGAGCCCGGGCGCATCAGCGCGCGGCGAAGTGCCCGTGGAAGCCCAGCGGCACCGTGTAGGGCAGCCAGGCCTGCGCCAGCGGGCCGTCGTCCACCCGCCGCGCATCCAGCACGGCGATGCCGCTGCGCCCCTTCGCCGCATCCAGCAACGTGCCGACCAGCCAGCCGTCGTCCGGACGCGCGCTGCCGGGACGCGGCACGAACAGGTGTTCTTCGACCAGCACGTCGCGCCCGTAGTCGTGCACCTGGCGGCGGCCGCGCGCCAGATCGAACGCGCCGATGCGGCTGAAGTACGGCGCGGTCGAACCTTCGGCATGGATCGGTGCGTACAGCCGCGCCGTGCCGCGCGATGGCGTGCGGGCATCGAACACGGGAAACTCGATGCCGGTGACGCCGGTGTCCTCCCAGTGCGCCTTGCCGCTGCGCAGGTCCAGCACCAGTTCGCGCAGCGCACCCTTGCTGCCATGGACATCGCCCTGCGCGTCGCCGTTCATCGCGGCCCGCATCGGCGAGCGCGCTTCCTCCGGGTCCAGGTGCTGCACCGCGCGTACCGTGATACGGCCGTCGCGCTCATGCGCGTCGCCGAAATGGTAGATCGCGGCGAAGTCGGCCTCGAACCAGCGCGCCCGCGTCGGCGCGGCCTTGTCCACGACCGCGATGCACAGCGGCTGCTCCGGCTGGAAGCGGAGGCGTTCGAAGAACGCCCCGTTGCCTTCGCGATAGCGGAACGGGATCAGCGCGAAGACCAGGTGGCGATCGGTCATGGCGAAGCTGTGCAGGTAGCCGGGCACCGGCGTTTCCAGCACGTCCGCCGATGCCAGCGTGCCGTCGCGACCCACATGCCACACCACCAGCCCGTTGCCGCCCATCATCGAGATGGAGCCGAAGTTCCACCACGAGCCGTCGCGGTCCAGCAGCGGGTGCGCGGAGAACGGTATCGCCGCCAGGTCCGGGCGCCAGGTCACCGGGCCCAGCGTGGCCAGATCGTCCGGATCCAGTTCGAACGCCGAGCCCGCCTCGCACAACGCGAACAGGCGGCCGTTGATCATGGTGACGGAGGTGTTGGCCGCATTCGCGTCGTCGTTGTTGCGGATCGGGTGCCGGTCCGGGATGGACGTGCCGGCGACCGGATACAGGAAGCGGCCCGCCCGCTGCTCACGCGTGAACTTCGGTGTGGCGACCATGCGTGCGTGGTGGCTCAGCGTGCCGTCGCCGTTGAAGCGCCAGCCATGGACCATGCCGTCGCCATCGAACCAGTGCTCGTAGCGGAAGCCGGCGCGTTCGGTCCACGCAGGCCCGTTGCGGTACAGCGTCCCGGCGAAGCCTGCCGGCAACCGCCCCTCCAACTGCACGGTGGCCGGCCCCAGCGTTTCGGACTGCACGGACTTCCAGCCCGCGAGCCAGGGCTGTTCGCGCAGGCCGGCCGCGAAGCGGGCGGGGTCGCCGGCGAAGGCGTCCTCGCCGCGCAGCAGCGCGGGGGCGACGGCCAGTGCGGTGGCGCCGGACAGGAGATGGCGCAGGAAGCGGCGACGGTCCATGGCGGGCCCTCAGCGCAAGGTGATGGCGATGGCGGCATCCTGCGCACCCACGTCGAAGCGGGCCTCGTCCCAGGTCGGCTTGCGCATCACGTTGGGATTGTTGCTGAAGCCGTAGGCCTCGACCGGCATGCCGATCATGTTGCTGTCGAGCTTGCCGTTACCGTTCTCGTCGTGGGTCACCAACACCGCATACGCGCCCGGCGCCAGATCCTTGAACACGAACGTGGCGGCCTCGCCCTGCGGCGGCGCCCCGTCGGCCTTCACCGGCCGCGCCTGTCCGTCCCAGCCGGCCTGCGAATCGACCACCGCCAGCTTCAGCACGCCGGTCTGCGCGCGCACGCCCTGCAGCGTCACGGTGAGATCGGCGGCGTGCGCCTGCAGCGCGCCGAAGCAGGCGAGAACCAGCGTGAGGGGAAGCAGGCGGCGGGCAGGACGGGACATGGCGGACTCCGGTGGCGGGATGGGCCTCCACTGTCTCCCGCGGCGCCGACGCGCGTCAGTTGCCAGCGGTCACCTCTTCCACCTGCCGGAAGTCACTTCCTGCTCAGGCCGCCTGCACCGCCGTGTCGTCGCGCTGGCGGCGCGCCCGTACCGCCGCGGCCAGACGTTCCAGCACCCGCACGGAGGCCTCCCAGCCGAGGCAGCCGTCGGTGATGCTCTGGCCGTAGGCCAGCGGCTGGCCGTCGACCAGGTCCTGGCGTCCGCCCACCAGATGGCTTTCCACCATCACCCCGACGATGCGCCGCTCGCCGCCTTCCAGCTGCGCGGCGATGTCCTCGACCACGGCCGGCTGGTTGTCCGGGTCCTTGCCGCTGTTGGCATGGCTGGCATCGACCATCAGGCGGGCCGGCAGTCCCGCCTTGGCCAGTACCCGGCTGGCCGCTTCGATGCTGGCCGCATCGTAGTTGGGCGCCTTGCCGCCGCGCAGGATCACATGGCAATCCGGATTGCCCGCGGTGGCGGCGATCGCCGAGCGGCCTTCCTTCGTCACCGCCAGGAAATGGTGCGGATGCGAGGCCGCACCCACCGCGTCCACGGCGATCTTCACGTTGCCATCGGTGCCGTTCTTGAAGCCTACCGGGCACGACAGGCCACTGGCCATCTCGCGATGCACCTGGCTCTCGGTGGTGCGCGCGCCGATCGCGCCCCAGGCCACCAGATCGCTGATGTACTGCGGCGAGATCGTGTCCAGGTATTCGCAGCCGGCCGGCAGGCCCAGCGCGTTGATGTCGCGCAGCAGGCCGCGCGCCAGGCGCAGGCCGCGGTTGATGTCGAAACTGCCGTCCAGCGCCGGATCGTTGATCAGGCCCTTCCAGCCAACCGTCGTGCGCGGCTTCTCGAAATAGACGCGCATGACGATCTCGAGCTCGCCGGCCAGGGCGTCGCGCAGCGGCTTCAGGCGCGTCGCGTACTCCATCGCCGAAGCCGGGTCGTGGATCGAACACGGGCCGATCACCACCACCAGGCGGTCGTCGCGCCCCTGCAGGATGTGGTGCAGCGCGCCGCGCGCTTCGGACACCGTCTGCGAAATCGCATCGTCGCACGGCAGTTCGCCGATGATCGCGGCGGGCGTGACCAGCTCATCAAGCTTCCTGATGCGCAGGTCGTCGGTGTGGGGGGCCATGGGGGTTCTCCGGTGTCAATAAAAAAGCCGCCAGGTTCGCTGGCGGCTTCAAGGGGATTCTTCTGGTGTCTACCTAGAATGAACGCAGCCTCGCCACCGCCGTGGGATCGCGGTAATACCAAAACCAGAAGCGGGCGCGGGTCGGGCTCATCGGGGCGTAGAGATATCACGCCTTTCGCGGGCTGGCGAATGTTTCATCTGCAACCTGGAACCGCGGATCCAGGACAGGTGCGCACGCGCATGGAACAACGCCGGTACGCATCGCCGCGGGCGACCGCCGAACGGTGGCCGCACGGCGCACACCCCCGCGTTGGCCCCTCTGTCGCATCCGGCGACGCCACCGGTCCGGTGCATCATGGCCCTGTCCCGCCGACACCTGCTCGCGGCCCCCGCCGCGCTCGCCGCGACCACATTGCTGCCCGGCCCCCTGCTGGCCGCGGTCGCCGCGCAGACACCCGCCCTGCCCGACCTCTCCGACTGGGATGCCGTGCGCGCGCAGTTCGCGCTGGATCCGGCGTACCGGCATTTCGCCTCGTTCTTCATCGCCAGCCACCCCACCCCGGTGCGGGAGGCCCTGGAAGGCTATCGGCGGGCGATGGACGCCAATCCGTTCCTGTTCGTCGAACGCGCGATGTTCGAGGACGACGCGCACAACCTGCCGCTGCAGGTCTGCACCGAGGCCGCGGACTACCTGGGTGGGCGCGCCCACGAGGTATGCCTGACCCGCAGCACCACCGAAGGCCTCGCGCTGGTCTACCACGGGCTGCCGCTGAAGCCCGGCGATGAAGTGCTGACGACCGTCCACGACCATTACTCGCACCACGAATCGATCCGGCTGGCCACCGCGCGCGCCGGCGCCTCGATGCGCAGGATCGCCCTGTTCGCCTCGTCCGCGGACGCCAGCGTCGACGAGATCGTCGGCCAGCTGAAAGCGGCGATACGGCCGGCCACCCGCGTGGTCGGCATCACCTGGGTGCACTCCAGCACCGGCATCCGCCTGCCGGTCCGCGAAATCGCCGCCATGCTGCGCGGCCTGCCCGAGCCGCCGCTGCTGGTGGTCGATGGCGTGCACGGGCTTGGCGCGGCCGACGACACCGTCGCCACGCTGGGTGCGGACTATTTCTGCGCCGGCACGCACAAGTGGATGTTCGCGCCGCGCGGCACCGGGCTGGTGTGGGCGAACGCGGCGAGCTGGGCACGCCTGCGGCCGCTGGTGCCCAATTTCACCGAACTGGAGAGCTACAAGGCCTGGGCAGAAGAACGTCCGCCCTCGGGTCCTGCCAACGCCGCCAGGATGACGCCCGGCGGCTTCCATGCCTTCGAGCACCAATGGGCGATGGCGGCCGCCTTCCGCATGCACAGGCAGATGCAGCGCCCGCGCGTGGCGGCGCGCATCACCGCGATGAACGATCAACTGAAGCAGGGCCTGGCCAGCCTGCCGAAGGTGAAGATGCACACGCCGCGCGCCGCCGCGTTGTCCGCGGGGCTGGTGGCGTTCGAGATCGATGGCCTATCGCCCACCGACATCGTGAAACAACTGCTCGCGCGGCGCATCGTCGCCAGCACCAGTCCTTACGCCGTCAGCTACGCCCGGCTGGCGCCAAGCCTGGTGAATACGCCAGAGGAAGTCGACGAGGCCTTGCGCGCGGTGCGTGCGATTGCGGGGTGAGGGATAAAGAAAACCCCCGCCTCGCGGCGGGGGTTCTCGTGGAACGGTGACGCGGGAAACGGGACTTAGAAGTCCATGCCGCCCATGCCGCCCATGCCGCCGCCGGCCGGCATGGCCGGTTCGTCCTTCTTCGGGGCCTCGGCCACCATCGCTTCGGTGGTGATCATCAGGCCCGCGATCGAGGCGGCGTTCTGCAGCGCGGAACGCGTGACCTTGGTCGGGTCCAGGATGCCGAACTCGATCATGTCGCCGAACTCGCCGTTGGCGGCGTTGTAGCCGAAGTTGCCCGAACCTTCCTTCACGCGGTTGACGATCACCGACGGCTCTTCGCCGGCATTGGTGACGATCTCGCGCAGCGGGGCTTCCATCGCGCGCAGGGCGATCTGGATGCCGTGGTTCTGGTCTTCGTTGGCGCCCTTCAGGGTGCCGATGCTCTGCAGCGCGCGGATCAGGGCGACGCCGCCGCCCGGGACCACGCCTTCCTCGACGGCCGCACGCGTGGCGTGCAGGGCGTCTTCGACGCGGGCCTTCTTTTCCTTCATTTCGATCTCGGTCGAGGCGCCGACCTTGATCACGGCCACGCCGCCGGCCAGCTTGGCCACGCGTTCCTGCAGCTTCTCGCGGTCGTAGTCGGAGGAGGTCTCCTCGATCTGCGCCTTGATCTGCTTGATGCGCGACTGGATGCGCTCGGCATCGCCGGCGCCGTCGATGATGGTGGTGTTCTCCTTGGAGACCACGACCTTCTTCGCACGGCCCAGGTCGTTGATGGTGGCCTTCTCCAGCTGCAGGCCGACTTCCTCGGAGATCACCGTGCCGTTGGTCAGCGTGGCGATGTCTTCCAGGATGGCCTTGCGACGGTCACCGAAGCCCGGCGCCTTGACGGCGGCGACCTTCACGATGCCGCGGATGGTGTTGACCACCAGGGTGGCCAGGGCTTCGCCTTCCACTTCCTCGGCCACGATCAGCAGCGGCTTGCCCGCCTTGGCGACGCCTTCCAGCACCGGCAGCAGTTCGCGGACGTTGGAGACCTTCTTGTCGTGGATCAGGATGAAGGGGTCGTCGAATTCGACCTGCTGCGACTGCTGGTTGTTGATGAAGTACGGCGACAGGTAGCCGCGGTCGAACTGCATGCCCTCGACCACGTCCAGCTCGTTCTCCAGGCCCGAACCTTCCTCGACCGTGATCACGCCTTCCTTGCCGACCTTCTTCATGGCCTCGGCGATGATGTCGCCGATGTTGCTGTCGGAGTTGGCCGAGATGGTGCCGACCTGGGCGATCGCCTTGTCGTCGGCGGTCGGCTTGGACAGCTTCTTCAGCTCTTCGACGGCGGCCTTCACGGCCTGGTCGATGCCGCGCTTGAGGTCCATCGGGTTCATGCCGGCGGCGACGGCCTTGGAGCCTTCGCGGATGAACGCCTGCGCCAGCACGGTGGCGGTGGTGGTGCCGTCACCGGCGTTGTCGGAGGTCTTGGACGCGACTTCCTTCACCATCTGCGCGCCCATGTTCTCGAACTTGTCGGCCAGTTCGATTTCCTTGGCCACGGACACGCCGTCCTTGGTGATGGTCGGGGCGCCGAAGCTCTTCTCGAGCACGACGTTGCGGCCCTTCGGGCCGAGGGTGGCCTTGACGGCATTGGCGAGGATGTTCACGCCGCGCACCATGCGCGTACGGGCATCTTCACCGAAACGGATATCTTTGGCTGCCATTGGAAAAACTCCGTGATTCGTGATTCGTGATGTGTGATGAGTGATTCGATAAGCGTCGGGCGGCGGGAATTCGGTGGGGGCGGGACCGTCAGCGCGGTTGCGCTACTGCGAATCACCAGTCACCCATCCCGCCTCGGCATCAGCCGAGGATCGCGAGGACGTCGTCTTCCTTGATGATCTTGTACTCGACGCCGTCCTGCTTGTAGGCCGAGCCGGAGTACTGACCGTAGATCACCTTGTCGCCCACCTTCACCTTCGGGGCGCGCACGCCACCGGTGGCGTCGATGAACTTGCCTTCGCCGACAGCAATGACTTCGCCCTTGGTGGGCTTTTCCTTGGCGGCGTCGGGAATGATGATGCCGCCCAGCGAGGTCTCTTCGGCTTCGATCGGCTTGACCACCAGGCGGTCGTACAGGGGCTTGATGTTGCTCATGTCAATCCTCTTAAGTGATTGATTGGACTAGGAAAGGGGCGGGGATGTTAGCACTCGTCCACGGAGAGTGCCAACGCCCGGGGCACAAAAACCCGGCCAGGCCGGGATGACGGGGATGTTGGGCGGCGGCCTGCGGCTTTCAAGGGGTGTGCCCGCACTTTTTTTCGCCGGCCGGGCCGGTGCGGCGGGTCTGCGATAATCGGCCACCCATGTCCGTCTTCCTGATCCTGTCCACCTGCCCCGATCCCGACACCGCTCAGCGGCTGGCGCGGATCCTGGTGGAGGAGCGCCTGGCGGCCTGCGTCAGCCTGCTCCCGGGGGTGGTCTCGACCTACCACTGGCAGGGCCGGGTCGAACAGGCCAGCGAGGTCCAGCTGCTGGCCAAGACGCCGGCGGACCGGCGCGATGCCCTCATGACGCGGCTGGCCGAACTCCATCCGTATGAACTGCCCGAGATCCTGGCGGTCGAAACCGCCGGCCTGCCCGCCTACCTGGACTGGGTCGCCGCGGAAACGCGCGCCGACGCCCGACCCGAGTGACCCGATGACGCCGATCCGCACCCTGCTCGCCTGCCTGCTGCTGTCCCTCGCCTCGCTGGTCGCACCGACAGCCTCGGCCGCCATCACCCAGGACGACCTGCTGCCGGTGGACGAAGCCTTCGTGCTGAGCGCCAGCGCGCCGGCGCGCGACCGCATCGAGATCCGCTGGAAGATCACCGACGGCTATTACCTGTACCGGCACCGCACCGGCGTGGAGGCCGATGCGGGCTTCGTCGCGCAGCCGCTGCAGTTGCCCAAGGGCAAGGCCTACCGGGACGAGTTCTTCGGCGATGTCGAAACCTACCGCGGCGAACTGCTCGCCACCCTGCCCGGGCAATCGGCGGCGAGCGCCGACAGCGTCACGCTGAAGATCAAGTACCAGGGCTGCGCCGACGCCGGCATCTGCTACCCGCCGCAGACGCGCACGCTGAAGGTGGCGTTGCCGGCCGCCGAGGGCACTGCCTTCGTTCCGCTGGCGTCGGGCGCGCGCGCCGGCAACCTGCTCGGCCAGACGCCGCAGGCCGGCCTGGATGCGCTGCCGCTGCCGGCGGAACAGGCGTTCGCCTTCGAGGCGATCGCCTTCGACGGCGACGAACTGCTGCTGCGCTTCACGCCCGCGCGCGGCTACTACGTGTATCGCGACCGCACTTCGATGGCGCTGGAAGGTGCGCAGGGCGTGTCGCTGCAGGCACCGCGCTGGCCGAAGGGCGTCGCGCACCGGGATGAGCATTTCGGCGACGTCACCGTCTATTTCGACCAGGCCGAAGTGCCGGTGCCGCTGAAGCGCACCCGTGCCGACGCGGTGACCGCGACGCTGCGGGTGACGTTCCAGGGCTGCCAGACCGACGGCATCTGCTATCCGCCGATGACACGGCGGGTGAAGCTGGCCATCCCGGCCGGCGCGGTGACGCCGGCGGATGCGCCGGTCACGCAGGCCCCCGCCGAGGTGGCGCCGACGATGACGCCCGCAGAGGCAGGGGCCGGGAACCCGCAGGCCGCCGATATGCGGACGGGCGGCGGCGACGTCGCCCGCACGCGTCCGCCCGAGGAGGTGCTGGCGCGCGCTTCGGAGCGTGGATCGGTATCGCTGCTGACGGCCTTCGCGTTCGCGCTGCTGGGCGGCCTGGTACTCAACCTGATGCCCTGCGTGCTGCCGATCCTGTCGCTGAAAGCGCTGTCGCTGGCCGAGAGCGGGCGCAGCGGCGCCGACGCGCGCCGGCGGGCGCTGTGGTACACGGCCGGCGTGCTGGTCAGCTTCATCGCCGTGGGAGCCCTGGCCCTCACGCTGCGATTCGCCGGACAGGCGCTGGGCTGGGGCTTCCAGCTGCAGCAGCCGTGGGTGGTGGGCGTGCTGGCGTACGTGATGTTCGCCGTGGGCCTCAGCCTGTCGGGCGTGTTCACGGTGGGCCACCGCCTGGCCGGTGCCGGCCACGGCCTTGCCACGCGCAGCGGCCCGGCCGGCGACTTCTTCACCGGCGTGCTCGCGGTGGTGGTGGCCAGTCCGTGCACTGCGCCGTTCATGGGCGTGGCGCTGGCCTACGCCTTCACCGCGCCGGGCCTGCTGGGCCTGCTGGTATTCGCCGTGCTGGGCCTGGGCCTGGCGCTGCCGTTCCTGCTGATCGGTTTCGTGCCGGCGCTGGCGCAGCGCCTGCCGCGACCGGGCGCGTGGATGGAAACGCTCAAGCAGGTGCTCGCCTTCCCCATGTACCTCACCGCGGTCTGGCTGCTGTGGGTGCTGGGCAACCAGCGCGGCATCGACGCCGTCGGCCTCGCGCTGGCGGGCCTGGTGGTGCTGGCGCTGGGCCTGTGGTGGTGGCAGCGCCTGCGGCTGCGCGCGGCGCCGCTGCAGCGCGTGCTGGCGGCGCTGCTGGTCACCGCATCGGTGGTGCCGCTGGTGGTGGCGCATCGCCTGCCGACGGCATCGACCAGTGCGCCGCGCGGCGAGGACCATGTCGCCTATTCCGCCGAAGCCCTGCGGGCCCTGCGCGCCGAGGGCCGCATCGTCTTCGTCGACATGACCGCCGACTGGTGCGTCACCTGCAAGGCCAACGAGAAGGCCGTGCTCTCGACGCCCGCCTTCCGCGAGCTGCTCAAGACCCATGACGCGGTGATGATGACCGGCGACTGGACCAACGTGGACCCGGCCATCACCGCCTTCCTCGAAGAACACGGCGCGGTCGGCGTGCCGCTGTACGTGGTGTACCCGCGCGGCGGTGGGGCCGGGGAAGTGCTGCCGACCGTCCTGACCCAGGACGGCGTGCGCCGGGCCTTCGAGCGCGCTGCGCGATGAGGGCGACGACCTCGCGCGTGTTGCTCGTGGCGGTTGC
The DNA here is from genome assembly GCF_022965755.1 of Pseudoxanthomonas sp. F37. Taxonomy (NCBI): domain Bacteria; kingdom Pseudomonadati; phylum Pseudomonadota; class Gammaproteobacteria; order Lysobacterales; family Lysobacteraceae; genus Pseudoxanthomonas; species Pseudoxanthomonas sp. F37. The sequence continues at coordinate 681,532 of NZ_CP095187.1, read as the reverse complement.
CGCCGGTGGCCTGGGCCTGCTGGCCAGTCTGTGGTTCGACGGCAACCCGCTCTGGCGCACCCGCGCCGGCGAACGCGCCCTGCATGCGGCCACGAACGCCACCGCGCCCGCGCCACCGGCCGGCGTGGCGCCCGCCGGCATCGGCGACCCGATGCCTGCCATCGCATTGCCCGGCCTGGATGGCGCCCTCGTCGACCTGCGCACGCGCTATGCGGGCAGGCGGCTGCTGATCAACGTGTGGGCCAGCTGGTGCGGGCCGTGCATCGAGGAGATGCCCGAGCTCGACCGCTTCGCCGCCACTCAGGGCGAAGCCGGCGTGCAGGTGCTCGGCCTGGCCCTCGATACGCCCGAAGGCGTGCGCGACTTCACCGCGCGCGTGCCCGTGCGCTATCCGATCCTGCTGGACACGCCGGGCCCGGCCGATGCCAGCGTCTGGCTGGGCAATGCCAAGGGCGTACTGCCCTACACCGTGCTGGTGGATGCCGATGGCCGCATCGCGCGGCAGAAGGTCGGCCCCTTCGAGCACGGCGAGATCAGCGGCTGGGTGGAGTGAGCGCGCCAGCGCGCGGTCCTTGCATCATTCTTCCTCGTCGGATGACGCCAGACGGTCGCGCGACTTGACGCGACCGCCCTTCGCACCGATGCGCGCCATGTGCTCGCGGTCCCGACTGACTTTCGCCCCGCCCTTCCTGCCTGCCTCGCGCGCGTCCTCGCTGTCGAACCGATGCGCGCGGCCGCGCTTCTGCGCCGCACGCCCCCCCTTGCGTGCGATGTCCTTCCGTTGCTCGGGCGTCAGCAGCGCGAATCCCCATTTGCGCTTCTCGTCAGTCATCGCCACGCCTAGAGCACAGCGGACACGGCGCTGAAGGAACACGCGCGCGCGATGCGATGAGCATGTGAACGCCGTTCACGCACATGACTCGATGTGATGCAGTGCACGCATGCCCACATCACTGGCTTGTTGCTGAAGCGGACTCAGCCGAAATCGTCGTGACGCCCTCGCGTTCCTTATGATCGGAGCACACGAAGAACATGCGTGTCCGCGTTTGAGCGCGAACAGACACGTCGGGTCCGTCGATGGCGGACCGGATCGCGCCCTGCGATCGACTTTCCCCCAGTGCAAGCGAGAAGGCCCTCCCCATGACCAAGGCTGTCCCCATGAAACTCCCCGACGATTTCCAGTGGGTGGAAGCGACGCCCGACGACGACTGGAGCGGTGCGCGTCTGGATCTCGACGGACATCCCGTGCTGGAAGTGAGCGCATGCCGCGGCGGTTGGCTGGTGGTCGTCCTGCTGGACGATCCGCGGCAACCGCAGGCGAACGTCGCGGTACGCTCGGTGCCCGCGGGCATGCGCTGGTCTGCGCGCTGGGCGCTGGCCCGCACCGACCGCCTGCGTGCCCTGGCGGCGCGGCGGAACACGCCACGCCCGGCCGCGGGCCAAGCGCGGCCTTCACCGCTGCCGTCGCCGATGCCCCGTCCGCTGCCCTACGCACGCGAGGAAGAACCGCTGGATGCGTGAAGCGCATCGGCGCACGATCAGTTGCCGCGGTCGAAGTTGTATTGCGCCGCGGCCGCATTGCTGATGATCCCGGACAGCGGCAGCAGCTGGGTCAGGAAGCGGTTCCAGCGCGTGACGCCTGCCGGGCCCACCCACACCACGTCGCCCGGCCGCAGCGGGAAGCGGTCCGCCAGGGTGAAGGCGACCGGTGACGCGGCATCCAGGTGGTACACCGTCGCCTGTTTGTGCGAGTTGTCTTCCATGCCGCGGATCACGTAGACCGCGCCGCCCTTGGCCGTCACCGGGTTCAGGCCCCCGGTACGGCCCAGGGCCTGGGTCAGGCTCATGTCGGTGGTCTTGAAGGTCAGCGCCTGCGGGCGCAGCACCTCGCCGATGACATAGACCTGCTTGCGGTCGTTGAACGGCATGTGCAGCCGGTCCCCCGGCTTCAGGTACACGTCGGCGGCGACGGTCCCTCCGCGGTTCAACGCATCCAGGTCCAGCGGATAGTCGGTGCCGTCGCGCGTCAGCACGAAACCGGACAGGTCGGCTTCTTCCACATTGATGCGTGCACGGCCCACCGCCTGCGCCAGCGTCAACGGCACCGTGGTGAACTCCTGGGGCGTGGTGTCCTCGAACGCGCCCTGCAGCGTGACCCTCGCGCCGTGACCGACCACGTTCACGTCGACCTGCGGCGACTTCAGGTACTGGCTCAGCCGGCTGGCAAGGGTGCTGCGCACCTGCTCGATCGTCATGTCGGTGACGTTGAGCTTGCCCGCGTACGGGAAGAAGAAGCTGCCGTCCGGCTGCACCAGGCGACCGTTGGTGGCGGCCTGCTGCTGGTTGCCCGCGGGCGTGGTCAGCTCCGGGTGGTCCCACACGGTGACGATCAGGGTATCGCCCGGCTGGATCCGGTAAGCCTCGGGCCGGTACTGGGCGAGCACCGGCGGCAGCACGACGGCCGTACGCGGCGCGGCCACCAGCGCTTGCGTGATGGGCACCATGCGCACGTCGCTCTGCGCCTGGCCTTCGCCGCTCGGCACGCTGGCGCTGCGCATCATGTGCTGGCCCGGGCCGAGTGAGCACGCGGAAAGCGCGGAGACGACGGCTGCTGCGAGCAGGATTTGGACAGGACGCTGGATGTTCACCACCGGATACCTCGCTGTTTCTGGATTGCGGCACCCATGCCGGGCAGGGGGCGCGGACGTTCACGGGATCGTGGCAACGGCGGCGTGAAGAGAACGGCGGAAGCGACCCAACCGGGGATTAATGCCCGGGCGCGCCGATCCACGCGGCGGCCAGCGCCGCGAACTCCTTGAACGCGCGGCCGCTGCGCCACAGCGCGCGCCGCGATGGCAGCCAGCGCGCGCGCAGGCCGACTGCCGGCCGTCCTTCCGGCACCGGTACCGGCGTCACCACGGCGCCCGCCCGGGTGAAGAGCAGCGCGGCGCGCGGCATGTGCAGCGCGGAGGTCACCAGCAGCACATGGCGGCCACCGTGCCCAGCCTCGAGCAGCGCCGTGCTGAAACGCGCGTTGTCGCGGGTGTCGTGGCTGCGTTCCTCCAGCAACAGGGCGTCCTGCGGCACGCCCAGACGCTGGATCGCCTCGGCCATGCGGCGGGCTTCGGTGGTGTTGCCGACGCCACCGCCGCTGAGGATGAGCTTCGGTGCCTTGCCTGCATGCCAGGCGCGCGCACCGGCGGCGAGCCGGCTGCTGCGCAGCTTCGCCGGATCGACGTCCGGCTGGTCGAGCCATGCATAGTGGCTGCCACCGCCCAGCACCACGATCGCATCGGCGGACGGCAATGCCGTTACCTCGCGCACGGCGTAGCGTTGCTCCAGCGTGCCCCGCAACATCTCGGATGCCAAGGGAATGGACCACAGCGCCGACCACGCCAGCGCCATGCCCGCGATGCCAGCGGCGGCCCTGCGCCGCCGCAACAGCCACGCCAGCACCGCAACGCCCAGCAGGCACAGCGAGAACGCCGGGGGATAGCTCAGCGACACCACCAGTCCGGCCAACGCCTCCATCAGCCCCGCCTCAGATGACGATGCCACGGCTGACATAGAAGAACAGCACGCCACAGGCCGCGGCCAGGCCGGCGCCGAGCAGCAGCGGCTGTCGCAGCGGCGCCAGCCTGCTGTAGCAGCAGGCGGCCGCCAGGATCAACGACACCGCGAGCCAGCCGGGCAGCAGGTAGCGGTTGGAAAAGTAGCCCCACCCGATCGCGAAGAACGGCAGCACCATGACCAGGTAGACCGATGCGCCGTCCTGCAGCGGCTTGCGCGCCCCGGCCTGCACCCAGGGAGAGACCGCCAGCATCAGCACGTACCAGAACATGGTGAACACCGCGAAGTCGATGCGCACGCCTGCGCGATAGTTGTCGTTGGCGGTGTATTCCATCACGGTGGTGTAGAGCGCCGGCGACACCGCGGCCACCCCCTTCATCGACAGGCCGCTGGCGTAGGCCAGGAAAGCCAGCGCCGCCAGCGTCCGCAACAGGTTAGGCCTCAGCAGCAGCGCCGGGGCACAGGCCAGATAGAGCAGCGAAGACACGTGCAGGCTGGCCGCGAGCGCGCCCAGCAGCACGAAGCCCCACCATCGCCGCTGCTGGAAGCTGAGCAATGCGGCGAACACCAGCGGAGCGGCCAGGCCCTGGCGGATCGCGTTGATCGACGCGTTGACGAACATGGGCGAGATGAACAGCAACAGCAGCGAGGCGCACAGCAGGGTGGCATACGCCTTGGTCGGCGGGAACGCGCGGTGGTTGACCCGCACGGCGATGGCGACAGCGGCCAGCAGCAGCGCGAACAGCACCGCCTGGTAGCCCGGCACGCCCAGGCCCAGCAGCCGCAGGCCGTAGCTGAGGTAGGCGAAACCGGGTTCGAGCCGCGTTTCCGGCACGCCCTGGTCCAGGCTCTCGAAGAAGCCGGCGTAGGTTTCGGTATCCGATCCGATGTGCAGCGGACGGCTGCCCACCAGCCAGCAGCCGAACACGGCCACCATCAACAGCCATGCGATGCCCAAGCCGCGCTCGGCGCTCGCATGGGGGCGGCGGGCGGGATGCAGCGGGGCGAGCGCGCTGGCGGAGGCCTTCATGTGCTCACCGTGTGGCGGCCGGCCGCAACAGCATCAGCACGCGCCGGCGTCCGCGCCGCACCAGTCCCACAGCCCGCGCGAACCAATGCTCGCCCCGGGTGACCAGCCCCGCCGCCAGCAGTTCCCGGCGCACGTCCTTGCCGGCACGATGCATCGCGTCCAGATCGCCACTGAGTCCGGCCGCGCCGAAGGTGGGTTTGTGCCAGTAGGCGAGCACTTGGTCGAGTTTGACGCAGCGATAGCCGGAGAAGCCGATCTGCGCCCACAGCAGGAAGTCCTCCACCCGCCGGAACCGCTCGTCGAAGCGGAACGGCAGGTCGCGCCGCAGGATCACCGACGCCGTGGGAAACGGATTGTTGAGCAGCAGGCGCCGGCGCCCGATCACCCGCGCCCGCACCCCGCCACGCACCGGTGCCGGCGCAGTGCCGCGTGGCGCGACCTTCATCCCGTGCGCGATCAGGGCGATGCGCGGATCGCGTTCGAGTTCGGCCATCTGCAGGGCGAGCTTGTCCGGCGCCCAGGTGTCGTCCGCATCGAGGAAGGCGATGTAGGGCTGTTGCGCCTGCTGCCAGCCCAGGTTGCGCGCGCGCGAAGGTCCGCCGTTCGGCGACGACGCGATCACCTTGACCCACCCCGCCGGATACGCCGCCGCGACACGATGCAGCGTGTCCAGCGTGCCGTCGCCGCTGGCATCGTCCACCAGCAGCACTTCGGCCGGCCGCCGGCGCTGGGCCGCGATCGAGGCCACCGCAGCGCCGATGGTATCGCTGCAGCGAAAACACGGCACCACGACGCTGACCGGTGCCGGCGCGCTGGCGGTGCGGGGAATGCGTTGCGGACGAGGGAGGTTCATGCGTTTGCCCAGGGTGCGCATTGGAAGATCTCCGGCGCCCGTGCGGCGTATTCGCCGCGTGGAACGCGCGGCCGCCGTTCGCCGGACAGCAAGGCGGGCAAGGCCTCGCTGAACGGGTTCCCGGTCGCCGCGGCGGTGACCCGCAATGTCTCGTCAAGGCCGATGTCGTTGGCGAAGTCGCGGCACTTGGGGTGGTAGTCGATGATCATGAACGGCACCTCCTGCAGGTAAGCGACGATCGCGCCGTGCAGGCGCGCACTCACCACCACATCGCAGGCCGCAAGCGCATCCACCGTGCGCAGGGGGTCCTGGCTGGCGTAACCGCGCCATTCCGCGGCGACGCCTTCGGTGCGCAGCCTGTCCACCAGCGCCTGCGCCAGCGCCCGATCGCCGTGCCGGGGATGCTCGTTGAGGCTGAACACGTCCACGGCCACCTCGCGCGTCCGCCGCAGCGCGGCGAGGGCCGCGATCAGGTGCTCCTCCCAGCGCCGCCGCGAAGGCGCGGCATAATCGCCGTCCTCGCGGTAGCGGCATGGCGCCACGCCGATACGTACGGGTGCATCCGGCACCTTCAACGGGCCAGCGACGACCGGCCCCAGCGCGGGCAACAGCGCGGCCAGGTCGCAACCGGCATGCGTGATCGCCTCCAGTCCCATCGCGTGCGCCAACCGGTGCGAGCGCGCATCGCGCACGGACAGATAGCGGAATCGTTGCAGGAACGCGGCGACCGACGCCTCGTCGCGCGTCGAGTCGAAGGGGCCGATCGACACACCGACCGCGGCCAGCTGCACGCCGCGCTCGACCGCCGCCAGCATCATCGGCTTGCGGAACGATTCGCGCGCCGTGATCACCGAACCCCCACCCATCACCAGCACATCGCAGTCACGCAGGCCGCGCGCGAAACTGAGCCATCGGCTGGCCTTGCCGACGACCCCGGTGCCGCCGTACCAGCGGGTCGGATACCGGCGCGGCACCGTGCCGGGCGCGGGAGCCGATGCCAGCGGCGGCCCCACCACGCGCGGGGCGGCGCGCCAGTACGCCTGCGCCGCGCGCGCGCAGAGCACGCCGAACAGGTCGTCGCCGAAATTGCGCATTCCGTAGTACCCGGTGAACGCCGTGCGCAGGGTCATGGCCCACCCCGCAGCACGGCGGCGCGTCGCGCGCCGTGGTACATGGCCAGCAGCAACAGGCCCTCTGCCGCCAGCGTGGCGAAGGCAGCACCCAGGGCGCCGTAGGCCGGGATCAGCATCAGGTTGAACATCGTGGCGGCCACGGCCGCCGCGAGCATGGCGCCGACGCGGTAGGCCATCTGCCCTTCCGTCAGCAGCACCGCGCCCACCGCGGTGGACAGGAAGCGCAGCGGCACGCACACCGCCATCAGCATCAACAGCGGCTGCAGGCCCGCGTAGCGATGGCCGAACATGCGCACCGCTTCACCCGACAGCGCCGCCAGCAGCGCACCGACCGCCAGCCCGCTGGCGAGCATGCCGATGCAGCCCAGCCGGTAGACCTGGCGGAAGCGCGCGCGGTCGTGCACGGCCCACCGGTGCAGGCGCGCGAGCAGGAACTTCTGGTACACCGTGGCGGGGAACAGGTAGATGGCGGTCATCACCGCCAGCGCGATGCCGAACACGCCGGCCTCGGCGTCGCCACGCAGGTATTTCAGCAGCACCGTGCCGATCTGGAAGAACACCGGGTACAGCACCGCCGCCACGCCGTAGGGCCACGCCAGGCGCAACAGCGCGCGCGCGTCGGGCCGTGCGATGTCCCGCACGTGCGTGGCATCGCGCGGACCGTGGCCCTTCAACGCCCAGCGGCCCCGATGCATCGCCTGCCACTGCGGCAGCGCCAGCACCAGTGCGACGACCGCCAGCACCAGGTGACCCCAAGCCACGGCATGGATCGACATCGACAGTCCCGCCACGGCGAGCAGGGCGATCGCCAACCGTCCCGTCGGCATCAGCAGCTGCCAGCCCGCGAGTGCGCCGTGCCGCTCCTCCAGGCGCAGCTTGCTGCCGATCTGCTCGACCGCCAGCAGGCCCAGAACGAAGGGCGCAAGGACCAGCAGCATGTGCCGGGTCGCCGCGTCCACCGGTGGCCCGGCCAGGGCCCACGCCACGATGCCGGCCACCGCCAGCAGGCTGGTGACGGCGATGAAGCGCGTCGCGGCCGGCTGCCACCGCTCGGCGGCCCAGCCTTCGGCGCCATGCGCCTTCAAGCGGAACTGGGACAGACCGAAACCCGCCAACGGCGCGACCAGGCTGACCGTGGCCAGCGATGAGGCGAACAGGCCGTACTGCGATGGACCGAAATGGCGCGCCAGCAGCACCTGGCTGAGGAAGACCATCGCCGCACCCGCCGCGGTCGCCAGCGACAGGAGGGACAGCGCGGCGAGCGCCGGACGCCACGGCACGGGCAGGACCCGGCTCATGCCGCCGCCGCGAGCGGCCGTGGCAACAGCTCGTCGTAGACCTCGCACGTCCGCCGGATCACCGCACGCTCATCGAAGTCGGCCAGGGCCCTCTGGCGCGCGCGCTCGCCCAACCTGCGCAGCAGGACGCGGTCGTCGTCCAGGCGCGCCAGCGCCTGCGCCAGCGACGCGGCGCTCCGCGGCGCCACGTGCAGGCCGTCATGGCCGTCCCGGGTCACCACCTCCCGGCAACCCGGCAGATCGGTGGTGACCAGCGCGATCCCGCATGCGGCCGCTTCGATCAGGCTCTTCGGCACGCCTTCGCGGTAATAGCTCGGCAGCGCCATGACGTCCACGCTGCGCAGCAGGGCCGGCATGTCGTCCACGTGCCCCCGCCAGTCCAGCAGGCCCTGTGCCTGCCACCCCTCGACTTCCGCGCGCGTCACCGAACCCGGATTGCCTTCATCGGGCATGCCTGCCAGCAGGAACCGCACATCGCGCCCGGCAGCGCGCAAGCGTGCCGATGCCTCGGCGTACTCGCGCACGCCCTTCTCCTTCAGCAGGCGTGCCGCCAGCAGCACGCGGAGCGCGCCATCACCGGCCTGGCGGCCTTCCGTGTTGAAGCGGGCGATGTCGACACCGGAACTGCGGATCAGGCGGATGTGCTGGGGCGGCGCCAGGCGCAGGGAATGGAAGGCCTGCGCATCGTCGGGGTTCTGCAGGATCACGCGCGAGCGTTCGCTGCCCAGCGCCATGCGCATCAGCGCCGATACCACCGGGCGCAGCACGCGCGCCTTCATCCGGTCGCTGGCGAAGACGTAGCCCAGGCCCGTCACCGCATTGACGTAGGCCGGCACGCTGGCCGCGCGCGCCGCCAACGCACCGTACACGGCGCACTTCAGCGTGAAGCTGTGCAGCAGGTCGGGCCGCTCCTGGCGAAGCAGCGCGACCAGCCCGGCCAGCGTTCCCGCTTCGCGCAGCGGATTCAGGCTGGCGCGCTGCATGCGCAGCGGCACCCAGCGCACACCGTGCTGAGCGAAACGCGGACCGAACTCGCCCGGCGGGGAAACCATGACCACGTCCACGCCCCGGGCCTGCAACGCGCGGGCGGTGGACAGCCGGAAGTTGTAGAGATACCAGTCGGTGTTGGCGAACAGGATGAACTTCAAGGCGGGCTCCGCGCGGATCGACCTGCGGATTCTAGGAAACCGCCCCCGCCGATCCATTGACGCACTCACCACAAGACACCTGCGCGCGTGAACGCGGAAATGGAAGAGGCGGCCTGCCGCCGCCTCTTGACCCCCTCTTCACCCGAAGGCTACTTGGCGTACTGGTTGGTGGTCACCCGGATCTCGGTGGCGGTGGACACTTTGGCGATATGCGCACCGTTGCCCTTGTTTCCGTCCACCAGGCCGGTCATCGCGACCAGGGGATTGATCACCGTGTTCACGCCGTGCAGGCGGGTGTGGTTGTTGCGGAAGACATTGCCGCTGACCTGGTAGTTGTAGGTCGCTGCGCCCAGCATCATGCCCACCAGATAGTTGTGCCGGATCGTGTTGAGCGCCACGTATCCGCTCTCCGGCCCGATGGTCAGGATGCCGTGCCCACCGTTGTACTCGATGGTGCAGCGCTTGACGGTCACCCCCTTGACCCGCTTGTAGAGCAGCAGGCCGTTGCCCGCATTGCCGCGGATGAGGCAGTTCTCGATATGCACCGTCGAGGTGGTGCGGGCGTCGTTGGAATCCGGCTCCACGTCGATGCCGCACTCGGGCGCGATGCCCCGCGTGTCGCTGAACTCGCTGTCGTACACCTTCACGTTGGTGGCGCAGCCGATGGTCAGCCCCTGGCGGCGATTGCCGGTGCTCACGATGTTGGCGATCACCACGTCATTGCAGGCAATGGTGGGCGCCCCGGTCACCATGGCGCCGCCGATGGAGACGCCGTCGCCCCAGCACCGCGAAATGTGGATGTCGCGCACGGTCACCCGCGACGATCCGCGGATCATGATGCCGTGGCCCCATTCGCCGGTGGTCCCCAGGTGGTTGTCGCGGTCGCCGATGATGCGGCCACCGGAGATCTCCACGTCGCTGACCTTGTAGGCCATCAGCACGTAGGCGCGTTCCTGGTCGTTGCGCTTGGCCCGCAGCACGGCCCCGTCCGCCAGCTGCAGGTGCATGTTGCTGCGCAGCCGCACGTTGCGTGTCGGATCGATCACGTAGTCGCCGGCCGGCACGTGGACGGTACCGCCGGTCGAGGGCAGTGCGTCGATGGCGGACTGGAACGAGGTGGTGTCGTCGCGCGCACCGTCGCCCGCGGCACCCCAGTCGCGCACGCTCAGCGTGGCCGTGCCGCGCGTGCGGGCCGGCGGGTCGTAGACGGCCGTGGCCGACATCGACAGCGCCGGCAGGTTGCCCGCCATGACCGCGCCGAACGCGTGCCTGATACCGCCCGCGGCGCCGATGACGGGCAGCGCGGCGACCATCGACTTGCGCAGGAAATCGCGCCGAGGCATTCCTGCCCCGCGCAGTTCGTGCGCGAGAACCTTCTTCTTCACAAACGTAACCCCTCGCGGGCGACTGCCCGTCGGAAAAAATGGCCATGTGAGCGCCGCGTGAAGTCCGCGGCGGGGGCCACTGTAGCGATGCAAACGCAACCGCCGGTTAACCTGCGCGCGCATCTGTGAGCGCGTTCAAACACTGCAGGCGCGCGGGCGTCGTTCGTGCGAACGCCGTCACGCATCGTCACGCGCCCGATCATGGTTGAGCCCGCTTTCCCAGCGCGGATGAGTCCGCTTGCAGCCGCACGGTACCGCTCGCTTGCGGCCTCGGTCGCGTCCGCTTGCGTGGCTGCGGCCCGCTACTCGAACCGGTTGTTCCGTTGCACCCGCACGTCCCTGGCCGTGCTTGCGACGTCCACGTGCATCCAGCCCTTCATGGCCTGCGGCCGCCGCTTGCGCAGCCCTGCGGCATTGCCGGAGAACCGGTTGCCCGCCACGGTGATGTCGTGACCACCGCCGCGCACCGCGATGCCGCGCAGGCCATTGTCGGCGATGTCGTTGTCTTCGATCACGCACTGCTCTCCGCCGCGGATCAGCACGCCGTCGCCGCGGTTGCCGCGGATGATGCAGCGGCGCACGCCGATGCGGCGGCCACGTTCGTATACCTGCAGGCCTGCTCCGTGGTTGCCGCGCAGCGTGCAGGCTTCGATGTCGATGTCCTCGGCGCCGTCGCCGGGGTCCGGTTCGATGTCGATGCCGCATCCCGGCAGCGTGCCCTGCGTGGCGAGGAAATGCGAGCGCAGAACACGGACGTTGCGCGACCGCCCGATCGTCAGGCCCTGCCGGCGATTGCCCGCGCAGACCACGTCCTCGATGCGGATGTCGCGGCTGGGCAGCACGCGCGCGCCACTGATGCCGCCCACGGAAATGCCGTCGCCCCAGCACCGGCTGATGTGGAGCTCGCGCAGGAGCACCTGTTCCGCCCCCCGCACCATGATGCCGTGGCCCCACTCGCCGGCGGTGGAACGGTGATGGTCGCGGTCGCCGACGATCCTGCCGCCGCTGACCTGCACATCGCGCACGCCTTCGATCAGCAGCACGTAGGCCCGGGGGGCTGCGTTGGCGCGCGCGACCAGCCGCGTGTCCGGCGCCATGGCCAGGCGGGTGTGCGAACGCAGGCGCAGGCTGCGCTCGGGATCGATCACGTAGTGGCCCGGCCCCAGCGCCAGCGTGCCGCCGTCGGGCAACGCATCGATGGCCGCCTGCAGGGCGCGCGTATCGTCGCTGACCCCGTCGCCGCGCGCGCCGAAGTCGCGCGCATCCAGGGCCCGTGCGCGGGAGACCGGCAGGATCGAGGCGAGCATCACGCCGGTGCCGGCCCCGACGAGGCGGCGGCGGGACAGCCGCATCAGGCCGCCATCGCGTCGCGCCGCGGTGCTGGCACCGTGCCCGCGGCCTGCGATGCATGCGCCGCCAGCCACGGCAACACTACGGCCAGCAGGTAGAACTTGGACGCGTGGTACTTGTTGTCCAGGCGGCCGCGATTGCGTTCCAGCCACGCCTGCGCGCCGGGCAGCAGGTCGCGGGCCCCGGCGGCGAAGGCATGGACCTGGTCGAACCGCTGCGCCGCCAGTCCGCACACATCGAAGCGGAAGCTGCCCTTGCGCTGCACGTAGGGCAGCTCGCCGAAGTGCGCGGCGATATGCCGGCGGATGAGGACCTTGTTGAGCCCCGTCTCCGGATCCACCTTCTGCCCGCGCGGTACCTCGTGGTGGATCCACTCGCGCAGCGCGCGATCGCAGAAGGGATACGCGGCGCCCAGGCCGGCCCCATGCGCCGTGTACAGGCCTTTGGCGAAGGCGCCCGCGGAGCCGGCGATGGACATCGACATGTCCCGCCACTCCCACGCGCTGGTGGCGGAGGCGATCTCCCTCCTGAACAACGACAGCCGCCCGCGCGAGTGCCGCGCGATGTCGCGGCCGAACAGCGCATCCACCTCGGCATCGCTGAAGCGCGAACCGGGGAACACCCGCTCGATGGGCGTCATCTGCAGCGTGCCCAGGGCGAAGCACAGCGGAAAACTGCCCGACACGCCGGGAAGCCCGGTCGCGTCGAACGGCAGCCTCAGACCGCGCGCCAGGCGCACCGTCAGCCGCTGCTGCAGGTCGACCGGCGTGCCGAAGTAGCTGTCGGCCCCCAGCCCGTCGATGAGGCCATCGCCACCGCTGGCCGCCACCTCGGTCGCCAGGTCGGCATAGGACAGCAGGGCGAAATCCGCCGTCAGCAGCGGCATGCGCGCCGCCAGCGCCAGATAGCGGTCGTAGGCGCGTCCCGGATCGCAGACCAGCGCCTCGTGACGCAGGCCGAGCCGGGTGGCGACGTGGCGCGCCGAATCCAGTTCGTTCTCCTCGCGCCCGCCGAGGTAGGTGATGCAGGTGGCGTCCGGGCGCGCCTCGGCCAGGGCGATGGCCAGTGTCGTGGAATCCTTGCCTCCGCTCTGCAGCTGCCAGGGCGAACGCATGCCGGCGCACGTGCGGGTGATGGCATCGCACAACATGCGGTGGTAGACCGCGATCCAGTCCTGTGGGCGGTCGGCGACTTCCGGCACCTCGCCGGCGTTGCGGAACCTGAAATGGAAGTCGGGCGCTGCGCGCATGTCCTGGTCCGCCGAGAAGCCGAACGTCACCAGCTTCACGCCCTCATAGATGGAATGCGGCGGATACACGAAGGCGTTGCGCAACAGGTCGGCCACCGACACCGGGTCGATGCGGTGGTATTCCGGGTGCCGGTCCAGCACCGAGAAATCCGGCGTGCCGTAGTAGGGCGACATCGTGATCTGCATCGGCGGCGCCCCCTTACCGGCCCGCTCCGGCGCGGGGCGCCGGGAGGTATTCGTAGTACGTGTAGGCGTATTCGCCTGCGCCGCGCTTCTCCACGCCGTTGAAGATGGCGCCCTTCACCTCCACGCCATTCTGTTCCAGGCGCTGCTTGGCCAGGGCGATCTCGCGCTGCTGGTTCAGGCCGAAGCGCACCACCATCAGGCAGGTGCCCGCGTGGTGGCCGATGACCGCGGCATCGGTGACCGCCAGCACCGGCGGGGTATCGATCAGCACGATGTCGTACTCGCCAGAGACGCGCTTGAGCAGATCGCTGAAGTTGTCGTGCATCAGCAACTCCGACGGGTTGGACGGTATCGCGCCGCGGGAGAGGAAGGACAGGTTGTCGGCGCCCGCGACGCGGCGGACCGCATCGTCCAGCGCAATGCGGCCGGCGATGACGTCGGACAGGCCGTTCTCCCAGCGCACGCCCACCGCGTCATGCAGCGTGCCGCGGCGCATGTCGGCATCGATCAGCAGCACGCGCTGCCCGGTCTGGGCGATGGTCACGGCCAGGTTGGCGCAGATGAAGGTCTTGCCCACGCCGGGGCTGGGCGCGGAGATCATCAGCAGGTTGTTGCGCGTGCGCATGCGCGCGAAGTGCAGGCTGGTACGCAGCGAGCGCAGCGCCTCCATCGCCAGGTCGGCCGGCGCATTCAGGGCCAGCAGGCGCGAAGTGCCGTCGCGGCGCCGGTGGCGCATGCGATGGGTCAGCGCCTGGCCTTTCCTGCTCAACGGGATGGACGCGTACACCGGCAGGCCCAGCAGTTCGATGTCGATGGGGTCTTCCACGCCGCGGCGGAACATCTGCTGCAACAGCACCACGACCACCATCACCACCAGGCCGAGCAGCGTGCCGGCGGCGAGCACCGGCAACGGCCGGGGCCAGGCGGGGCTGTTGAGGTTGACGGCGGCCGGATCGATCACGCGGGCGTTGCCCACGGCGCTGGCCTTGGCGATCTCCAGTTGCTGGGCCTGGTCCAGCAGGTTGGCATAGGTCTGGTTGGTGACCTCGACATCCCGGTTGAGCCGGAACAGCACCTGCTGCGTGTCCGGCAGGCCGTGGATGCGGCCCTGCAGGCCGTTCCGCTCGCCCTGGAACCGGTTGATCTGGTCCTGCAGTGCGCGGTAGGTCGGGTGCGCCGCCGTGTAGCGATTCTCCACTTCCGTCATCTTGATGCGCAGTTGCTGGATGCTGGCGTCCAGCGCGATGGTCTGGTCGAGCAGCGCGCGGTTCTGCGTGGCCACGTCCAGCGTCTGGGTCCGCGTCTGGTACGCGGTGAGCGCCGCCTGCGCCTTGGCCAGGTCCTCGCGCACCTTCGGCAACTGCTCGGTGACGAATTCCAGCCGGCTGGCCGCTTCGGCGGACATCCGCGCCACGTTCTGGCGGACATAGGCGCCGGTCACCTCGTCCAGCACGCGCCGGGCGCGCTCCGGATCGGCATGTGCGTACACCAGGCCGATCACGCCGGAGTTGCGGCCCATTTCGGTGGCGGTGATGTTCTCCTTGAGGGCAGCCATCACCGCCGACGGATCGTGGCGCGTCACCTGGAAACGCATGCCGGGATGGGCGGTGAGCCTGCGCACCTGCATCACCACGCCCCCTGCGCTCACCGGTTCACCGACGCGACCGCGTGCCAGCACCGACCCCTGCGCCGACAGCACGTAGCTGCCGGCGCGTCCGGCCGTCAGCTCCAGCGGTACGCCCAGCAGGTGCGCCGGCACGTCGAGCCGGGCGATGTCGAGGACGTCGCCACCCCACCCGTACTGGGACAGGCCGAACCAGGGCGCCGCAAGCTGGCCGGGGCTGGCCTGTTCGTGGCGCCGGGCGATGAAGTCGCCGACCACCGGCAGATGCAGCGGCTTCACGTCCACATCCAGGTCCATGTTCGAGATCGCCTCGCCGATCACGCGGCGCGAGGTCAGCAGCTGCACCTCGGTGGTGCCGGGAGTGGGAATGGCGGGCGGCGCCTGCATGGCCGTGTTCTGGCTGATCCCGGGGGGATCGCCGGCCGGCTCTCCACCTGGACCACCGCGTTGGCTTCGTAGCGGGGCGTGACCACGGCCAGATAGGCCAGGCTCGCCAGCACGAAGGCGGCTGTACCCAGGAGAATGAACTTCTTCCGCGCCGCCAGCATCGAGAACAGTGCGGGGATGTCGATGTCGTCGCCGCGCAGGGATGCCGCCGCCAGTGCCGGTCGCTCCTGGCCGCGTCGTGTGATCAGCTGCGTCGCCATGGTTCACCTCGCTTGCATGTCGTGTCGTGGGCACGCCGTCGTTGGCGGCATGCGGAGGGTGGGGATGCGATCTTCATGACGCGGCCCGGGCGTCCAGCCGCTCTTCCACGCCGGAATGGGCAGGGTGCGGCGCGCACACGGTGCGCAGGCCTGCCAGCGCGTCCAGCACCGGGGCGCAGCGGTCGTCGCGGGGAATGTCCAGGTCGGGCACATCGCACAGCGACACATAGACGGCGTCATCGCCCAGCAGGGTCAGCACGCGGCCGGCGATCGCCACGGGGGTCGTGCCGATGGCGACGGCGTCGTCCTCCCCGCCCGTCTCTTCCTGAGCGAGCAGCACGGGCTTGCCCAGCAGGCGGCGCCGCGGCGGCGCGCCCGACTCCACCAGCACCAGGTGCGCACGCTCGAGCAGGAAGGCCCACGCGAGGAAGTCGCCGACATCCAGTGGATGCACGTTGGCGAACGCATGCAGCGGGTCGCCGCCTTCGCCGGGCGCCACGCCCACGCCCCCCACCCAGACGATGTCCACGTCGGGGCGGCGGCGCGCGACCATCGCCAGCGCATCCGAGAACGCGCCCTGCCCCGGCCCGTCGCCGCGCGCACTGACGGCCAGCACCAGCGGCGCGTTGCCGCGCAGGAAACCGAAGCCCCCGGCCAGCGCGCGCGCCAGGTCGGCATCGCGGCGGATCTGGCGCAGCGCGGTGCGCAGCGCCTCGTCGGCCACGTCCGCCTGCACGAGGATGCTCTCGCGCGGCACGCCCTCGCCCCTGAGGCGGCGGCCGGTCCGTTCGCTCGGCGCGACGTGCAGCGCGGCCAGCGATTGCACGATGCGCCGGCTGGCCTCGCTCGGCCAATGCTGCCCGCCGGAGGCCGGCGCATCGGCGTCCACGCAGACCAGCGGGACATCGCGCGCGTGCGCCGCCAGGCTCATCGCAAAGGTCACGGGCGCATCGCCGGGGACCACGATCAGGTCCGGGTCCGTCTCACCGATCAGCTGCTGCATCTCCGCCTGCGCGTCGCCATAGGCGACGGAACCACCGCCTTCGGCGGACACGCTGGCCTGCGCCTGCAACCCGAACATCCGCAGCAGGTGCCCGGCGTCGCCACCCGGCCCCTCCGCCACGCAGACGGTCGCCAGGAAACGCGCATCGCCCGCCAGGCGCCGTGCGATGGGCGCAACCCCGGCGCCCTCGCAGGACGCATTCACCAGGCAGAGCGCGTGCAGGGGAGCATCGTCGCGACGCGCGGTTGCGCCCCCCGGCACACGCCTCCCCGCCAGCGCTTCGAGCGACCGGGGATCCAACGGCCGCACCGATACCGGCGCATGGTTCAGCTCGCCATCGTCGGGAAAATCGCGATGCCCGCGGCGCAGGCGCCGCGCCGGCGCGGCCCCGGACAACCGCCGTTCCACCGCCTCCAGCGCACGCGGGAAGCCGACGATGTAGGCCACGGCGGTGGCGACGAACACGAGGAAACTCAGCGGCTGCGGCATGTCGCGCAACGCGTAGCCGAGCAGCGCCAGCGCCGCGCCCATCGCGACGATGATCCACAGCGACGCCTGTGCCGACAGGCCGCGATCCACCAGCAGGTGATGCAGGTGCTGGCGATCGGCCGCAAACGGCGAGCGCCCCTGCCGCATGCGGCGATACATCACCGCCGCGGTGTCCATCACCGGCAGGGCCACGCACCACAGCACTTCGACGGGCACCATCCTGCCCATGCGCGGATGGCTCAGGTGGATCAGGCTCCAGCCCACCAGGAATCCGATCACCGTGCTGCCGGCGTCGCCCATGAAGATCTTGCGTCCGTCGGGCCAGCCCAGGTTGACGAACACGTACGGGATGAGCGATGCGAACAGGATCTGCAGCATCAGCGTGGTACCCACGCCGGGCGCGCCGTCGTGCGCGAACAGGAGGATGGCCGCGATGGACACCATCGCCGTGGAGGCGGCAAGGCCGTCGATTCCGTCCATCATGTTGAACGCATTCATCAACCCGATCACCGCAATGATCGTCACCGGAATGCCGAGCAGGCCCAGCCGCAGGTCGAACATCGGGATCAGGCCGCCCACGTGGTCCAGGTAGTAGCCGGTGCTGAGGATCACCAGGCCGACGATGGCGGCCTCCACCAGCAGGCGCGTGCGCACGCTCAGGTGGCTGATGTCGTCGGCCACGCCGATGGCCACGATCAGCGCGCTGCCCATCATCAGGCTCATCACGAAGCGGTCGACATAGCCCAGATAGCCCAGGCCCACCAGCGTGCCCACGAAGAAGCAGATGCCCCCGATCACGGGCACCCGGCCCACGTGCTGCTTGCGCCCGCTCGGGCGGTCCACCAGACCGACCCGCCGGGCCCATGGCCGCATCGAGAATATGGCGAACAACGTGGCGGCGAGCGCGATGGCGCCCGCGGCGACGACCCTTGCATTCTCCATCTGTCACCCAGGGTTGCTATGGCTGGAATGCCCCGAGGAACCCTGGTCCTTTCGGGATCCTGCTCTTCAACACGGGGCGCTGTTGAGTGACCGGAGGCTACGGACAGGAATTTGATGAGCGCATGAAATGCGACGCGGCGCCTAACGGTCCAGTCAGGAAGATGGAGAGCAGGCGTGAGGGCGTTCAGGCCGCCAGGCGGGGCTCGCGCGCGCACCATTCCGACACGCAGCGTTCGATCAGGGCGTAGGCGCGCTCGAAATCCTCGCCGGTGCCGCCGACGGGATCGTCGATCTCCTTCGGAGTTCCCCAACGGCCGAGCAGGTGGGTGCGGGCACGCGCGGCCGGCACCAGCGCGCGCACCGCCCGCACGTGCCTGCGCTGCATGACCAGGACCAGATCCTCCGGTCCGACCGACGCGGGCAGGAACGCACGCGCAACAGGCTCCAGCGCATTCAGGCCATGCGCCTGGAGGACCCGGACGGCGGACGCATCGATGCTGCGGCCCGGCTGGGCCGCCAGACCGGAGGCGAGCACCCGGCAGCGATCGGCCGGCAGCCGGGAACGGAACAGGGCCGCCGCGATCGGACTGCGGCAAAGGTTGCCCGTGCAGACGATGTGTAAGGTGAACACCCCGAAGGTCGCCCATGACATGCAGGCCGGCCAGCCTAGGGCAGAGCCCGTCCCGGCGTGCGAATCCGGCGTGAGGCCGGCGCCAGCGGCCGGACCCGGGCAGGCACACGCCACCCCGCCCGATTCAAACGCGCGCTTAAATCGGCCGAAACTTCGGCGAACTGGACAGCATCGCCGGCTTCACGCAGACTGCCGCCCTTCCGCTGGAGGCGCGAATGGCGAAGCTGCTGGTCCTGCATGGTCCCAACCTCAATCTGCTCGGCACCCGCGAGCCGGAGGTGTATGGCCATGCGACGCTGGCGGACATCGACCGGTCCCTGGCCGCACAGGCCCAGGCCGCCGGCCATCGGCTGGACTGCTTCCAGTCCAATGCCGAGCATGCCCTGGTCGACCGCATCCAGGCCGCCCGCACCGATGGTACCGCCTTCATCCTGATCAACCCGGCGGCGTTCACCCACACCTCGGTCGCCATCCGCGACGCACTGGCCGGCGTGGCGCTGCCCTTCATCGAAATCCATCTGTCCAATCCGCACAGCCGCGAGCCCTTCCGCCACACCAGCTACTTCAGCGACAAGGCGGTGGGCGTGGTGTGCGGCTTCGGCGCCGACAGCTATCGCTACGCGCTGGACGCCGCCCTGCAGCGGCTGCCCGCCTGACCCTCCTTCTTCTTGTTCCGCGCGCGGAACATCGTTCAACCAAGAGGCTCCCATGGATCTCCGCAAAATCAAGAAACTGATCGACCTGCTGGAAGAGTCGAACCTGGCCGAAATCGAGATCAAGGAAGGCGAAGAGTCCGTGCGCCTGGCGCGCACGCCGAAGGGCGGCTATGCGGCGCCCGCGGCCCCGGCGCCCGTCGCCTACGCCGAGCCGCGCCCGGCCGCGCCCATGCCGATGAGCTCGCCCACCGAAGCCTCCACCGGCGGCACCGCCAAGCCCGGCAACGCACTGCCGGACGGCCATGTGGTGCGCGCGCCGATGGTCGGCACCTTCTACGCCTCGCCGGCGCCGGACAAGCCGGCGTTCGTCAGCGTGGGCCAGGCGGTGAAGGCCGGCGAGACGCTGGCCATCATCGAAGCCATGAAGATGTTCAACCCCATCGAAGCCGACGTGTCGGGCACGGTGCTGTCGGTCCTGGCCGAGAGCGGCCAACCGATCGAATTCGACCAGCCGTTGTTCGTCATCGGGTGATCTGCGGGAATCGGGAATGGATAATCGGGAATCGTCGAAGAGACCGCACGAGCGGCTCGATGTATGGCGCGACTCGATGGAGCTTGTGGAGATTGTCTACAGGATGTCCGAGACCTTTCCCGACTCCGAGCGCTTCGGCCTGACCGCACAGATGAGACGTTCCGCCATCAGCATTCCTTCGAATATCGCCGAAGGCGCCGCCCGCCGGTCCAGCGCCGAGTATCAGCGCTTCCTCTCGATCGCGCGCGGCTCGCTCGCAGAACTCGACACCCAGCGACAGATCGCGGTCCGGCTCGGTTTCGCAGCCGCTTCTCCGGCGCCGGTCGAGCTCATCGACCGGATCTTCGCCAGACTCACGGCGCTGATGAACGCGATCGGCAAACAGAAGGCGCACGCGTCATGAAAATCCCGGCTCTTCACGATTCCCCATTCTCCACTCCCAATTCCCGGCCCTCCCATGCTCGATAAAGTCGTTATCGCCAACCGGGGTGAGATCGCGCTGCGCATCCTGCGCGCCTGCCACACCCTGGGCATCCGCACGGTCGCGGTGCATTCCACCGTCGACCGCAACCTCAAGCACGTGGCCATGGCCGACGAGTCGGTCTGCATCGGTCCCGCCGCCTCGAAGGACAGTTACCTCAACATCCCGGCGATCATCGCCGCGGCCGAGGTGACCGACGCGCAGGCCATCCATCCCGGCTACGGCTTCCTGTCGGAGAACGCCGACTTCGCCGAGCGGGTGGAGCAGTCCGGCTTCATCTTCATCGGGCCCAAGGCCGACACCATCCGCATGATGGGCGACAAGGTGGAGGCGATCCGCGCCATGCAGGCCGCCGGCGTGCCGTGCGTGCCCGGCAGCGGCGGTCCGCTGGGCGACGACATCGTCGCCAACACCCGGATCGCGCGCGAGATCGGCTACCCGGTGATCATCAAGGCGGCCGGCGGCGGCGGCGGCCGCGGCATGCGCGTGGTGCATGTCGAGGGCGCGCTGAAGGCGGCCATCGAGACCACCAAGTCCGAGGCCAAGGCGGCCTTCGGCAACGGCGAGGTCTACATGGAGAAGTTCCTGGAGAATCCGCGCCACGTGGAGATCCAGGTGCTGGCCGACGGCCAGGGCAACGCCATCCACCTGGGCGAACGCGACTGTTCGATGCAGCGTCGCCACCAGAAGGTGGTCGAGGAAGCGCCGGCGCCCGGCATCACCGAGGAACTGCGCAACGAGATCGGCAAGGTCTGCGTGGAGGCCTGCCTGCGCATCGGCTATCGCGGCGCGGGCACGTTCGAGTTCCTGTTCGAGGACGGCCGCTTCTACTTCATCGAGATGAACACCCGCATCCAGGTGGAGCATCCGGTGACCGAACGCATCACCGGCATCGACCTGGTCTGCGAGCAGCTGCGCATCGCCGCCGGCCACAAGCTGAGCATCAAGCAGTCCGACATCGTGCTGCGCGGCCACGCGATCGAGTGCCGCATCAACGCCGAAGACCCGGATACCTTCATGCCGCACCCGGGCCTGATCCAGCACTTCCACCCGCCGGGCGGCCCCGGCGTGCGCGTGGACACGCACATCTACGAAGGCTACCGCGTGCCGCCCAACTACGATTCGATGATCGCCAAGCTGATCGTGCACGGGCCCGACCGCGAAACGGCGATCGCGCGCATGCGCGTGGCGCTCAGCGAGATGGTCATCGACGGCATCAAGACCAACATCCCGCTGCAGCAGCGCATCATGCGCGACCAGGGCTTCCAGGCCGGCGGCCAGAACATCCACTACCTGGAAAAGCGCCTGGCCGAACGCAAGAACAAGGCGATTTCGCTGGTCTGATACGCCACGATACGCCACGGCCCCGCATCCGCCGCGGGGCCGCATGTGGCGCAAGCCGGGCAAGGTGCGTGTCCGGCGGGACACCGCTCCGGCGTTGGAGGAAACGGATCCCCCGACGAGAACGCACGATGCGTCCGCTGCCCCGCCCCCTGTTCCTGGCCCTGGCCACCGTCATCGCGGCCGCCCCCGCCGCCAGCGCCCCCACCGCCGGTCCGCCGACCCAGGTCTGGATCGACGTGGCCACCCACTCCATGGCCGGCATGCCCGACCTGGGCCCGCTTGGCGGCATGGCCTCGCGCATGATGGGCGGCGGCGCGCAGCAGGCGCACTACGGGCAGACGCGGATGCCGATGATGACGGGGCAATACCTCGACATCGCGCTGTACAACCGTCCCCAGCCCGGCAAGGAAGCCCAACAGCGCATCCCCGCCGGACTGCGCCTGGGCGCCTCGCTGCCGTTGGTGCCGCCGGTGCGCACGCCCGCACCGCCCGAGCGCCGCGGCGAGTACGCACCGCCCGAGGGCCAGGCCCGCCTGCTGATCTACTGGGGCTGCGGCAGCACCGTGCGTCCGGGCCAACCGAAGATCATCAGCATCAACGCCAGCGGCGGCAAGGTGGAAGTCAGCGGCTCGATGCAGGGCCGCTACGCACCGGATCGCGACATCGAAGCCGACCCCGCCTACGCGCTGTGGCCCAATCCGAAGTCCGGCAAGCGCGTGCCCGATGGGGCATCGCTGCAGGGCGCGCACCGGATCACCGGGCCGGGCATCCCCGAATCGCTCGCGTTCGAGCTGAAGCAGGTCGCCGATTTCATGCCGAAGATCGACCTGCAGAGCACCGGCTCGCTGGCCGAGGGGCAGACGTGGCGCTGGACGCCCGTCGATCGCGCGCAGGCGTATTTCCTGCATGCGGTCGGCACCCAGGGCAAGGACGTGGTGCTGTGGAGCAGCGCGGAAGTGCCCGATGCCGGGCAAGACATCTTCGACTACCTGACCGGCTCGCTGATCGAGCGCTGGACGAAGGAAAAGGTACTGCTGCCGCGCACCGCCACCCAGTGCGCAGTGCCGAAGGGCATCTTCGCCGGCCCCGGCGAAGCGGGACGCGAGGGCGGTGGCGGCCTGCTCAGCATCATCGCCTACGGTCCGGAGAGCCATATCGCCTGGCCGCCCAGGCCCTCGGACCCCAAGCAACCGTGGAATCCGGAATGGAACGTGCGCGTGCGCACCAAGTCCACCGGCAGCGCGATGCTGGGCATGGACCTGTCGCCGATGGAGAGGGAGGACGACAGCCAAGCGCAGCCCGAGGAACAGAAGAAGCCGTTGCGCAGCCTGCTGAAGGGGCTGATCGGCGGCTGACACCGCGACATCCCGGCGGAAACGGCAAGGGCCGGGAGTGCGCCTCCCGGCCCTTGCGCGTTGCCGCCCTGCGCAGGACGCGCTAGGGCGGCGCCTGCTGGGTGCCCGGCACCGGCTCCACGCCCAGCGGCGACGACGGGTCGGTGATGCGCACCGTTTCGGCCGAACCGTCAGGCCATACCACCTTGATGGTGCTGCCGGGCGAGAGCGTGGAGAACGGCGTGCCGCTGCGCGCGCGATACAGCGCGGCGACCTGCGCGGCCCCGAGGCGGCGGGCGTCCTCCGGCGCGTGGATGGTCATGTGCCCGATCCGCGACAGGTCGCGGTACTGGGGGTCCCGCGTTTCGATCACGAGCGTGGCCGCCGCCGCCGCGTAGGCCACCACCACCAGGCTCCAGACCAGCAGATTGCTCCCCGGCCGCGTGCGCTTGTATTTCATCCTTCCACTCCCGTGCGGGACAGCAAGGTCCCCACCATCTCTTCCACGTTGTCTTCGCCCTGGCGGGGAATGCCGGCGTCCCGCGCGAAGCTGCTGAAATCCTGCGATGCGTCCTGCGAGCAGATGCCGCCGTTGACGCAGTAGCTGGTCATCATCGACCCGTCCGGGCCGCAGTCCATGCCCAGCCTGCACGACGCGATGCGCCACGCGATCTCGCTCAACTCGCTGCCGGAGACCTCGCCCAGCGTGTCGCCACGCGCACCGCCCACGCTGCCCATCGCGGGCGCGATGGCGACGAAGGCGAACGGATCGCCGGAATCGAGCACGCGCTGCACCAGGTCGCGGCGGTAGTCGTCGCCCTCTTCCAGCGGACGCTCCATCGCCAGCAGCGCGGCCTCGGCGGCCAGGCTGCCCGCGCGCGCCGCCTGCGTGCGCTGGTTGACGATCATCGGCAACGAGAAGCCATCCTGCGGCACGAAGCGCGCGCAGCGCTGCTGCACACGCTGGCGCGCGGACAGCATGGCGGCGCCGTTGGACAGGCCCAGACGCTCGATCACGCGCGTGTCCTGCGCATACCCCACCGGGTCCGCCGCATAGCCGGCGCAGTAGTCGTGCACCAGGCTGAGCAGCCACATGGCATCGGCATCGCCGGCCGCGGCCAGCCCCCTCAGCTCGTGAGCGTAGGCGAACAGGTCGCCGCTTTCTTCGAACGCGCGCCTCAGCGGGGACAGCGCAGGCCTCGCACGCAGGGCGACAGGACGCAGCCTGGCCTCGGAGGTGGGCGGCGCATCGGCCAGCATCTCGCCGCCGGCCGCCACAGCGGGTGCGCTGGAAGCTGCCGACGGCAACAGGCCCGCCTGACGCAGCGGAACCCACGCCAGCGCGCCCAGCAGGCCCACCAGCATCATCGGCATCAGCAGCTTCCGGGGCACGCGGCCATTATCCGGGCAGCTTCCAGGCCTTTCAACGCGCTGCACGCACGCCTGCGCCCCCCATCGCGCCTTTCGTCGCCGCCACGTTGCCACATGAGACAATCGCGACCTGTCCACGTCCTCCTTGCCCCGCATGCCCTACCTCGAACTCTCCCTGCGCTGCACCGAAGTCGAGCAGCCGCGCTACGAGACCGCCCTGGAGGATGTCGGCGCGCTGTCGGTCACGCTGCTGGATGCCGATGCCGACACCGGCAACGAGCGCGCCATCCTGGAGCCGGGCGTGGGCCAGACGCCGCTGTGGAAGACGCTGGTGCTGACCGCACTGTTCGACGCCGACGCCGATGCGCTGACCCTGCTGGCCGCGCTGGAGGCCTTCGACCCGGGCCTGGACTGGACGCAGATCGGCTTCCGCAAGGTGGCGGACGAGGATTGGGAACGCGCCTGGCTGGACCAGTTCCAGCCGATGCGCTTCGGCGCGCGCACGTTCATCGTGCCGTGGAACCACGACGTGCCGTCCGAGGCGGGCGGCGATGCGGCCATCGTGCGGCTGGATCCGGGACTGGCGTTCGGCTCCGGCACGCACCCGACCACCGCACTGTGCCTGCGCTGGCTGGACGCCCTGGCCGCCGATGGCCTGCTGCAGGGCCGGCGCGTGCTGGATTTCGGCTGCGGGTCCGGCATCCTGGCGCTGGCCGCGCTCAAGCTGGGCGCTGCGAAGGCGGTGGGCGTGGACAACGACCCGCAGGCCCTGCTGGCCAGCGCGGACAACGCGCAGCGCAACGCGGTGGACGCGGACTTCAGCGTGTACCTGCCCGACGACGAACCGGTCGCGACCTATCCGGTGGTGGTGGCCAACATCCTGGCCTCGGCCCTCGATGCCTTGGCGGAACGGCTTGCCGCACGCGTCGCGCCCGGCGGCCGCATCGCCCTGTCCGGCATCCTGCAGGGACAGGAAGACGAACTGCTGGTGCGCTATGCGCCCTGGTTCGATGCCCTGTCCGCCACCCGCGACGGCGACTGGATGCGCATCGACGGCATCCGCCGCTGAGCCGCGGGCGCGCCACGCCCATGCTCACAACACGCCCCGCTGCGCGCATGGTTGAATAAGCCCATGCCGATCTCCTGCCCGCAGTGCCAACGCCCTGTCGATCCGCAAGCCGGGCACGATGCATCGCCCGCACCGTGCCCGCACTGCGGCGCATCCCTGGCCGTCGGCGCCCCCGCTGGTGGCGGGTCGCCCAGCCTGGCGGTCTTCCTCCATCCGGCGGCGGCCTCGCCGGCGCAGCCGGATGCCGCACCCGGCCTGGCGGACCTGCCGCCAGCGCAGGTCGATGTCACGCCACGGGACCTCCCGCAGGCAGCGCCGCAGGTCGACGACACCCCGCCAGGCGAGGACAACGTACAGGCCGACGCAGGCGCGGCAGCGAATGCGGTGGTCGCGCCCGAGCCGGCGCCGGTTCCCGCGCGCAAGGCCACCGCCCCCCGCTTCCTGCACCCTGCGCGCACCACGCCGGTGCGGGTGCGGCGGGCGCGCCGCCAATGGGTGGCGGTCATCGCGCTGAGCCTGCTGCTGTGCGTGCAGGTCGTGCTGGCCGACCGCGCACGACTGGCGACGCAGGCGGCGTGGCGCCCCATGGTGGTGGCGCTGTGCGCCGTGTTCCGCTGCGAGGTCCCCACCTGGCGCGAACCGGCCGCCTTCACCATGCTCAGTCGCGACGTGCGTCCCATCCTGGGCCAGCCCGGCACCCTGCAGGCGCAGGCCACCTTCCGCAACGACGCGCGCTGGGCCCAGGCCTGGCCGGTGATCCTGCTGACGCTCAAGGACGCCGACGGCCGCACGCTGGGCGCACGCGCGCTGCAGCCGGGCGACTATCTGCCGCAGGACGAGCGGCCGGCCCCGATCGGCCCGGGGCAGAGCGCGCAGATGGCGGTGCGCATCCGCGAACCCAGCGCGAACGTCGTCGCGTTCTCCTTCGACTTCCGTTGACGTCCCCGGTTCATCAAAAAGCGGATGCGCGCCCGGCGAGCAGGCGCTAGACTCGTCCCCCCGCCGCATACCCTCAAGCACATGGCGGACATCTGCTGCTGTTGCGCCAGGGGACCCGATTGAACGCTGCCTCCACCCGCCAGGACACACCACGCGCCGCTTCACGTCCGCCGCTGCGCGAGCATGTCGCCCAGTCGGTGCGCCGCTACCTGCGCGATCTCGACGGCTGCGATGCCGACGACGTCTACGAGATCGTGCTGCGCGAAATGGAGATCCCGCTGTTCGTGGAGGTGCTGAACCACTGCGACGGCAACCAGAGCCGCGCCGCGGCCATGCTGGGCATCCACCGCGCCACGCTGCGCAAGAAGCTCAAGGACTACGGGCTGGCCTGAGCCGCCCCGGGGCCGTTGCTGCGGCGCGTTATAATCCGCGCCCCGCTCCGCACCACCCCGCCCATGACCCTCGATCTCCTGCCCGTGCGACGGGCGCTGCTGTCCGTTTCCGACAAGACCGGCCTGCTCGACCTGGCCCATGCGCTGGCGCGCCATGGCGTGGAACTGCTGTCCACCGGCGGTACCGCCAAGACATTGCGTGACGCCGGCCTGGCCGTGCGCGACGTCGCCGAGGTCACGGGGTTTCCGGAAATGATGGACGGCCGCGTCAAGACGCTGCACCCGAAGGTGCATGGCGGCCTGCTGGGCCGCGCCGGCGTGGACGATGCGGTCATGGCCGAGCACGGCATCGGCGCGATCGACCTGCTGGTGCTGAACCTGTATCCGTTCGAGGCGGTCACCGCCAAGGCCGGCTGCACGCTGGCCGATGCGGTGGAGAACATCGACATCGGCGGGCCGGCGATGCTGCGCTCGGCCGCGAAGAATTTCGCGCGCGTGGCGGTGGCCACCGATCCCTCGCAGTACGCGGACCTGGTGGCCCAGCTCGACGTCAACGGCGGTGCGCTGACGGCCGCCACGCGCTTCGCGCTGTCGGTGGCCGCGTTCAACCGCGTGGCCCAGTACGACGCGGCCATCAGCACCTATCTGTCCTCCGTCACCGACACCTCGGGCGAGGTCCCGGCGCGCGCCGCGTTCGCCGCCCAGGCCAATGGCAACTTCGTCAAGGTGATGGACCTGCGCTACGGCGAGAACCCGCACCAGCAGGCCGCGTTCTACCGCGACCTGCATCCCGCGCCCGGATCGCTGGCCACCTTCACCCAGCTGCAGGGCAAGGAGCTGAGCTACAACAACATCGCCGACAGCGATGCGGCCTGGGAATGCGTGCGCCAGTTCGATGCGCCGGCCTGCGTCATCGTCAAGCACGCCAACCCCTGCGGCGTGGCCGTCGGCGTGGCCTGCGGCGATGCCTACGAGCTGGCCTACGCCACCGACCCGACCAGCGCCTTCGGCGGCATCATCGCCTTCAACCGCACGCTGGACGCGGCCACGGCGAAGGTCATCCTGGACCGCCAGTTCGTCGAGGTGCTGATCGCACCGGACTACGAACCGGGCGCGCTCGACTACGCGGCCAGGAAGGCCAACGTGCGCGTGCTGCGCATCCCGCTGGCGCCGGCCTCGCGCGGCTTCATCGACACCAAGCGGGTGGGCTCGGGCATGCTGATGCAGACCGCCGACGACCGCGTGGTGACGCGCGAGGAGCTGAAGGTGGTGACCAGGCTCGCACCGACGCAGGCGCAGTTCGACGACCTGCTGTTCGCGTGGAAGGTGGCCAAGTTCGTCAAGTCCAACGCCATCGTCTACGCCAGGGACCACCGCACCATCGGCGTCGGCGCAGGCCAGATGAGCCGGGTGTACTCGGCGCGCATCGCCGGCATCAAGGCCGCCGACGCGAACCTGGTGGTGGAAGGGTCGGTGATGGCCAGCGATGCGTTCTTCCCGTTCCGCGACGGCATCGATGCCGCCGCCGCCACGGGCATCAAGGCCGTGATCCAGCCGGGCGGCTCCATGCGCGACAGCGAAGTGATCGCCGCCGCCGACGAACATGGCATCGCGATGGTGTTCACCGGCGTGCGCCATTTCCGCCACTGAGCACGCCGCCATGTGGATCCGCGCCGAGACCCGCAGCGACCATGACGCGATCCGTTGCCTCACCGACGCGGCGTTCGCGGGGGCGAAGCACGCCGGCGGCGGCGAGTCGCGCATCATCGACGCGCTGCGCGACGCCGGAGCGCTGAGCCTGTCGCTGGTCGCCGACATCGACGGCCGCATCGCCGGACACGTGGCGGTGTCGCCGGTCGTGCTCAGCGATGGCACGCCCGGCTGGTTCGGGCTGGGGCCGGTGGCGGTCGATCCGCGCGACCAGCGCCACGGCGTGGGCAGCGCCCTGATCCGCGCCGCGCTGACGGAACTGTGGGCCCAGCGGGCCGCCGGCTGCGTGGTGCTGGGCGATCCGGCGTACTACGGGCGTTTCGGCTTTCGCCGGCATGCCTCGCTGCGTTATCCGCACGCACCGGCCGACTGCTTCATGGCCCTGCCGTCGGGTGGCCCACCGCCCGACGCCACGGTCGCCTACCACGACGCATTCACTCTCGCCTGATCCCCGCCGGAGCACGCATGCCCATGAAGAAGCGCCGGTATCCCGCCCTGTCGCTGTTGCTGGCCAGCCTGTTCGCGCTGACCGGCTGCCTGGACACCCGGCACGCCCTGCAGCAGGCCCGCGACACGCTCGCGCGCACCCTGCCCGCGCCCTACTTCGAGGATCTGGTGACCGAATCGGTATCGGTGGAAGGCGACCGCCTGGTGCTGCTGGTGCGCAGTCCCACGGGCGATGCGGACAGGACCCGCCAGGCGCCCGGATTCGACGCGCTGCGCGACAGCGAGCAGCAGCAGATGGCCTCGCTGTGCGCGCTGCCCGCCCTGCAGCCGCTGCTGGGCACCGATGCCGTGCTGGTGCGCCGCTTCGTCGACCGCCACGACAAGCTGTTCTTCGAAACCGAACTTCCCGTAAGCGCGTGTCCGGCGCCACCGGCGTGATCGCGCCATCCCTGCATGAGGAGTGCCCCTTGAAAGTCCTGGTCATCGGTTCCGGCGGTCGCGAGCACGCCCTGGCGTGGAAACTGGCGCAGTCGCCGCGGGTGGACGAGGTGATCGTCGCGCCCGGCAACGCGGGCACGGCGACGGAAGCCAAATGCCGCAACGTCGCGATCAAGGTCACCGATATCGACGGCCTGCTGGCATTGGCGCAGCAGGAAGGCGTGGGCCTGACCGTGGTCGGCCCGGAAGTGCCGCTGGTGGCCGGGGTGGTGGACCGCTTCCGCGCGGCGGGCCAGCGCATCTTCGGCCCCACGGCGGCCGCCGCGCAGCTGGAAGGCAGCAAGGCGTTCGCCAAGGACTTCCTGGCACGCCACGGCATTCCCACCGCGTTCTATGCCGTGCACACCGATGTCGACGCGGCGCTGGCCTACATCCGCGAGAAAGGCGCGCCGATCGTCGTGAAGGCCGATGGCCTGGCGGCGGGCAAGGGCGTGATCGTGGCGATGACGCTGGACGAAGCCGAGGCCGCCGTGCGCGACATGCTGTCGGGCAACGCCTTCGGCGATGCCGGCGCGCGCGTGGTGATCGAGGAATTCCTGGAGGGCGAGGAGGCCAGTTTCATCTCGATGGTCGATGGCGCCACCGCGCTGCCGATGGCCACCAGCCAGGACCACAAGCGCGTCGGCGACGGCGACACCGGGCCCAACACCGGTGGCATGGGCGCCTATTCGCCCGCGCCCGTGGTGACGCCCGAGGTGCATGCGCGGGTCATGCGCGAGGTGGTCAACCCCACCGTGCAGGGCATGATCGCCGATGGCGTGCCGTTCACCGGCTTCCTGTATGCCGGCCTGATGATCGATGCCAGCGGTGCGCCGAAGGTCATCGAATTCAACGTGCGCTTCGGCGATCCGGAAACGCAGCCGGTGATGCTGCGCCTGCAGTCGGACCTGGTGAACCTGGTGGAAGCGGCGATCGACGGCCGGCTCGACGCGACGGAGGCGCAG
Source organism: Pseudoxanthomonas sp. F37 (assembly GCF_022965755.1). Taxonomy (NCBI): domain Bacteria; kingdom Pseudomonadati; phylum Pseudomonadota; class Gammaproteobacteria; order Lysobacterales; family Lysobacteraceae; genus Pseudoxanthomonas; species Pseudoxanthomonas sp. F37. The sequence continues at coordinate 651,277 of NZ_CP095187.1, read as the reverse complement.
TGGGACCCGCGGCCGTCGCTGGGCGTGGTGATGGCCGCCGCGCCGTATCCGGACACGCCGCGGACCGGCGAGGTGATCGTCGGACTGGATGAAGTGCCCGCGACGGCCAAGGTCTTCCATGCCGGGACGGCACTGGATGCGGAAGGCCGCGTGGTCAGCGCCGGCGGACGCGTGCTGTGCGTGGCCGCGCTGGGCGGGTCGGTCTCCGAGGCGCAGCGCAACGCATACGCGGGCGTCGCTAAGGTGCGATGGACCCACGAGTTCCACCGCACCGACATCGGCTGGCGCGCGATCGCGCGCGAACGCGCGGACGCCTGAGCCCTACGGCGCCTGCACGAAGCTGGCCGCGTACTCGCGCGGCGCGCTGCGCAGGTACTGCGGCGCGATGGCGATCCGCTCGCCCAGCGCCGCGGCTGCGTGCCAGGGCCAGCGCGGGTCGTAGAGGATGCCGCGGGCGATGCCGATCGCATCGGCCTGGGCCTGCTGCAGGATGGCTTCGGCCTGCTGCGGCGTGGTGATCAGGCCGACGGCGATCACCGGCACGTCCACCTCGCGCTTGATCGCCTCGGCGAACGGCACCTGGTAGCCCGGCGCCGGTTCGATCTTCTGCGCCGGATGCAGGCCGCCGCTGGACACATGGATGAAGTGGCTGCCGCGCGCCTGCAGCGCCTTCGCCAGGACCAGGCTCTGCGCCAGGTCCCAGCCGCCGTCCACCCAGTCGGTGGCGGAGATGCGCACGCCGACCGCCATCGAGGCGGGCACCGCGGCCTTGACCGCATCGAACACCTGCAGCAGCAGGCGCATGCGGTTCTCCAGCGGACCGCCGTAGGCGTCGTCGCGCTGGTTGGCCAGCGGCGACAGGAACTGGTGCAGCAGGTAGCCGTGCGCGGCATGGATCTCCACCAGGTCCAGGCCCAGGCGTGCGGCACGGCGCGCGCTCGCGGCGAAGGCGGCGATGACGGCGTCGATGCCGGCCTGGTCCAGCGCGAGCGGCGGATGCTGGCCCGCGCCGTAGGGAAGCGGCGATGCCGACACCGTCTGCCAGCCGTGCGGCGCCTGCGGCGCGATCTGCGCGCCACCGTGCTCCCACGGGCGATGCGTGGACGCCTTGCGCCCGGCGTGCGCCAGCTGCACGCCCAGCGGCATCTTCGAATAGCGGCGCGTCGCCGCCAGCGCGCGGGCGAACGCGGCCTCGGTGGTGTCGTCCCACAAGCCCAGGTCCGCCCAGCTGATGCGGCCTTCCGGCAACACCGCGGTGGCCTCGACGATCGCCAGCCCGGCGCCGGACTGGGCGAGGTTGGGCCAGTGGAAGGCATGCCAGTCGGTGGCCCGTCCGTCCTCGGCGGAGTACTGGCACATCGGCGCGATGACGATGCGGTTGGACAGGCGCAGCGGCCCGAAGTCGAGCGGCGAGAACAGAAGGCTCATGGCGGGGGACATCAAGGACGTGGGGGGCGCCACTATCCGCCCGCCACCGGGCGGCATCAACGCCGCAGACGGAACACTGTCGGGCGCGCCGGCTGGCAGCGTCACCGCGATTTGCTAGGCTGCGCGCAACCCACGGAGGGCGCATGTCCGGCTACAGCCAGTTCTCACTGCTGACACAACGGCGGTTCCTGCCTTACTTCACCGTCCAGGCCCTGGGCGCCTTCAACGACAACGTGTACCGGCAGGCCATCATCGGCCTGCTGATCTTCCTGGGCGCCAGCACCGAGGACCGCGCGCTGTACGCCATCGTGGCGCCCGCCATCTTCATCCTGCCGTACTTCCTGTTTTCCGCCATCGCCGGCCAGATCGCCGAGAAGCTGGAGAAGCAGCGGCTGATCGTGATCACCACCACCATGGAGATCGTGATCATGTCGCTGGCGGCGGTGGGCTTCCTGCTGCAGAACCTGCCGCTGCTGCTGGTGGCGCTGTTCTGCACCGGGGTGCAGTCCACGCTGTTCGGGCCGGTGAAGTACTCCGTGCTGCCGGCCATCCTCAAGCCGGAGGAACTGACCGGCGGCAACGGCCTGGTCGAGATGGGCACGTCCATTTCCATCCTGTGCGGCATGATCGCCGGCGGCATGATCTTCCAGGTGGCCGGTGCGCATGGCCCGCAGGCCGCCGCCATCGCCATCGTGCTGCTGGCCGTGCTCGGCAACGTGCTGTCGCGGATGATCCCGCGCATGGATGCGGGCGCGCCGGACCTGAAGGTGCACTGGAATCCGATTCCCGAGTCGCTGGCGGTGCTGCGCATGGCCAAGCAGCAGCTGGCCGTGCGCAATGCCATCCTGGGCGTGTCGTGGTTCTGGTTCTTCGGCACCCTGCTGACCTCGCAGCTGCCGACCTACGCGCAGCTCCACCTGGGCGGGCCGGCCGATTCGGCCACGCTGTACGTGTTCGCGCTGGCGCTGTTCTCCATCGGCACCGGCGTGGGTTCGCTGCTGTGCGAAAAACTGTCCGGCCGCACGGTGGAGATCGGCCTGGTGCCGGTGGGCGCGTTCGGCATGAGCGCGTTCCTGCTGGACCTGTATTTCGCGCGCCCCGGCCTTGCGCCCGTGGGCGGGCTGGAGCTGGCGCAGTTCGTGCGCCAGCCCGGCAGTGCGCGCCTGATCGTGGACCTGCTGGGGATCGGCCTGTTCACCGGCATCTTCGTGGTGCCGCTGTTCGCGCTGATCCAGAGCCGCACGCACGCCTCGCAGATGGCGCGCGTGTTCGCCGCACTGAACATCCAGAACTCGGGCTTCATCGTGCTGGCCGCGCTGGCCGGGCTGGCCCTGCAGCGCGGGCTGGGCTGGAGCAGCCCGCAGATGTTCCTGGCGCTGGCGATCGCCAACGCCGTGGTGGCGGTCTGGATCTTCACGATAGTGCCCGAGTTCCTGATGCGCTTCCTCAGCTGGCTGCTGGTGCGCACGCTGTACCGGCTGCGCCTGCACGGCATCGAAAAGAACGTGCCGGACGAGGGCCCGGCGCTGCTGGTGTGCAACCACGTCAGCTACATGGACGCGCTGATCCTGGCCGCCACCATCCCTCGGCCGGTGCGCTTCGTCATGTACTACCGGATCTTCAACATCCCGGTGATGAGCTGGATCTTCCGCACCGCCAAGGCGATCCCCATCGCCGGCGCGAAGGAGGACCCGGAGCTGATGCGCCGCGCCTTCGAGGAGATCGACGCGGCGCTGGCGGCGGGCGAGATCGTGGGCATCTTCCCCGAAGGCGCGTTGACGAAGGACGGCCAGATCGCCGCCTTCAAGTCCGGCGTGGAGAAGATCCTGGAACGCCGCCCGGTGCCGGTGGTGCCCATGGCCCTGAAGGGGATGTGGGCCAGCATGTGGAGCCGGCGCGATACGCGCCTGGGCCGCATGCGCGTGCCGCGCCGCTTCCGCGCGCACGTGGAGGTGATGGCGGGCGAGCCGATGGACGGCGCGACGGCCACCGCCGACGCACTGGAGGCCCGCGTGCGCGCCTTGCGCGGCGACGCGGCGTGATGCTTCCACCCGGCCGCCATCCCGGCTAGGCTGTCCGCGGGGATCCTCGTTCGCTACACGTGCCTGCCGCCTGCGGTGGACGTCCCCGTCCGTCTTCCCGCCGCAAGAGAACCGTCATGAGCGCCGTCCCGCCCGTCACGCCAGGCCCCTACGTTCCCAACCATCTGGTGTGGGCCATCCTCAGCACGCTGTTCTGCTGCCTTCCGCTGGGCATCGTCTCCATCGTGTTCGCCGCACAGGTGGACGGCAAGCGCGCCGCGGGCGATCTGGCCGGCGCGCAGGAGGCCTCGCGCAAGGCCTTGAACTGGGCCATCGCGTCGGCGCTGATCGCCCCCATCCTGATCGCGCTGTGGTTCTTTTTGTTCGGCGGTCTGGCACTATTGGGCGGCCTGAGCGGCATGTAAGCCGGCTCGCACGATCTCTCCTCCACTTACAAGGAACGCCTGCATGAGCGCCGTACCTCCCATGCCTTCGACCGCCGCACCGGGCAACGTGCCCAATCACCTGGCATGGGCCATCGTGTCCACGGTGCTGGCCACCTGCCTGTGCTGCCCGCTCGGCCTGATCGGCATCGTCGCCATCGTGTTCTCCACGCAGGTCAACAGCAAGCTCAACCAGGGCGACCTGGAAGGCGCGCAGCGTGCGTCGGCCAATGCCAAGACCTGGTGCTGGGTCGCCACCGCGTTCGCCATCATCGGCCTGCTGATCAACATCGCCATGTTCGCCACCGGCGGCATGGAGCAGTACATGATGATGATGGAACAGATCCAGCAGTCGCAGTGACCTCACTGCGTGCCCCGCACTATCTGGCGCTGACGGCGGCGGCCCTTGCGGCCGCCGTCGGCGTCTGGCTGTTGCGGGAATTCGATCCGAACGCGGCCCACAGCCCGTTCCCGGGCTGCATGTTCCGTGCGCTGACCGGCTATTTCTGCGTCGGCTGCGGGCTGACCCGCGCGCTGCATGCGCTGGTCCACGGCGATCTGGCGCGCGCGTTCACGATGAACCCGCTGGCCATGCTGCTGCTGCCCGCCATCCCGATGATGATCGCGCATGGACAGGGCTGGCGCCCGCGCACGCTGGAGCCCGTCATGCGCGTGCTGCTGGCGCCGCGGTTCTGGCTGGTCCTGCTGCCGGCCTACTGGATCGCGCGCAACCTGCCCTGGTTCCCCTTCTCGATGCTGGCCCCGGGCTGAGCAGCGCGCCGCGGCCACCCCTCTTTCTTCCACTCCATCCACCCGGAGATCCTTCGCTTGAACACCAGCCCGTCCTACGTCCCCAACAATCTCGTGTGGGCGATCCTGTCCACGCTGTTCTGCTGCCTGCCGCTGGGCATCGTCTCCATCGTGTTCGCGGCGCAGGTCAACGGCAAGCTGGCCGCCGGCGACGTCGCGGGCGCGCAGGAAGCCTCGGACAAGGCGAAGAAGTGGGCCATGTGGTCGGCGATCGCCGGCGTGTCCCTGGTGGTGCTCTACATCATCTTCATCTTCGCGATGGGCGGCATGGCGGCCCTCTCGCAGTAACCGGGGGCATCAACCCCTGGTGGAAAGGCCCGCTTCGGCGGGCCTTTCCATGTCGCGGGTCAGCCCACCCAACCGCCGATCACGAACACCGCCAGCACCGCCAGCCACAGCAGCAGGATGCGCCACACCAGGCTCATCGCGTCGCGCAGCTCGGGCAGTTCGCGCATGGCCTGCACCATGCCCTCCTCGGCGTACTCCTCGGCCTCTTCCGCCAGTTCGCCGCGTACGCTGGCGCGCGCGACGCTGCCCAGGAAGCCGGTATCCAGGCGCAACCGCGCCCCGCCCGCTTCGCGCCAGGCCGAGAACACCGTGTCGAAGTTGCCCACCAGCGCCATCGCCAGCGTCATCAGCTGGGCCACCGGCCAGTCCAGGGCCGTGAGCAGCGCGCGTGCGCCCGCTCGGGTCTGTTCCGGCAGTTCGCTCGCCGACTCGCCGTCGACGGCCAGCGAGGACAGGCGATAGAGCAGCGCCCCCGCCGGACCCAGCAGCAGGAACCAGAACAGCACGCCGAACCAGCGGCGCAGGGCATTGGCGAACACCGCTTCGACCAGCGCCGGACCGTCCAGTGCCGCTGCTTCGCCGGTCAGGCCCAGGCGCGCGATGGCGGCGCGCCGCGTCGGCGCATCGTGCGCGTCGATGATGGCTTCCACGTCCACGTCGAGATCGCGCGGGCCCCAGGCATATACCAGCACCACGATGTCGAACAGCAGGCCGATCAGGCCGTACAGCGGACCGTCCAGCAGCCACTGCAGCAGCGCGACCACCAGCAGCACCGGCGCCAGCGCCAGCGCGATGCCGTAGCGGCCGCCCTGGAATCCGGCACTGTCGCGCCCGCCCTCGCCCAACCAGCGCAACCATGCGTCGTACCAGGCGTACTGGCGGAAGGCGGCGACCAGGGAGGGGGCGACGTGGCCCAGCACCAGCGCCAGCACGACAGCGACAAGCGTGATCGACATGCGGTTCCTCCGGTGCGGGGATTCTAGTCCCGCCGCCTGTTAATGCCCGGTCTCGGCGAGCGTCGGGGCATCCACGCGGCATGCCCGCATGCCGGCATGCCAATGTTCGATCAGGGCGCGCGCGATGGAGATGGAAGGCGACAGCAGCAGGCCCGCACCGTCGTCGTTGCCTTCGCGGGCCAGTGCCGCGTCGATCTCGTCGAAGGTGAACCAGCGCGCGTCCTCCAGCTCGCCATCGACCTGCGGCGGATCCGCTTCGGCGACGGCGCTGAAGCCGAGCATCAGCGCGCCGGGGAACGGCCAGGGCTGCGAGCCCAGATAGCGGCAGTGCCGCACGCGCACCTGGGTCTCTTCCAGCACCTCGCGCACCACGGTCTGTTCCAGCGTCTCGCCCGGCTCAACGAAGCCGGCGACCACCGAGTAGCGCCTGGGCGGCCAGGCCGCCTGCCGACCCAGCAGCAGACGCTCGCCATCGCTGACGGCGACGATCACCGCCGGGTCGACGCGTGGATAGTGGTCCTTGCCGCAGTGCGTGCAATGGGCGATGTAGCCCGCGCGCCGGAAGGTGATGGCCCCGCCGCAGGCGCTGCAGAAGCGCGTGGCGGACTGCCAGTGCAGCAGCGCGCGCGCCATGGCGAACACGCCGGCGTCGAAGGCGGACCATGCCGCCGCCGCGCGGCGCAGGTCGATCCGGGAAGGCGCGTCCACCGGATGGTGCCGCGCGTCGGCAGCGAACCAGGCCATCCCGTCCTTCAGCCCGAGGAACAGGCTGGCGCCCGGGCCGCCGCCCAGCGTCGCGCCCGACACCGGGAACCGCATGCCCGCCCCGTCCGCCAGCGCACGCCCCTCCTCGTCGAGCAGCAGCACGCGCGCGGACGGCCACAGCCGCGCCAACGCCTCGGCGTCGTCACGCAGCGCATCGGCGCGGTCCAGCGTGTCGCCTGCGAAGGCGAAGCCGGCCAGTGGCACGGGGGGAGCGAGCAGACCTGTCACGGAACGCGGCAGGCCGGGGTTCACATGCTGAAACTGCTGCCGCAGCCGCAGGTGGTCTTGGCGTTGGGGTTGCGGATCACGAACTGCGCGCCCTGCAGGCTTTCGCTGTAGTCCACTTCCGCGCCCATCAGGTACTGCAGGCTCAGCGGATCCACCAGCAGCGAGACGCCATCGGTATCGACGGCCACGTCGTCCTCGGCGCGGTTCTCGTCGAATTCGAACCCGTACTGGAAGCCCGAGCAGCCGCCGCCCTGGATGTAGACGCGCAGCGCCAGGCTGTCGCTGCCTTCTTCGCGGATCAGCTCGCGCACCTTCGCCGCCGCGGCGGGCGTGAAGTTCAACGGCCGGTCGATCGACTGGTAGTCGGGCGCGGCGGGTGCGGTGGGCAGTGAGACAACGGTGGTCATGAGGGAAGGATGGGGGCTGGCGGAAATCAGTTCAAGCTCAGTGCGCGCCGGCCCCCTCGCCGGCGCCTTCCTTCGCCGCGGCCTGCGCCCACGGGAACGACTGTTCCACGGCGGCGCCGCCCTGCGGCACCACGCGCGCGATGACGCGGACCGGCTTGAAGCCCGGCGGCAGCAGCAGGTCGCCTTCGACCTGCTGGAAGTACTTGAACGAATACGGCACGCCTGGCGCATCGGGCTGTTGGCGCAGGTCGGACCAGGCCAGGCGGCGCAGCTTGCCGGCCTCGGTCCCTTCCACCGACACCAGCAGGCGGCCGGCATTGACGGCGCCGCGATTGAGGTTCTGGGTGAGCGTGGCGGTGAAGTGCCAGGCCTGCTCGTCCTGCGGCTGCAGGGTCAGTTCGTGCACGGACAGGCCGCGGCGCTGGGCGGTGGCGCCGACGAAGCGTTCGTAGAAGGCCACATCGGCGCGCAGGCCGGCGATTTCCTCGTCGCGTTCGGACAGCGTGGCCTGCAGGTCGCGGTTGGCGTCGCGGCTGATCTGGTCCGAGCGCGACAGGGTGGCCACCTGCTGCTCCAGCGATTCGATCCGTCGCTGCTGCTCGCGCAGCTGCGACGGCGTAGCCTCACCGTCGGCGCCGCCCGCCAGCGCGCGCCACAGGGCCCAGCCGCCCAGCGCCAGGGCCATGGCCAGCGCGATGCCCGCGATCACCGGCCCCCTGCGGAAACGGGGCGGTGGCACGGTCGGCGGAGCGGGCCTGGCGTTCATGGCCGCAGGATAGCGCGGCCGGTCCCAGCGGGCTCTGAATGCCCGGTCAGGCGTCGGCGGCCGCCCAGGCTTCCGGCGCGACCGCGCCCTCGTGCCCCGCGGCGGGGACGGCATCGGCATGCACCAGGCGCCCGGTCAGCTGGGCGCCCGCGCTCATCTCCACCACCTTGTAATGCAGGTTGCCCTGCACGCGGGCCTTGCCCGCCAGCTCGATGCGCTCGTGCGCGTGCACGTCGCCGGTCAGGCGGCCGTTGATCACCACCACCGGCGCCTGCACTTCGCCCTCGATGCTGCCCTGCTCGGCCAGGGTCAGCACGGCGCGCCCGCCGGCTTCGGCGATCACCTTGCCCTGGATGTGCCCTTCCACGTACAGGCCACCGCTGAACATCACGTCGCCGCGGATGGTGACCTGGGGACCGATCAGGGTGTCGATGGCGCCCACGTCGGGACGGATGGGCTTGGGCTTGAACATCTCACTTGCCTCCTGCGGCTGTGGCGGTCTTCCAGTCGAAGGCCTGCTCCACCGCCGCGTCCTCGCCGTTCAGCGTCACCTTGACGCGTTGCGGCGTGAACCCGTGCGGCAGCATCACGTTGCCGTCCAACTGCTGGAAATAACGGAAGGAATAGGTTTGCCCGGGCGCGCCGCGCTGCTGGTGCAGTTCGTCCCACTGCACCGCGGCGAGCTTGCCGTCGCGCACGCCCTCCACGCTGAAACGCATCTGGCCCTGGCTGATCGCGCCGCGGTTGAGCGTCTGCGTCAGCATGATCTGGTAACGCCAGGTGCCGCCGGCTTCCGGCGCGAACTCGGCCACGTGCACGCTGAGCCCCTTGCGCTGGCTGGTCGATCCCACCAGTCGCTCGTAGAAGGCCACGTCGGCACGCAACGCGGCGATTTCCTCGTCGCGCTCGGCCAGCGCATCCTGCACCTCGGCGTTGGCGGCGCGGCTGATCTGGTCGGAACGGGCCAGGGTGGATTCGCGCTGGCGCAGCGTGCGCGCTTCGGCCTGCGCCGCCTGCAAGGCCTGCTCGGCGCGCGCCCGCGCCGCATCGGCCCGGGCCAGGCGCGGGGCCGCGGTGTGGCTGGCGAGGAACCAGACCGCGCCCAGGCTGGCCAGCCAGGCCAGGCCCAGCAGCAGCGACGTGCCGCGGCGGCGTACGGCCACCTCGCGCGGCACGATCCGGAAGCGGGAAGGAACAGGTGCGGACATGGTGGACGGGCGGCGGGCGATGCTCAGCCGGCAGCCAGACGGGACCCCTATACTCGCCGCAGTGGCGCGAGCCCACGAGTCTAACGGGAGTGGCCGGGATGTCCGAAGCGCATCTTTTCGTAATTGGGATCCTGTTGGCATGGATGGCCGGGATCCGCGTCTACCTCACCGTGTTCGGCGTGGGCCTGGCCGGCGCCCTCGGTTGGCTGGACCTGCCGCCGGCGCTGCAGGCCACCCAGTCCTGGTGGGTGCTGGGCACCTCCGGCGCGCTGGCCCTGGCCGAGTTCTTCGCCGACAAGATTCCGGGCGTGGATTCGGGCTGGGACCTGCTGCAGACCCTGGCCCGCGTACCGGCGGGCGCTTTCCTCGCCGCCGCCACGCTCTCGCCCGACGGGCAGCTGAGCGGCGGCGCGCTGGCCGCGGGGGCCGGCATCGCGCTGACCAGCCATGTGCTGAAAAGCGGATCGCGCGCGCTGATGAACACCTCGCCCGAGCCGGTCAGCAACTGGGCCGCCTCGGTCACCGAGGATGCCGTGGTGGTCGGCGGGCTGGCCTTGGCCTTTGCGCACCCCTGGATTGCGTTATGCCTGGTGATGGGGGTGTCGCTGCTGATCGCCTTGGCGGTGTGGTGGGTCTGGCGCAAGGTCTCGCGCGGACTGAAGCGCCTGCTGCAGGCGGCGCCATCGGCGCAGGCGACACCCCCGACCTCCGGCCCGTGACAGGGGCCGGCGCTTCGGGGATCATGGCTCTCCTGCCTCGGCCGTGAACTTCATCGCATAATGGGGCTCAGCTTGGGGAAGCCTGATGTCCGTCCTCGATTCCACGTCCCGCCCGCAGGATGAGCCCTCACGCTCGCGCCTGCGCGCGGAAACCCCGCCGGCCCATCATTGGCGCCGCTGGGTGGGCGATGCCACGCCCGAGGACCTGGAACAGGCCCCCGATGCCGGAGACTCCCCCACGATGAATCCCCTCCCGCAGCCCCCCGTCGACACCGCGCCGGCCACCCCGCCGCCGGAGGCGCCCGCCGCATCCGCGGCGAACCGGGTGCCCGAGCCGGTCGATCCCGAATCCCCGTACCGCGTGCTGATCGTCGAGGACGACCGCGGGCAGGCGCTGTTCGCGCAGAGCGTGCTGCACGGTGCCGGCATGCAGGCCGAGGTGCAGATGCAGTCCGACGGCCTGCTGGACGCGATGCGCCGCTTCCGCCCCGATCTGGTGCTGATGGACCTGCACATGCCTGGCAAGGACGGCATGTCGCTGACCATGCTGCTGCGCCAGCAGCCCGAGTACCTGCACCTGCCCATCGTGTTCCTGACCGGCGACCCGGACCCCGAGCGCCAGTTCGAGGTACTGGAAAGCGGCGCCGACGATTTCCTCAACAAACCCATCCGGCCGCGCCACCTGATCGCGGCGGTCTCCAACCGCATCCAGCGCGCGCGCCAGCGCAACCAGGCGCTGCAGGCCCCGCGCCCTTCGGTCAACAGCGACACCGGCCTGCCCACGCGCACCTTCGTGCTGCAGCATCTGGCCGATTCGCTGCAGCGGCAGTCGCGCGGCGGGCTGTTCTTCGTCGAGGTCAACAGCGCGCTGAGCCTGCGCGAACGCTACGGCTACGCGGTGTTCGAGCACCTGATGAACCAGGCGGGCCGCCAGCTGGCCGCCGCCGCGTCGCCGCACCCGGTGGCGCGCCTGAACGACAACAGTTTCCTGATGCTGGCCGACGGCGTGGACGAAGCCACCCTGCCGGCCCTGGCCCAGCAGTTGCGCGACGGACTGGGCAGCCACGATTTCCAGACCCGCGCCAACGAAGTGCTCAAGCTGCGCAGTTCGGTGGGCTACACCGCGCTGTCGCTGGGCTTCGCCGACGCGGGCAGTGCGCTGGAGGCGATCGAGCGCGCGGTGCTGCAGGCCCGGCTGAAGCCGGACAGCGTGGCCGAGTACGTCCCGGCCGAGATCGACGACGATGCCCCGCGCATCTCGCTGGAGGATGGCCAGTTCGAGCTGGCCTACCAGCCCATCGTGGCCGTCGCCGGCAGCGAGCAGGCGCAGTACCAGGTGCTGCTGCGCATGCGCCAGCCCGACGGCTCGCTGCTGCCCGCCTCGCAGGTCATCCCGGCCGCCGAACTGGCCGGCGGCATCGCCCAGATCGATCACTGGGTGCTGGAACACGCGCTTTACGTGCTGGCCGAACGCCAGGCCCAGGGACCGTCGCTGCGCCTGTTCGTGTCGCAGTCGCCGCGCTCGCTGGCGCGCGAGTCGCATGCGCAGTGGCTGCTCGACGCGCTGCGCGCGCGCGGCATCGAGGGTACCTCGCTGGTCATCGACCTGCGCCTGGCCGATGCGCTGATCCACACCGTCACCCTGCGCCAGTTCTGCCAGCAGCTGATGCCGGCCGGCGTGCAGTTCTGCCTCAGCCAGTTCGAGCCGGGCGCCGAGGCCGATGCGCTGCTCACGCAGTTGCCGCTGGGCTTCGTGCGCGTGTCCAGCAAATACGCCAGTGCGCATGCCGACATGCAGCTGCGCGACCAGCTGCGCGGGATCATCGACAACGCCCACCGCCAGGGCCTGCAGGTGATCGGCCAGCAGATCGAGGATCCGCAGGCCGCCGCGGCCATGTGGATGGGCGGCGTGGACTTCATCCAGGGCAACCTGGTGCAGGCGGTCGGCAGCGAACTCGGCTTCGACTTCCACAACGCGGTGCTGTAACGATGCCCGCCGCCGGACGGACGCCGGTGATGCCCTGGGTGACCGCCGTGTTCGCCGCGGCTTCGCTGGCCTCGGCCGGCCTGCAGCAGGCCGGCATCGCGGGGCCGTGGCTGCCGGTGGCCCTGGGCAGCGGTGCCTGCGCCCTGGCGTCCGCCATCGCGGCGGCGCTGCAGTCGCGTGCGCAGGCGCGCCTGCATGCCGGCATCCAGGCGCGTGCGGCGATGGCCGAATCCGAACGCGACAGCCTGCAGCGCGACCTGCAGCGCCACGACCGCCTGGAACAGGAACTGGTGCGCGCCAAGCAGGCCGCCGAATCGGCCGCGATGGCCAAGGGCGAGTTCCTGGCCACGATGAGCCACGAGATCCGCACGCCGCTCAACGGCATCGTGCCGATGCTGGAGATGCTGTCGCGCGCGCCGCTGGCACCGGACCAGCGCGAGATGCTGAGCACGGCGACCGCGTCCTCGCACCAGCTGCTGCGCATCGTCGACGACATCCTGGACTACTCCAAGCTGGAAGCGAACAAGCTGGACCTGGAGATCACCGGGTTCAACCTGCGCGAACTGCTCGACGGCGTGCTGCAGCTGATGCATCGCCCCGCCGAGAACAAGGGCCTGCGGCTGAGCCTGCAGCTGGACCCGGCCGTGCGCCTGCCGGTGCGCGGCGACCCGGTGCGCCTGCGCCAGGTGCTGACCAACCTGGTGGGCAACGCCATCAAGTTCACCGATCGCGGCTCGGTCACGCTGGTGGTGCGGCGGCTGGGCGAGACCGCGGCCCAGCACCTGCTCCGCTTCGAGGTGCGCGACACCGGCATCGGCATCGAGGAAGACGCCCGCCACCGCCTGTTCCATTCCTTCAGCCAGGCCGACGCCTCCACCACGCGCCTGTATGGCGGCACCGGCCTGGGCCTGGCGATCTGCCGGCGCATCGTCGACCTGATGGGGGGCCGCATCGACGTGGTGTCCGAGGTCGGTCGCGGTTCGACGTTCTGGTTCGAAGTCCCGCTGATGAAGGTGATCGGCGACCTGCGCCAGCGCGACAACGGCGCGCTGGACCACGGGCGCGTGCTGATCGTCTCGCCCGACGCGCGCCTGCGGCAGCGCCTGACCCTGCTGGCCACCAACTGGGGCATGCAGCCGGTGGCGGTGGAGACCACGCAGGAAGCGATGGACCGGCTGCGCCTGGTCGGCGAGCAGGGACAGCAGGACTACCTGGCCGTGCTGGCGGACATCAGCGGCATCCGCAGCACCGCCCTGGCACTGCACCGGGCGATCGCACGGCGGCCCTCGCCGGACGCGCTGCGGCTGGTGTGGCTGTACGGCGACGAGGCGGTGCCGGCCGAGCTGCAGCCGCGCAGCACGCAGCTGTCGCGGCAGTCGCCGGATGCGGACCTGCGCGCGGCCCTTACCGGTGCCGCGCCGGAGCAGGACGCATCGGACCTGCTGCCGACGATGCAGGAGATCTTCCCGGAACCGGTGCGCGAACCGGCCCCGGCCGCGCCCGTCATTGCGTCCCCCGTCGCGCCGCAGCCCACGGCCCCCGTGGCCGCGCCCGCCGTGGCCGAACAGGCGGCGGCGCCGGAACCCGCCGCCGTCAGCGCCATGCGCACCGAGCCGCGCCTGCTGCTGGTGGAGGACAACCCGGTCAACCTGCTGGTGGCGCAGAAACTGCTGGCCGCGCTGGGCTTCGACTGCGACACCGCCGCCAACGGCGACCTGGCCCTGAAGCGCATGCAGGCCGAGGCCTTCGACCTGGTGCTGATGGACTGCCAGATGCCGGTACTGGACGGCTATGCCGCAACACGACGCTGGCGCGAGCTGGAAGCCGAGCGCGCCGACGGCGCCCGCCTGCCCATCGTGGCGATGACCGCCAACGCGATGGCGGGCGACCGCCAGCGGTGCCTGGATGCGGGCATGGACGACTACCTGGCCAAGCCCGTCTCGCGCGAACAGCTGGAAGGCTGCCTGCATCGCTGGCTGCCGGACCGCATGAATTTCGTGCTGCGCAACGCCGCCCTGGTCCCGCCCGCCGAACCGGCCCCATCGCCACCGGCGGTCGCCACCGCGCGCGCGCCGGCGCCCAGTTTCCCGGTGCTGGACCAGACCATGCTGGAGGAACTGCGCGAGATCGCGGGCGACGAAACCACGCGCATCATCACCATCTTCCTGGAAGATGCGCCGCGCCTGATCGGTACGCTGGAGAAGGCGGCGGCGGTGCCGGACCTGGATGCCATGCGCGATGCCGCGCACACGCTCAAGTCCTCCAGCGCCAACGTCGGCGCGATGGCCCTGTCCGCCGCCGCCAAGCGGGTGGAACTGGGTGCGCGTGCGCGCAAGCTGGAGCGCCCGGCCGTCGCCGTGGCGCTGGTCATCGCCGAATACGCGCGCGCGCGCATGGCGCTGCAGGGCTACGCGGCGCAGCAGCTGGGCCGGCCACTGCTGCCGGTGCCGCCGCAGGCGCGGCATTCATCGCCGGCGCCCACGGCACCGGACACGCCTCAGTCGTCGAGCTTGGTCAGCAGGTAATTCGGCTCGCCGATGCGGTCGATCACCGACAGCTGGGTTTCCAGCCAGTCGATGTGTTCCTCTTCCGAATCCAGGATGTCCACGAACAACTGCCGGCTGACGTAGTCGGCCACCGATTCGCAGTAGGCGATGGCTTCGCGCAGCGGCGGCAGGGCTTCCTGCTCCAGGGCCAGGTCGCATTCGAGGATCTCGCGCGGCGTTTCGCCGATGCGCAGCTTGCCCAGCGCCTGGAAGTTGGGCAGCCCATCGAGGAACAGGATGCGCTCCGACAGCTTGTCGGCGTGCTTCATCTCGTCGATGGATTCCTTGTACTCGTGCTCGGCCAGTTCCTTGAAGCCCCAGTTCTTCAGCATCTTGGCGTGCAGGAAGTACTGGTTGATCGCGGTCAGCTCGTTGTAGAGCGCCTTGTTGAGGTACTCGATGACCTTGGCGTCGCCTTTCATGGCCATGCTCCGTGGACAGATGGAGGGCACAGGTTAGCCCGCGCGCGCCACCGGTGCCGGAACGCGAATCGTGATCATCTTGGCGCGCAGGGGCCGCCGGGCGCGGCGCGTCAGGCGGCGTTCGGCAGGGTGAGGATGGGGAGCAGCGACTCGCGCGGGGCCGGTTGCGCCGCGTGCAGGATGTCCGCCGCCATCTCCAGGCAGCTGCCGCAGGTGGCGCCGGCGCCGGTGCGCATGGTCAGTTCGGCCACGGTGGCGCATCCGGCCGCGGCGGCTTCTCGGATCTGGCGGTCGGTCACGCCATTGCAGATGCAGACGTACACGGTGTCGGCGGCAGGACGGCAGGCACGGAATGGCCCGGCACCATTCCACCTTGAATGAGAATGATTGTCAATTCTTGGCGGGTTCGCCGGTGCCGCCCCGTTTACGTGCGGGCCGGTCGCGGCCCCGCCGGCGCGCACCGTCCGGTGCGCGGGAGGCGGCCGGCAATGCGGCGGGGATGGCCTGGGGACCGGCCACGGAGCGGGCGAAGGTAGCCAGGTGGCCCAGGGCACGGGCATAGACGCGGCGTTTGAAGATCACCACGTGCTCCAGCGGGTACCAGAAGTCCACCCAGCGCCAGTGGTCGAACTCGGGGCTCTCGGTCAGGTCCAGCCGCAGGTGGGCTTCATCGCCGACCAGGCGCAACAGGAACCAGACCTGCTTCTGGCCGATGCAGACCTGGCGTTCGTTGCGCCGGATGGCACGGGGCGGCAGGCGATAGCGCAGCCAGCCGGGCGTGACGCCCAGAACTTCCACATGTTCGGGCAACAGGCCGGTTTCTTCGCGCAACTCGCGGTACATGGCCTCGACCGGGGTCTCGTCCGTGTTCATGCCGCCCTGCGGGAACTGCCAGCCATCCCGGCGCACGCGCCGTGCCCAGAACACCCGGCCATCGGGCCGCATCAACACGATGCCGACATTGGGTCGGTAGCCGTCCGGATCGATCACGATGCGGACTCCTAAAATCTACTGTCCCCGACTCTGCCACGCCCCGCCGCAGGCGACAAGCGCGGCCGCCCGGCTTGACAGGCAGGGGGTCGAAATGAAGAATACGCGGTTCACGCGGCTATGTAGCTCAGCCGGTTAGAGCACAGCACTCATAATGCTGGGGTCGGTGGTTCGAGTCCACCCATAGCCACCAGATTCCCGAGCGGAATCAACGCGTTGAACAAACCCGCCGCGAGGCGGGTTTTTTGTTGGGCGTGATCTTGGGTTTGCCGGGAGGGGTGGAGGCGGCTTCAGGGCGGCTTAGGCGGAAGTCTACCCCTCCCCGGCACGCTCTCACCTACTCCCACCTTAGGAGCAGGTCTTCAATTACCCCCCTGGCACGCGCCTTGCCTTGTAGCGCTGCAGCCGCGCGTGCGCGACCATGCTCATCGGGGAGGGGCATCATGAAACTGGCATACACGGCACTACTAGCGTTCGTACTTGTCGCTGCGCCTGGTCACGCCGCAGAGCGAATCTTTGAGCCTGTGCCTGGTGACGATCAGACGGTCGAGTACCAGGACGGCGAAGTTGTGCTCATCGCACCCACGACCAATGCCGTCCTGTTCATTACCTATGTCCCGAGAGATAAGAAGTCGGCCTTCTTGAAGGTGGGCATCAAGAACATCGGCGAGGAAAGCTTCAACATCTCGGAGCGATCCTTCACAGCGTCGACTCCTTCCGGCCCCCTTACGGTCCTAACCTACGACGACCGGCTGCGCGAACAGAAGCGCCAGGAGACGTGGGCAGCAGTGGCAGCGGGCCTCGCTGCGGCTGGCAACAACATGTCTGCCTCCAACGCCGGCTACCAGACCAATTACGGCACGTACAACAGCCGAACGAACGCATATGCGTATGGCTCAGGCGGCTACGCTACGGGCACCGCGTACACGTCAGGAACCTACTCCGGGACCACCTACAACGCAGCTGCCGCACAACAGGCCCGCCTGGCTGCGGACAGGCAGAATCAGGCCATCTTCGATCGCCAAAGGGCAAATGCCGACTTCGCACGTCGCGACCTACAGAGCCGCGCTCTCAAGGCCAACACGTTGTCGCCGGGGGAATTCATCCTAGGAGATGTTCGGTTCTCGCTGCCCAAGCGGGACAGGCAGAGTGCCGCACAGTTGACCATTTCCGTCGACCTTGCTGGCGAGCCCGTGACTGTAACCTTCGTTGAGCAGCGGTGATGTATGTGTCCGGTCTCGCCGGCCTGAGCAGGGAGCGAGCGCACTCCGCTAGACCCCAGCCGATACCTGAATAGGCGGTCTTTGGTCTTCTCGTGAACTACCTTACACGACTCAGAACCACCTCCTTTCCCTTTTAAAATCAAGGCTAAGGCGGCATATCTGACGCTATTCTGAATATTGCTCTTTCTAGACAAGGCGCGCTTGCTTCAGCGAAATGCGAGTCAGCGTGTTCTGGAGCCGCGTTATGGAATGGCTGAAGTCGATGTTGGAGGCCCTGCTTGGCGGTGAACCCATTGTTGTTCTGGCAGTGGTAGTTCTCGCTTTCGTGTTCTTGATCTATCGCCTTGGGGTGCGGGTGCTGACCACGATTGAACGGATCGCGCGGCTTGGAGAGCGGCGATGAGGCCATGGGGAAAGCTGCCGTCCTGGTGGTTTCGGCCAGGGAGTGAAGCATTGACCTCTCTTCATGGAGGGCAATCCGCGGGGCTCTCGCAGGCGGCCCTACGCATCTATCTCGGACTGGCCGCCGCTAAGCGTTCCGACGCGTCCAGCTTTGAAGTGCGAGCCTCACTCAACGACCTCGAGGACCTGACGCAGTTGAGCCGAGTGATGACGCTGCGAGGCATTCATCGTGCGGTTGCGGCGGGCCTGATTTCTTACAAGCCCGGAAATCGAACCGCCCCGTCTGACTTCGAACTCTTGCGCCCCGAAGAGGGCGCGGGGGGGTGGGCTAAGCTTCCGAGAGCGCAGGTTCTTCAACGAGTGCCGAAGATTCCCCATCGAGGAACTACTGCACTGGTCGCCCTAAAGCTTTACTTGATCATGCTGGCGGGACGACCCAACGATAACGTTGTCGTAGCACTGAGACACCAGACATTGCGAGACAAGTCGGGAGCCCAGCCGAATCAAATCCGTCCAGCAGTTTCTCTTCTTGCCAATGAGGGGCTTGTACACGTCATCACGGAAGATGCGAGTGATGGTTTTCTGGTCCAGCGATATCAGGTCGTTGGCCGTCTCGATTCGCCGAAGAGCTGGAACGTGGCCACCACCATGACATTGAGCTCGCCCCCGTCGCCTCTGGCTCCATCTGTAAAGTAACTGGGCGTGGCGGGCGCACTTAAAGCTGCGCGGCCAAGCTTAGGCAAGTGTTCTTCACAGCTATGGCGCGGCTGAAGCCCCTCCCATAGCGCCACCGATCCCGCTCTCCGACCCACCCGGACTGGGATGACCTCAGAGTGGCTTAGGAGGGACACGAGAGTGTGAGCCCCTAGTGGGACACCGATCGTTGCGCAATCTGGCCCCCGGCAGTTCTCGACGCCTACTTTGGCTAGACCTCGCCCTCGCAGCCACCGATTGTCGGCGATCGATCAAATTCCAACAAATTCAAGGTCTTATATGTTTTTCGTATTGGACGGGGGGGGCCTTCGACCTCGTTAGTCTGAGCCCGCCTACGAGCGGTTGCCTAGGCTTAATGCAAACGAGCTATGCTTTCCTGAGCTCTACGAGCGCATCGAAGCAATGTAGTACGTGAGAGGGTGGCCCGCACCCTTCTCAAAACGGGGTCCAGCGGGCAAGCGTCCGGTTATGGGGAGAGACGGGATGCAAGTGGAGATGACCATGAGTGGTCGCCAGGCGAATAGAGCCGCATTTGAGGTAGACAAGGCCATCGCTGCAACGGCCCTCTTAGTCCAAGAGACGAACGAGTCGCTCTACCCGATCATGAAAATGATGTATTTGGCAGACAAACTCCATCTGGAGAAGTTCGGCCGCTTCATCGCGGGCGAACAGTATTGCGCCATGGAGAAGGGGCCGGTGCCCAGCTTCACCTACAGCATGCTGAAGCATGTGCGAGGGGACGACTCCTCCGACAAAGATTTTTTGCGCGCGCGCGAGTTTTTTGTGTACCACGCCAATCACATGATTGAGCTGAAGAAGGCGCCCGATCTTGAAGAACTGAGCGAGAGTGAAATCAACTCGCTGCGCGCAGTGATCGACACGTACAAGCGAGTTGGCAAGTGGGCCATAAGGGATATGTCCCATGACTCCGCGTGGAAGGATGCTTGGACGTTCATCAGCCGCCTGTTCAAGAAGTCGGCTCGCATGAGCAAAGAAAGCATTGCTCAGGAATTCGACAACGCAGACGAGATCATCCAACACCTCCGTGACGACAACCCCGGAGAAGCTCGCATGCCCGAAAAACGCACTCATTGGCGAGAAGCAGTTTAAAGGTCACGCCAGGGATGGCCGCTCAGCCTCCAATCCAAGTTGGCGACGTCTTCCGCCTTAGGTGCACACTGTGCAATCCACCGAAACCCAAGTTCTTCGTGGTGGCGGCACTTGACCCTCTGCGCATGTTCCTCATCAACTCAGCGCTTAATGAATTCCAGGCCGGGGTTCCCGAGATCGTCGCCTGCATGGCGCTCATCCGGGCTACTGATCACGCCGGATTCTTAACCCACGACAGTTACGTTGCTTGCAACCAGTTGTCGCACGAATACAGCTACGAGAAGCTCAGCGGCATTCTGAGCAGCGATCCCGGCATCCGTGTCGGTGCGCTCCATGCAAGTGCGAGGGATAGCGTGAGCCGCGCGCTCGCCGGCAATTCTCTGCTCTCAGGAAAATATCTCCGTCACGTGCGCCCTAATTGGCCGTAAACGACCTCGCGCCCCCTGCAGTTGTCGCGCCGATAGACGCGGACGATCCGCATCCAATCATGAACCTCCGGCCCTTCCTATCGTTGGCTTACGCCAACCAAGGAAGCCGCCCGGATGTCAGTCACCACCCTCACCAAACGACTCGTTGCCACTGCCCAGCCCAAGGATCGCGCGTACGAGCTCAGGGACACGCAGGTGCGCGGCTTACTGCTTCGGGTGCAGCCCAGTGGGCATAAAGCCTGGGTCGTCACCTGGGAGCACGGGAAGCGTCGTACGCTGGGGTCTGCTGGTCACTTGACGCTTGACGAGGCTCGGGAGATCGCCCGCAAGATCATCGCGGAGTACATCCAGACCGGGCTGCCCAGCATCGCCAAGCCCGCCGCCCCGAAGATCACCCTCGCGGAGTTCCTGCGCGACCACTACCGCCCTTGGGCGTGCAGCGAGCTCAAAGGGGCGGACAAGTACATCAGTCGCCTGGAGCGGGTATTCCCTGCCGCGCTCGACATGCCCATGTCCGACATCAACGCGGCCTGGGTCGAGCGCTGGTGGATGGAGCGACTGCAGACCAAGGCCCGCCCCGACCGGGCGGGTCTCATCACCAAGGCAACCGCGTGGCGTGACCTAGCCAGCTTCCGCGCCGTGATCGCTAAGGCAGTGAAGTGGGGGATGTTGGAGCAGAACCCCATCCAGCAGCTGCGCATGAAGGCGGCCAAGCCTCGGAGCGTTGTGCGGTTCTTAAGCCCCGCCGAAGAGCAGCGCCTCAGGGAAACCCTTGCAGCGCGCGACCTGGAACACGCTGCCGCGCGCAGATCAGCCAATGACTGGCGAGCAGCCCGGAGACGCCCGCTGTTCCCCGAAGTACCCGAAGGGGCCTATGCCGACCACCTAACGCCGGTCGTGCTGCTGGCGATGAACACCGGTCTGCGCAGGGGCGAACTGCTGGCCCTGGACTGGTCGGACATCAATCTGCAGGCGCGGATGCTCACGGTGCGCCGGGAGAACGCCAAGTCCGGCAAGCAGCGCCATGTCCCCCTGAACGCCGAAGCCATGACCGTGCTGCGGCAATGGGCGTTGCAGTCCGCCGTGTCGGGCAGCGTGTTCGGCATCTCCGGCATCAAGTCGTCCTGGGACACCCTGCTGACCGCAGCGCGGATCGAGGGCTTCCGCTTTCACGACCTGCGCCATCACTTTGCAAGCCGGCTGGTCATGGCTGGAGTCGATCTCAACACGGTCCGCGAACTACTTGGCCACGCCGATCTAACGATGACCCTCCGATATGCCCACCTCGCGCCGGAACACCTGGCAGCCGCCGTCGAGAAGCTCGCTGCCTGAGCTGTGCGCGCGTCGCAGACCCTTCATTACCCACCACAGAGAGCCAACCCAATGCGATCCATCACCCTGCCCCTCGTCGCTATCGTCGCCCTGACCGCATGCACCAGCCAGGAAGAACGTCAGATCCAGGCTGCTCACGCTCTGGTCAAGACCCAGCTCCGCGACCCGGACAGCGCTCAGTTCGACTGCTCTTGGCGTAGCGACCACACCCCCAGCCAAGCGGAACGCTATGCGTCGAAGGAGCCGATCCTCGAGTGCCGTGTGCGCGCCAAGAACGGCTTCGGCGGCTATGGCAGACCGCAGTCGTATGACTTCCAGTTCTACGCCGAAGCAAGCAAGCGTGACCAAGTACGCAGGGCGTGGCGCATGGATGAGGGGGTTGGCATCTTTGACTTCAGTTGGGTGAGGATCAAGTAGAAGTCCGCGGCCACCGGCGGAAAAGGGATTCACAGCGGGGAGGCGGACCGCCGCCCCTTCTTTCCACATGCCCAAAAAGCCTGCGAGCAGGCGGGCTGCGATAGGAAAATCCCTACAGCCAGGTGTGGCTTCGTCTGGCTTGAACGTGACAGGCAACTTGGGCGAATCTACCTTCGTCCAGCGCAGGACCTATGGTCGCTCACCTGCGTCATGCGCCCCTTGAGCCGGGGCGACGGGCGAATCGCTGATGTGCAGAGTGCGCTCCAAACTATGGAGATTGGTCAGGGCTGCGCGGACTTCGGCAGACGCACTACCGCACATCCGGCGCCGTTCTAGGACTTCGCTTCTCGCGCGAAGTCCTGACTCGCATCATTTTTCGCGATGCGGCCCCTCACAACGGGTCTTTCGGGCTTATACATCACCGTAAATCGTTGATAGTCATAGGTCGAGACCCGCGTCAGCCCGGCTCTGATCGCGAATTCTTATTGACGATTTCGTGACGTTTCAATGCGCTAACGCCGCGAAAGATGAGTCACGCTGCCACTTCGACGGGCGCTCCTGGGCCATCAGGCTATGTCAGCCGGAGAGCGAGGGCGATGACGCGTCAACTCCAACTCATACGCTCATCAATCTGCTTCACGGTGGCTCCTGACCTCCGAGAAAGGCGAGAGTCAGTAGTACCCCTTAGGACGCCCAAAGCAGCGATTTGGCGTGGACACACTCTCCTGATGGCCCCTCCTAAGGATCCGATGTGCACGCGCCCGGTGCACCGATTAGGCGCTACGGGGAAGCATGGTGCCCGCCTTCTGATAGCCCTCCTGGGCGGTGTTCAACTGATGAGCGCGTGCGCGCGAAATAGCACACGAAGCGCACCCGTTCACGATCTTTTTTTAGGCGACTTTCATTTTTGCGGCGCTTAACGCAGATCTGAAAACTGCCTGAACTTCCAACAGCCGAATTAGCAGCAAGTGGCTATAACAAGTCATACCGATGCAGCGATCCGCACCAGCTATCTAAACCCGAGCCACGAGAACACCATTGTCGAACTCCGTCTCACGCAAGCAGAAATGGTCCGGCACCAGTGTCCGTGACCGCCAATCGAGGGCATCTCGACTGCGCAGCTATCGAAAGCACGTCTCGGCCGCCCGAGCCCGAGCGGGCGAGATCGCGGTCGTTCGTGAGATTGTTCGCCCGGACGTGC
This sequence comes from Pseudoxanthomonas sp. F37, assembly GCF_022965755.1. Classification (NCBI taxonomy): domain Bacteria; kingdom Pseudomonadati; phylum Pseudomonadota; class Gammaproteobacteria; order Lysobacterales; family Lysobacteraceae; genus Pseudoxanthomonas; species Pseudoxanthomonas sp. F37. The sequence continues at coordinate 628,466 of NZ_CP095187.1, read as the reverse complement.
TGCAACAGGAGGCACGGATCACGCGATCCGCCTGGGTTGCCTATGGCTACATGACCGCCATCCGCCGAACCGAGCTGTTCTGCGAGCTCTACCTGGATGCCTACCGCACACATTACGGTCAGGTCCGGGACTATCTAACCGCGGCCCGCCAGATACCTGTAAGCCCCGACCTTTTTCAGAACGACTCCCGCCAGATCAATTCCCTCTGGCGCGCACGCCAAGAGGCCGACCGTCTTGGGATGCCCTATGAGGTGTTCCTGGATGCGACAATGGCCTGGGCAGCACGCCAGAAGAATCGCAAGCAGCTTCTTGCTCCAAATCAGCTCTACAGTGCGAAAGCGCTGGCGGCGGCCCAGGCGCGATGGTCGGATTCCCGGGACACGTTCGCCATCTTCGCTGATGAATGGGATGCACGTCTGTTCGTTGGCGACGAGAAGTGCAGCCGCCCGCGCCTTCAGGCGCTGCGCCTCCTGAAACACCGAGTCATGATGGCGAAGAACCCCGAGATCACGCTCGCGAACTACATGGGCAGGCTCGGCGCCATCGATGAAGCCTTGGCCCGCCGAGTGTTCCATCGGCGGCCCGGCCTGGTCGAAGACGCCCTGCGCAGCCTGGTAGACCCTCTCCCGCCGCCAAAACGCGATCCTCCCACTACGCATATTCCGGCATGTCTCGGCCTTCAGGCGCATGCACGTGATCCTGCCTGTAGCGACTGTACGCTAGCTACACAGTGTGCTCGCCTTTGGGATGCGGCGACTGCCGAGCTCAAGCATGCAACCGGAAGTGCCGACCCGCAGGCAGACAAGAAGCGCCAGTTGGCCACCGAGCGAAAACGTCGCCAGCGCGATAGGGAGCGCGCCGCGGCATTGGTGAGTGACACGCCGTGAGCTCAGAAAGGTCCAGCGCACCCAAGCGTCACGCAGCGACTTCGGCCACCGGAGATGTCACGCTTTCCGGTCACGCTTTCCTCTATATCTCTTAATACCTTAAAGCTTAGAAGTAATTAAGAAATACCTAGGCGAGCGTGACATCCCGGAGTGGGGGGCGACTAGACGGATGTGTCTCAAAGAGACCTGGACGTCAGGATGCGCCCGGAATGGACGAGGATCCCGCTGACGACAACTGGGTGCCGGATCCAACTGGGACCTGTATTCCGGCATTCCGTTCGCGCCGATTGCGCGTCAGTCAGCGCGTACGCGCCGCGCGCACCCTGATCCGCCCCACCCTACCTGGCGCAATCCATCATTCCCCAGACGCACTCCAGTGCGTTCTGGCGCGTATAAGATTTCAGCCGTGCCACCAGGAGGTAGCCACGGCTGACCTCCCGCATGCAACGCACATCCATGCAGACACAAGGGACGCCATGAAGTCATCCAGGGATCTAGTCGTCGGCCAGGTGTACACGCGCGCCGAACTCAAGGCGCAGTTCAACATCGCGGACGCCAGCATCAACAACGGGATCTTCCGGCCCAAGGGCCACGACTCGATCTGGCTGTTTGTGACCGGAGTTAATCCAACGCCAACGGAACCTTTGCCAGCTCCTTCGGTTCTAGCTTGTGCAGCCCGCCCCCGTACACCCGCCCCTCGCCCAGCAAGTCGTCTGGGGCGATAGCGTTGAGCTGCTGCCACACCCGATCGAGCAACGTCGGATCACTGGCCAACCGTTCTTGCAGCAGTGGCGTGGGATACATGGCCAGGTAGGAGTTGGCCACTGTGGCCTGGCTTCGGTTGCGGATGAAGCGAAACGGCCGACCGCCTTTCCTATCCGAGCGTCCCATGTAGGTGCACACGATGGGGGCGGCCTCGCGTTGCTCCTGGTCATACCAGCGCTTGCGGCTGCGGCACAGGTAACGCTCTGGCAACCCCTGGGCTCGACCTTCGGCGAGGTAAGCCGCCAGCGTGGGGAACCGTCGTTCGATTTCGGCTTGGTCCATGCGCGGGTCCAGCAGGAACAGCCGGCGGGTATTCGTCGGCAGGCCTTGCGCGTCGGCGTCGATGGCGTCGCCTTCCACATACCGGGCGCTGGGCAAGATGGGGCGCAGGGCCTGCGCGGGGAGCTCACGCGCTCGCACGGCGGCTTCATCGAGCACAAAGAACCCGTTGTCGCCGGTTGCCAGGCCCCTTTTGATCTTAAACAGGTCGCCCACGGTTCGGCGCTCGCCAGTGGGCTGCCTCACTCCCAGCAAGGGGAAGCGAGTCCACTTGCGTTCCGCGGCCAAGTCGGTGACCGCCACGTCCAGTGCGTGTCCCGGCTGGGCCAGGCTGCCGCCGAACGTGAAGCGTGCTGCGTGGCCAGCAGGCGGGGGGGCGTTGCGGAACCAGACGACGGCCGAGGACACCAGCGCGTCGGAGAACTGCATGTCACGCGGATCGAACCGGTGGATGTGAAGCAAGGTGACCTGCTGTAGCAAGTAGTCCTTGACCTGTTGGCCGTAATTGACGTCCATGAACTCGCTGGGGATGAGCCAGCCAGCGATGGCCTCGGGCGCCATCCATGCGTGAGACTGGAGCAAAAAGTGGCAATACAGTCCGGCTAGCCCGCTCAACTGCCGGCCAGTAGCCGCCAGGGTGCGTTCGGCCAAGTGCTGCTTTTCGCTCGCGCTCAAGTGGTGGTGACGTACGTAAGGCGGGTTGCAGATGACGAGGTTAAAGCGCGCCTGCGGCTCGGCCCGAGTGAAGTCGCCGTGCGTCAGTGCCAGGCCGTTGGGCGTCCACAACTGTTCCGCCGTCTGCCCGTAGTGCGGATCGATCTCGAACGCTTGGGCGTCGTCCACCCTGCGCGAACCGAACACACGCAACAGGGCAGCGTAGAATGCCCCACTGCCCAATGCTGGGTCCAAGAACCGCACCTTGCCCCGCGCAGGCAGCAACGCCTCTGCATGGGTCAGCACGTCGCGCGCCAACGCGGACGGGGTAGCGAACTGCCCCATCTTGTTCCGTTCCTCGGCGGTCTTTTCCGCGTCCAGCGACGCCTGCAGTTCCAGGCGCCGGGCTTCCAACTGCTCAATCATCACAATCCCAGTTCGGACAAGTCGTCTATCCGGTGTTCCCAAATCCAATCAATGCCCTCGGCGGCCTCGTAGCCCAAATAACCGCTGTCGAAGTAACCGCATAGGAACAGCACGAACCGCACGTCGTCCCCGTAGGCGGCTTTCAGCTGTGCCATCTTTACCGCCTCTTCCTTGCGGCGCTTGTTCGTGTTGGTGAAGTCTCCGGCCGATTTAGCCTCCACCAAGATGGGCAACTGTCCGGCCTTGGCGGCCTTGGGCATGATGACTGCGTCCACTGGGATGTTCACCGGCTTGGTGGTGCCAGCCAGCACCTGGACGTTCAGGCGAAAACTAAAGGTGCCCGGCGTCATCTTGCGGAAATCAACGCGGGCACCCGCCGGCACTTCCTTATACCCATTGGCCTCCAACCACTTCTTGATTGCGGCCAGCTGCCGTTCTTCTTGCGCGTTCCTGATGATGGGATTGGCCACCGCGCCACAGAGCCGATCCGCTACGATGGTGGCCGCCCGGTGCGTTTCGGCCTCCGTGGGCTCGTCGCCACGCGCCAACCAGACGAAAATATCCGGGTCAGCCATACGCTCGATGATGTCGCCGATCTTGGTCAGATCGGCGTCCACGTCGGCCGCAGGCATGCGTGGCGGTAGGCGCTGTTTCTTCTCCAGGTTGTCCACCAAGCTGTCACTCACACCCGCGAGGCCTACCAAGCGGTCTACGGCCAAGGGTGGGCAGGTGGACATCCGTAGCGTCGGCAAGATGGTGGGATTGGCGCGGAACGTGTCGGGGCCGATATCGCGTAGGTGCCGGGTGATGTCCAAGCTATGTTCCACCGCCTTGGTGGTCTCCACGCGCGTTTCCCGGAAAGCCTTGGGGGCGAATTTCAAGAACCAATCGTTGTACATGTCCACCGACTTAGCCACGTCGGCCTTCCATCGGTCCGGCTTATCGAGATTTACGCCCATCGTGGCTCCCTCTTCCCAAAGTCCAAGTATGGGTGTCACCGAAGATTGAGCCAACATCGTCGCACTCAGCGAGACGCCTCATCGTCGGCGTGCCACGGGCGCACGGAGTGGGTTTCGGGCGAGCATTCCCGGTTTAACGGGCGCCCAGAGCAGCTGCAATTCCCTACGGATGCACCTCGCCTGACGAAGTCCAGGCGACCAGTCTCACCGCACAGCGAGACAGAAAAAAGTGGCGCGATGCCAAGTCTTACGTCATGTAGCATCAACGATCCTGGGGAGGAATCGAATGGAAGCAGGCATTGGTCGCGCCGAACCGCAGGCGCCGTGGGACAGGGCTATCGAGCTTGAGCCTGGCCGCTACAAGCGGCTCGCGCAGATTGTGGGTCGAGTAAACCGGGCAGACGGGGATGATCCCCTAAGCACAGCGCGTGCCGTCACCCTCGACTGGCTGCGCACGAAGAAGCGCTGGAAGATCTCGGATTCGCAGGCGATCAGTGACCGTCCGGTCCAAATAGAAGATGACGCCAGCACTCGGGCTTTGGCGATCGAGTCGTCTCCCGGGCTGTGGGCGATTCGGTGTGACGACCCCTGCACGGAGGTGGCCGGGCGCCAGTGGCGAGTTGAGCTGGTGTTGGCTGACATGGGACCCGACAGACAGCCGGCCGTTGCCTGCACTCTCTGCGCGTTTGTACCTGCAGGAGTGGATTCAACGATCAGTAGTCCCGCGGTGCCGGCCGTTGTCGGCATGCTTGCCCAACGAGCTGGACTGGAAGACGCTGGTCGGGCGTTGGACGGTCAGCCGTGGGAGGTGGACGCTCCCCGGGACTTGGACACGCTGATCCAGATTATCGAGTCCAAGATGAGGTCGGTGTCGGTCATTGTCGCAAGCACTCCTCGCAACGGCACACCGTTGATCGAACCACAGCGTCTGGCGAGGCAGTTCGCAGGATTGGCGATTGTGGCAGTGGTATCGCCTGATGCGGCGCAAGATCTCACGCTCCGATATGGTCGCGGTCACGGGGTATTCGGGGACGCGATCCGCATCTACCGGGTTGGCTTTGACCCTGATGCCGATGATCGCTTCAGGCATCCGCTCTACGTTGGCCAATCGTGGCGACACCGACTGCCGACCGCCCAAAAGCAGATGAAGTTTGTTGCGATGAGCGACACGGTGGATCGTCGTGACGGCAACAAAGATCTACCCAGCTTCGCCCTCATTCGAGGCATCGCGGCGGATCGCCGACTGCGGTCGGCCATCACTGGGCCTTCGCTCCCGGCGACCAGCACCCAAGACTTCGCGGCGGACATTGCGGTGCTGCGGGACGCTGCCCAAGGCTGGGAAAGGATGGCGCTGGACGAAGAACAACGCGCGCAGGCGGCTGAGGAGGCCAAGCGTCAGGCCCAGGCTAGGCTCTACGCTTACACGGGCCAGATCCGCAGGCTGGAGGAGGAACTCAACCGGCTTCGTGCTGCCCCTCCATTGGACTTCACTCGCCCAGTTGATGAGCTAGAGGAATGGGCGGAAGAGAACTTCACGGGCCGTATGATCATCACCCCCAAGGCATCACGCGCGGCGGCTTCCGTGCCGGATTACGCTGACCCTGAGCTGCTCCTGCGTTGCTGCGCTCTACTCGCCCAGGAATATTGGGAAATGAAGGTGATGGGTGGTGCTGATCATCTGGCAAAGTGCCGCGCGAAAGAGGCCGAGTTGGGGGTGCGCATTTCGCCTACCGGTGAGGCCGTCGATACTCGACAGTATGCGGGTGAGTATCGGGTGTCTTGGGAGGGCACGACATATAAGCTGGACATGCACGTCGCAGGGTCAGACAGCCGAGATCGTCGCCAAGGCCTGAGAATCTACTTCAGCTGGGACGACCAGCAGCAGCTGGTGATTGTCGGTCACCTGCCCACACATCTAACCAGCACACACACTTAAATCGCGGCCTTGGCACTGGATTATTTCGGCGCAGTGGTACGCCCAACCGTTGGCACCGTCTAGGACTGGGTGCGACTTGTAACACGTGTCAGCGCTCAGGTGCTCACCTGGGGCGCGATGCCTGACCCCGTAACGGCCGTAGCGCCCTGTGTGTGGATCCGCCAAGGCAGCGTGCCAGCGGGTCTGGTATGCAATGTCCGTCCGACTTACGAGCCACTTACCGCACGACACGGCATCGGTGCCGCTCGCGGATCTCCTTGTTCGGTCAGGCGTTCCAGTAAGGCCAGCGACTACGACCCTGGCATCAGAACTGCAAGGGTCGGCGATTCAGCTCAGATGCGGTTGATCCTCGTCCTCCCTGCGGCTATCACAGCCGTGAGAACGGCAGAGCACCTATACAGATCGATTACCTCGAAACGCGAGGGCACGCACATATATGGTTTCTCGCAACTAAATAACGCGCCCGTATTCCAAGTGACACGTCCGAGTAATAAGTCACCCGTAGAAATTGCGCCTCCGATCAAGAGGCCACGACGTCATGCCCAAGCGCGCGCAACCCATACCCAACGACCTCCTCGACGCGTTGCTCGCTGATCGGCCGCGAGAGGAAATACTCGGTAACGATGGACTGATTCAGCAGCTCGCCCAGCAGCTCATAGCGCGCTCCCTGAGCTTGCCCATCGGCCAGACGGCCAGCATGCCGCAGCAAAAGGATGTCGCGTCTGACCTACGCGAACTCAGCACGGCTGCGGAGCAGAGCCCTTTGACTGGCAAAGCGGCGAAGGGACGCGCCATTCCCCAGGGTCTCGACACCAAGGTCATGGCCATGTACTCGAAGGGCCTGACCCCTCGCGAAATTCAAGAGCAGGTCCTGGACTTCTACGGTATCGAGTTGACACCAGCAGCAATCTCGAAAGTCACCGATACAGCAGCGGACGAGATCAAGGCCTGGCAGTCCAGGCCGCTCGATGCCGTTTACCCTGTGATTTACCTGGATTGTATCCACGTCCGTGTGCGTGACGGCGCCTCGAGAGCCAAAGCGGTGTACGTGGTGATCGGAATAACCGTCACCGGGCAGAAGGAGGCCATAGGCCTTTGGGTTTCGCCGCATGAGGGCGCCAAGTTCTGGCTGCAGGTGCTCACCGAGATCAAGAACCGCGGCATCCAGGACATCCACATCGCCTGTGTGGACGGACTCAAGGGCTTCCCGGAAGCAATCGCTGCCGTCTTCCCGAAGACCATCGTGCAGTTGTGTGTCGTGCACATGATCAGGAACAGCCTCGACTTCGTATCCTGGAAATCTCGCAAGGATGTGGCGCTCGATCTGCGTCCGATATACACCGCCGCGACGGTTGAAGCCGCGGCGCAGGCGCTCGCTGATTTCGACACCAAATGGGGCGAAGCTTACCCAACGATCGGGCAAGCGTGGCGTCGAAACTGGGAACAACTGACCCCTTTCTTCGACTTCCCGAAAGAGATCCGCAAGATCATCTACACGACCAATACCATCGAGTCCGTCAACATGAGTCTTCGGCGCGTCATGCGTTATAGGGGATCGTTCCAGAACGACGAGTCGCTGCTCAAGCTGCTCTATCTTGCGCTGAGAAACATCAGCCGACGATGGACACTCCCGGTCCACGACTGGAAGGCAGCGCTGAACCGCTTCGCGATCCAGTTCGGCCCGGACGACTGACTATTCGGCACGATCTTCGACTGCCACACCACCGCGACTGGGAAATCGCTGCCGCCGGGGCTGCCCCTTGATTTTCGGATCTGTCGATTCACAATTCCAGTCGCGAGCGCAGCAGGGGGCTGCGCTATTTGATGGCATAGGAGCGGCCGTGACTGACCGGAACTACTACGTTTACGTGTATATCGATCCGAGGAACTATGAGGAGTTCTACTACGGAAAGGGGAAGGGATCGCGCAGGTTTGCGCACCTGTTCGACGATTCGGACTCCGAAAAAGTGGCACGTATCCGGGCCATTGAGGCAGAAGGACTGCAGCCGATCATCCGAACCGTAGCCGCAGGGCTTTCTGAAGCGGAGGCTCACCTCATAGAGACGACGCTGATCTGGAAGCTGGGAAAAGGACTTACGAACAAGGCCGCCGGACGCTTCGTATCTCTCTTCCGCCCAAGGAATACGCTGCATCGCGAACTGTCGTCGTTCGACTTTCAGAACGGCATCTACTACGTCAACGTCGGAGAAGGATCTCACCGCAACTGGGACGACTGCCGGAGGCTTGGATTTCTCTCTGCGGGGCAAGGGCCTCAATGGCGCGACCAGATCCTCGACCTCGCCGAAGGCGACGTCGTGGTGGCTTACCTCAAGGGCAGCGGCTACGTTGGGGTCGGCAAGGTCTTGGCCCGCGCAGTTCCCTATCTTGACTACCGCCATGAAGGTCGACTGCTCGAACATTTTGATCTGGTCGCAAAGGACATGGCTGAGAATTCGGATAGTGTCGCCGACTCAGAGTACGTCCTCCGGGTGGAGTGGATCGTCTCCGTTCCCAGGACTGAGGCGAAGTGGGAGCCAAACTCCGGCCTTTACACGACGCCCCTCGTCCGGGCTTCACTCGAACGCCAGCCACAAACGATCTCGTTTGTGGAGAACGCGTTTGGTGTGCAGCTCAGGGAGCTCGCTACGTAGCAGGGAAGTCGGCGCTCCAGGAAAGTTTTCGGCTTCAGGCCGGCTTACCTACCCGTAAGTCGGCTCTCCGACTTAGGAAAACACTGATATTCCTCAGTATTTTCAGGCACTTGGCCGCATCGAGCCTTCACTCATAATGCTGGGGTCGGTGGTTCGAGTCCACCCATAGCCACCAGATTCCCGAGCGGAATCAACGCGTTGAAGAAACCCGCCGAGAGGCGGGTTTTTTGTTGGGTGCGATTTGGGGTTGTGGACTATACGTGCCGGCTTCAGGGTGGCTTAAACCAGGCCTTCGAGGTTGTCGCCAGTCGGCCCCACAGAAGGCTTACGTCGGAACAGAAGCATTCTTCTTTTCTGACCGGCTTACCGTCGGCAGTGCATCTGTTGTTAAGTCGATTGATGTCGCGCTCGGGAGCGGAAGACTTCGCCTTGCCGGGGACACCCTCAAGATGTTGGCCGCATAGACCCGTCGAGCGACTTCCAACCCATCTCACGAGCGCGCACCCCTACGCATGGGTCAACGTAGCGGCCCAACGCGGACGATCCGCATCCAATCATGAACCTCCCACCCTTCCTATCCTTGGCTTGCGCCAACCACGGAAGCAGCCCGGATGTCAGTCACCACCCTCACCAAGCGTCTCGTCGCGACTGCCAAGCCCAAGGATCGCGCGTACGAGCTCAGGGACACGCAGGTGCGCGGCCTCCTGCTCCGGGTGCAGCCCAGTGGGCATAAAGCCTGGGTCGTCACCTGGGAGCACGGGAAGCGACGTTGGGGTCTGCTGGGCACCTGACCCACGACGAAGCTCGGGGAGCGCCGGCAAGATCATTGCGGAGTACATCCAGACCGGACCGTCCTGAAGAAGGAGCAGATCAAGCGACGGATCTACCCCGCACACGCCACGCCAGCATCGGACGTGTTCGACTAGATCGAGACGTTATACAACCCAGTCCGCCGGCATCGTTCCGCTGGCGGCGAGTCACCGGCCGAGCTGAAGGGCGCTAGGCGAGGAGCGGCAATTGAGTGCTGGTCAGTACCCTTGACTCATTCGATGACGTACCCAGTGAACCGCCATACACCGTCTTCGTCGCGCCGCATGGAAACCAACTCCTTGGCGATGCGATTGTTCTGGAACCGTGTCGCGAATTCCACGCTGGTATACGTGCCTGGCGGCAGCTGACCGCCGACCGCCACCTGTTGGCGTCGCACCGCCATCCAGTTGCGTCCGGCGACCGTGCCCAGCGGCTTGCGCGTCCTGGCTACCTGGCCCAGAAAGTCTTCGCGCCGGGTCGTACGCCGGGTCACCGCCGACGCACCATCCCACAACAGACTCACCTGGTCACGGTCGACGGCCTGCAGTATCCGCAGCGCCGTACCGGCCAGCGTATTGGGATCGATGTCCGCTTGCGCCGCCGCCTGTGCAGGCGCAGCCGGGGCGCGTTGCGCCTGGGCGATGGCGTCTGCCGATCCGGACAACACGCAGAGTGTCACTGCCAACCGCATCACGAAGTACTTCATGGCATTCCCCGGTAGTTTCTCGATGGGAGTGGAACGGCCCGCTTCAGGCCTGCTTGTGGAAACAACTTTCTCTGCCTTGCCCCTCGGGAAGAGGGGTACAACCAGCGATGGAGAAGTCCGCCGATACCAGCCCCCAGCAACGGCGCCGCCCAGAACAGCCACAGCTGCGCCATCGCCGGCGTGCCGACGATGAGGGCCACGCCGGTGGAGCGCGCCGGATTGACGGAGGTATTGGTGACCGGAATGCTGATGAGGTGGATCAAGGTCAGCGCAAGACCGATGGCAACAGGCGCAAACGCCGCGGGCGCACCCTTGCCGGTGACACCCATGATGACCAACAGGAACACGGCCGTCAGTACGGTTTCGGTCAGGAACGCGGCACCCAGCGCATAGCCGCCAGGCGAAAGATCCCCATAGCCATTGGTCGCGAAGGCACCGACGACCTCCGCACTCATATCGAAGTCGGGGGCGCCCTGGGCAATGGAGAACAGCAGCTGGGCCGCCGCCGCCGCACCGGCCACCTGCGCCAATGCATAAGGAAGCACGGCCTTGGCCGGGAAGCGCCCGCCCAGCGCCAGGCCCAGACTGACGGCGGGATTGAAGTGCCCGCCGGATATGCGCCCCAGCGCGTACGCGCCGGTAAGCACGCTCAGCCCGAACGCAAGCGCGATACCCAATCCGCCCACATAGCCCCCCGTCAGCACGGCGGTGCCGCAGCCGCCCAGCACCAGCCAGAATGTTCCCAACAGTTCTGCCGCCAGTTTCCGGATCATTTCAGTCCTTCAGGTTGAGGATCAAAACATCGGGGGAGGCCAATCCCTCCCCCGATGGCCGCCGGTACGCGTTCTGTGGCATGCCGCTGAGGCGACGGCATACCGCATGGGCTGCCGTTGCGCGAACAACCGCAATCGCCCGACTTCCAGAGACAAGCGGCGGTCTCTGGAAGATCGTCCGTGGCGCCCTCCTGGCGCTCGCGGACGGGTTGGTCATCCATGGCAGCAACGCTTCCCTGGCTGGATCCTCCAGCTTCCACGCACCGCCCAACGGCGGCGGGTCCCTGCCCCATGCGTTCTCCGGCACGCAGGCCGAAGCCTGGCATCACCCTTCCACGTCGGCCACGATCTCGACGCGGCGGTTGGGTAGCAGGCATGCAACCAGCGCGCTGCGCGGCTGCGACATGTCGCACTGCTTGATCTGCTCCGTCTCACCCCGCCCTTCTGCGGAAATCAGCGCTGAGGGGACACCTTCAGCTATCAGCAGCTGCCGGACCGTATCCGCGCGACGCTGGGACAGCGCCAGATTGGACTGATCGCTGCCTACCGGGTCGGTGTGGCCCACCACGCGAACGTGGCGCACGCCCCGGGTTTTGCGCAGTTCGTTGACGATGCGCGAAACCTCCGCCCGGCCACCGGCCTGGATGTCGCCTGGGCCGGAACGGCCGAAGGCGAACAAGGTATTGGCGGACAACGCGAAGCGGCGGGTGGTGACGGCCGGCGCAGGCGCAGGCGCCGGTGCCGGCGCAGGCGCAGGCTCGCTGAGCAGGCCGGCGCAGGACGCGGGCATCCAGTAGAAGCTTCGTGCGTAATACTGATTGTCGAAGACGACTTTGTACTGGCAGGTGATCACCTGGCCGTCCCGGCGGAAATGGAAGATGTAGTCCCACTCGCGCACGCCGGCGTAGCCTTCGCGGAAATGCGGGCGGCCCAGCAGATCGTACAGCTGGTCCTTGGTTACGCCGGAAGCCACCAGGCGCAGGCTGTCCGGGTTGGGGAACGTTCCCTCCTTCAGCACCGCCTGTTCCATCGCGGGAAACACTACCTCGCCAGGCACGCCATCGGCGGAGATGTCGCGACTGACATGGGTGGTGCAGCCGCCTGCGGCCACGGCCATCAGCACCAAAAGCAGCATTCCACTCCGTTTGTTATCCATTGCGGGTTCTCCCCTTGAATATTTCATCCAAATCGATATGGGCCAGGAACTCGTCCGGTACCGCGGACCGCATTGCGCGCGCCGCTCCATCCGCCAGCGAAACCTCGATGGCATGGCGCAGGTTCCGGAACGCCAGTTCCTTCAGCAACTCGCACAACCTGCGCTGGCTGCCGCTTACCTGCAAGGCGACCGTTGCGCTCTCGCCCATGAAGGTGATGCGCAGCGTTCTGTCCGACGAGTACAGAGCCGTTTCCTGATGCGCGGCAGGCGGCGGCCTGGTTGCGATGCCGCTACCCGCGTTCTTCCGATCGGTGCTCACCACTGGATACCCGCGCCCACCGTGAAGCCCCAGTCGCGCGTGGTGTTGCCGCTGGCCTGCGCCTTGTAGACCCAGCGGCCGTTTTCGGTGACGCCTGACAGGCCCACCGCCATGCCGTACTCACCCTGGTAGCCGCCGGCCGCCACTGCCAGCATGCTCTTGCCCGGCAGGTAGGCCTGCGGCAGGCCCGCCATGGCCATGGCCGATGCGGTGCCGCCGCGGGCCTCGCGCCTCATCGTCCACATGTCGCTGTAGAACCCGCTGAGCCGGTTGTCGGTGTAGGCGTTGGCCTGGTTGATGGCGTAGTTCACGCCGCCATTGAGCTGGCTGACGTTGACCGCATCGGTACCTGCGGTGCCTGCCGCCACGCCGCTGATGGTGCGGCCACCGATATTGACTTCGCCGGTGGAGGTGCTGTCGCCCACGTAGGCGGCGTTGTAGTTGCTCTGCGCACCGACCGTGGTGGCCGAGCCCGCGCCCAACGCCACGCTGTTGCCGTGGGAGGCTGTGGCGCCGTTACCCAGCGCGGTACTGTCGTTGCCGCTGGCGGTGCTCTGGTTGCCCACGGCCAGCGCATTGTCGCCGCTGGCCACCGCGCCGTTGCCGCCGGCCGCTGCGTTGGTACCGGTAGGCGCAGGCTTGGTGATCGCATCTTCCTGGCTGACCTGGAACATGCCATCCGCGCCGTTCTGCACGTTGGTGATGCGGCCGTCGAAGGTGTTGACGGTCTCGGTCAGGTCGGCCACGTCGCCTTCGACGTTCGTGATGCGGCTATCGAACCCTCCGACGGTCTCGGTCAGGTTGGCGACGTCGCCTTCGACGGTGGTCACCCGCCCGTCCAGCGCATCGATGGCCTGGTTGGTGGCGTACAACTGCGAACCATTGACCGCATCGGTCGACGTGGCCGACAGGCGGCCGGCCGCCACGTGGGTGATGGTGCGCTCGGCTCCCGCATCGCCCACGCTGACCGTGCCCACCGGAACGCCACCGGCAAAGGTGTAGTCGGTACCGGCGATGGTCGTGCCCGTGGTGCCCACGGCTGCCGACGTGGCCGACCCCGCGCCCAGGGCCACGCTGTTGGCGTCCCCTGACGTGGCGCCGGTGCCGATGGCCACCGCATCGGTCGCCGTGGCGCTGGCGCCCAC